>JBKPQM010000114.1:0-19915 GCA_046734095.1 Actinomycetota bacterium | reverse complement strand
GTGTTCATCCGGCCGTGCTGCTCGCCGATGCGCTCGAACAGCCCCTCTAGGTGCTGCATCGACGCCACCCGCACCTTGAGCATCGAGCAAAACTCGCCCGAGAGCTTGTGCACCTCGACCACTTCCGGCAGGTCGTCGGCGCTGGACGTCTGCAGCAGGCAACGACCGGGCGTGCACCGCATCTGGATGAACGCCGTCAGCGGCAGGCCGGCCTTGGCCGGATCGACCCGGGCCTGGTAACCGGCGATCACGCCCTGCTCCTCGAGGCGTCGCACCCGCTCGGCGACAGCCGGTGCCGACAGGTTCACCCGCCGGGCCAGCTGGTTGTAGGAGAGCCGTCCGTCGCGCTGGAGTGCGTCGAGGATGCGCCAGTCGGTGGGATCCAGCTGCTTGCTCATTCGCAAAGCATGCGCCCGATTCGCCGTTCGATCAACAGGCGATAGCTGGTCGAGACCTCGGATTGGCCATTCCTGATAGCGATCATCCTTCCTAGCGTTCTTGGCATGACCCCGCCCCTCGTCGCCCTGTTCATCTCGTCGGCCCTGATGACCGCGGCCATTGCCGAGGCCAGCGCGGTCAGCACGCTTGTTGCGGCCGATCAGCTCAGTCCGGCGCTGGCCGCGCTGCCGAACACCGCCGCCGTTGCCGGCACCGGCGTAGGCGCGCTCGTGCTGTCGCGGATCATGACGGGCCACGGGCGACGCGCCGGGCTGCTCGCCGGCTACTCAACCGCCCTCGGCGGGGGGCTGCTCGCCGTTGCCGCGGTGCCGTGCCACGACGTCACGCTCCTCATCGTCGGTATGACGCTGCTCGGCGTCGGGAACGCCGGCGGACAACTATCGCGCTACGCCGCCGCTGACCTGTATCCGCCTCACCGGCGGGGCGCGGCGATCGGCGCCGTGGTCTGGGCCGGGACGGTTGGCGCCGTCGGTGGTCCGCTGCTCATGATGCCGGCCCAGCACTCGGCTGACTCCCTGGGCTGGAGCCCGATGAGCGGCCCGTTCGCGCTAGCCGCTCTCGCCGTGTTCGGAGCGCTGCTGGTGGCGGTGGCCACGCCGCGGATGCGCCCGCCCCGGGTGCCCTTGGACGACCGGCCGTTCAAAATGCCGGCGGTGCGGACCGCCGCGGCAACGATGGTGACCGCGCAGGTGGTCATGGTCGCAGTGATGACAGCGGCGCCACTGTCGATGCACATGCACCACGCCGACCTGGCCGCCATCGGCACCATGCTGTCGGCGCACACGTTCGGGATGTTCGCGCTCGCGCCGCTCTCCGGATGGTTGCTCGACCGGATCGGCGCCCGTGCCGTCATGTCCGCCGGGTTGGCGATCCTCGCGGGTTCCGCCACCTTCGTCGCGACGTCGCCCGGGAGTCTTGCTCTGACGGCGGCGCTGTTCCTGCTCGGCTACGGCTGGAATCTCAGCACGGTCGGTGGCAGCGGCATCCTGGCCGGCGACGCAACGAGCCAGGGGGCCGTCGACGCGCTGAGCTGGGGCACGTCGACGCTGGCCACGACGGCGTCGACGCTGATGTTCGTGCACGGTGGCTATCCACCGCTCGCCCTCGCTGCCGCAATCCTGTGCACGCTGCCCTTCATTGGGCTCACGCAACCTCCGGTGGAGGCCAGGGTTATCAGCCAGGAGTGCAACCCAAGGTGCTGACCGACGCGGTCGCGTGGCGGCCGGCGTTGGCGTCGCTCGCGATCTCGGCGTCGGTGAGCGCGAATCCGGTGTCGGACGAGTCGAGCGCCGTCGCGAACACCATGCCGAGCACCGTGCCGTCCGGGCCGATCAGGGGGCCGCCCGAGTTGCCGCTGCGCACCGTGGAGCGGATCGAGTAAATCTCCCGCTCGACGGTGCCGTGGCCGTAGATGTCGTGCCCGTCGATGTACTCGCGATCACGGACGCGCGCCGCGCGCACGTCGAACGGACCGTCCTCCGGGTAGCCGACCACGATCGCGTTGGCGTTTGTGCCGGCCGGCTTGGGACTGAACTTGAGGGCCGGGGCGTCAAGGCCGGGTACGTATAGAACGGCAACGTCACGGCTCGGGTCGTACAGCACGACATGAGCGGTCAGCTGGCCGCTGCCGGTCACAACGGCTACGTCCGAGGTCCCAGCCACCACGTGCGCGTTGGTGAGGATGTGCTGATCGTCGTAGACGAAGCCCGAGCCCTCGATGCCGCGGTTGCACTGCGGTGCCTCGGCGTAGATCTTGAGCACGGAGCGGTGCGCTGTGGAGACGGCCGGTGACTTGAGCAGCCGCTGGTCGGGCGGGCCGACGTCGACGATGCGGGTAGTCTGCAGGTCGCCGAACACCGGCGGGAAACCGCTACGGTCGATGAACCGGCGCAGCGACGAGTACACGTTGCGCACCGGCGTCGGCATCACGCCGTCGACGCCGCGCACGATGACCGACCGTCGAACGGCCGAGGACAGCGACGGGTACGGCGAAGACGCCAGCGGCACCGCCACCATCCAAGCCACGAGCAGTACCGCGAGGACGCCGAGCGCGGCACCGATGGCGGCATCCACATGCTGAGCCGGCCGCCAGATGATGCGTTCGCGCAGGTGGCCCCCGGCCCACACCGCCAGCAACTGGCCGGCCAGCGACACAACGAGCACACAGACGATGGCTACGGGCACCTGCGCCTGCCCGCCGGCCAAATGAGAACCGAGCGGCCGGGCCAGCTGCGCGCCCAAGGCGGCTCCGCCGAAGAAACCGACCAGTGAGAACAGGCCGATGACCGCGCCATTGCGGAATCCGCCGATGGCGTAGCCGATTGCGGCGATAACGATGATCCAGTCCACGACGGTCACGATC
The DNA here is from genome assembly GCA_046734095.1 of Actinomycetota bacterium. GTDB lineage: Bacteria > Actinomycetota > Actinomycetes > Mycobacteriales > Jatrophihabitantaceae > DASXRA01. The sequence goes on along the minus strand of JBKPQM010000114.1, from coordinate 17,094 downwards.
TAGGAGGGAATCGCAGCGGGGCGGGCCGGTGATAGGCAGCTGGGCGCCGCTGAGTATCGCGCAGTTGAGCAGTGCATCGCTGGGCGCCTCCTAATCGGGCAGAACGACGAGCGTCCCCGTCATGCCCTGCGCCACATGCAGCGTGCACTCGAACGTGTAAGTGCCCGGTGCCGGGGTCGTGAACGTGGCTGACGTGGTACCTCCAGCGCTCACGAGGCCGGTGTGATCACCCGGGGCCCCGTTCACCGAGAAGTCGTGCGGCGCTCCTTCTCCCTCGTGCACCAGGATGATCTTCACGGTGCCGGGGTGCACAGTGATTCTGGACGGATCGAATCGGAACTTGTCGTTGACGACGACCGTGACCTCCTGGACGCCGTTCACCGTGGACGCCGTCGCCGACCCAGGATGCCCGCGGCGGTTCGGCGCCGCCTCCCGGTTCGAGCAGCCCGCGAGCGCGACGACCAATACGAGCAACGCCGCCACGGTCCGCCGCGGCGCACGTCCCACGCCCCGCCAGCCGTCGCTCTGAAATCGGAGCTCCGCCCCGCCCACAAGGGCGGATCGTCGCCCCGAGCACGCCTGCGGCGCGCGTACCCGGTTCGCTCCGCAAGCGTCGCTCACGAGGGCACGGTACCGATGATTCATAGGCCGCTACGCAGGACTACCCGGCTCACGATGCGCGATGCCCAGTGAGACGGTCGGGCCGGCATTACCGCCGGGCCGGCATTACCGCCGGTTACGCACCGGAAGGTCCCGCACACGGGTCTGGTCCCAGTCGCGCGTCCATCCACCGAGCGTCAGGACCGCGTCGAGCAAGCCAGCCGTGAATCCCCAGACAAACAGGCCTCCCGCCTCGAACCCGGGCGCGAAAACCCCGGACGGATGCCGCACGCGGAATCGATTGGCCGGATCGACGAGTTCACTGATCGGGACGACCGCGACGTGCGCCACCTCGCTGGCCGCCACGGCGCGAACCGGATGCGGCTCACGCCACCACGCCAGAACCGGGCGCACGACGAACCCCGACGGGGGGAGGTACACGGCCGGAAGCGTCGAGATGACCTGAACGCTGACCGGATCGAGATCGACCTCCTCGGCCGCTTCGCGCAGCGCCGTCGACGGCGGGTCTTCGCCCGGATCGGCGGCTCCACCCGGGAACGCGACCTGGCCGGCATGGGTACGCAGCGTGGCCGCTCGCTCGAGCAGCAGCACGCCGGGTCCGTCACCCGTCTCGGCGAGCGCGATCAGCACTGCCGATTCGCGGCCGCTGCCGTCGTCGGGCGGCCCGAACCGGGCCAGATCGGCGAACGTGATGCCGGCCAGCGAATCGACGAGCGGGTGCAACCAGTCGGGCAGCGCGTCCCGCGGTTCCGCGCCCGGCGGCCGGCCGTCGGCCCGAGCGCGCCGCCGATGGGCGCCTCCGGTTCGCGAGGCGGCATCACTCACGCGGACTCGGCCACCTGGTCGGGCGTCTTGACGAGCTTCGCGGCGACCGCCGGATCGGTGGGACCTATGCCGAAGGACGGGCACAGCCGAGCGATCGCGCACGCGCCGCACGCCGGCTTGCGAGCGTGGCACACGCGGCGACCGTGCCAGATCACCCGATGCGACAGTGTCGTCCAGTCCTTCTTCGGGAAGAGCTTGCTCACGTCGTGCTCGACCTTGACCGGGTCGGTGTTTTCAGTCCACCGCCAGCGGCGGACCAGCCGACCGAAGTGCGTGTCGACCGTGATGCCCGGAATGCCGAACGCATTGCCCAACACGACGTTGGCGGTTTTGCGGCCGAAACCCGGCAATGTGACGAGTTCGTCGATTGTTCGCGGCACCTCCCCGTCAAACCGCTCGACGAGCGCCTGCCCGAGTTTGATGATCGAGTTCGCCTTGTTCCGGAAAAAGCCCGTGGCGTGGATCAGATCTTCGAGTTCGGCTCGATCGGCGCCGGCGTAGTCCGCGGCGGTGCGGTAGTTGGCGAACAGAGCAGGCGTCACCTGGTTGACCAGCTTGTCCGTGCTTTGTGCCGACAGAATTGTGGCCACCGCCATTTCGAGCGGAGTGTTGAAATCGAGCTCGGTGTGGGCGTCCGGGTAGAGCCGGCCGAGCTCTCGATAGATGCGGCGGGCCCGGCGCAGCAGCGCCAGCGGCGATTCGGTTACGGCAGTGGACACAGCCGTCAGCGTACGAGGCTCGGCCGACGGCGGGGCGATGCGGCACAATCGACAGCATCATGGTCGGGCTACTCGTGTTGCTGTTCCCGCTCGTGCTGCTGGGCTTCATGCTCTTCATGCAGCGAGTGGAGGAACCACTGAACAAGGTCGCCGTCGAGCGCCACATCGAGGAGTTCCTCGACGAGGCCAACCCCGACGAACTCGATGCCTTCGTCCGCGAGGGCACCGAATCGGCGCTCACCCGATTCCGGTCGCGACTGTCGTTGCGGCGACTGATCCCGTCCGGGTCACGCCGTCGAGCCGGCTAGGGCGGTCCGGCCGGTCCCGGCCCTCGCCGAGGTCGGCGTGACGCGGACGCCGCGCTCGGATGACCATTTGCTAGGTCGCCGGACGCATCCGCATACAATTTCGCGCAGCATTGTGACTCTGCTCGCACCCCGGTGGGAGGTCGGCGAGCGACTAAGGAGCTGACGTGGACGAGGTCCTACGCAGAGCTGGCTTGTTCCAAGGGGTTGCCCCGGACGACGTCGAGGCGCTGGGTAGCCAGTTCGAGATCTTCGAGGCCCCGCGCGGCGCGGTCCTGTTCAGTGAAGGCGAGCCGGGCGACAGCCTTTACATCGTGCTGGCGGGCAAGGTGAAGCTGGGCCGTCGATCCCCCGACGGCCGCGAGAACCTCGTCGCCGTGATGGGGCCCGCCGACCAGTTCGGCGAGCTGTCGCTCTTCGACCCCGGCCCACGCACCGCAACGGCTGTCGTCGTCACCGACGCCCGACTTGCTCGGCTACCCAAGGAAGCCCTGCAGAAGTGGGCCCAGGAGCGTCCGCAGATCGCGTTGCAGCTGCTGCGCGTCGTTGCCCGGAGGCTGCGCCGCACCAACACGATGCTTGCCGACCTGATCTTCGTCGATGTGCCCGGACGGGTCGCCAAGCAGCTGCTGCAGCTGGCGCAGAAGTTCGGCTCGGTTGACGGTGGCCAGCTGCGCGTGACGCACGACCTCACCCAGGAGGAGCTCGCCCAACTCGTCGGCGCCTCCCGGGAGACCGTGAACAAAGCGCTGGCCGACTTCGCATCCCGCGGCTGGCTGCGCCTGGAGGGCAAGAGCGTCGTCATCCTCGACCGCGAACGCCTGGCCCGCCGCGCCCGCTAGGAGGTCGCTGACTCCCTGGGTCAGCGCTCTCCCAAGTAGGCCAACTGGGCCCGCACCGACAGCTCCGCCGCCGGCCACAACGCCGGGTCGACGTCGGTGTAGACGTGCTCGACGACTGCTCGCGCGCTCGCGCCCCGGCCCAGCGCGTCGAGCGCGGAGCGCACCTGCTGCAGCCTCTCCTCGCGGTGAGCCAGGTAGAACGCGGCGGCCTCGCCGGCGGCGGGCAGCTCGGGGCCGTGACCGGGTAGCACCGTGGCCGGTCCCAGTTCGCGCAGCCGGCGCAGCGAGGCAAGGTAGGCGCCGAGGCTGCCGTCCGGGTAGGCCACCACGGTGGTGCCCCGGCCCAGGATCGTGTCCCCGGTCAGCACGGCTGGCGGGTCCCCCGATTCGAGCACGAACGACAGGGAGTCCGACGTGTGCCCAGGGGTTGCCCATACCCGGACCTCGACGCCGGACGCCGCCACCACGTCGCCTTCACCCAGGCCCTCGTCGCCGAGCCGGTGCGCCGGGTCGAGCGCCCGCACCGGGGCGCCGGTCAGCTCGTGCAAGCGTGCGGCGCCGGCGCTGTGATCGTGGTGCCCGTGCGTGAGCAGAATGCTGGCCACCCGGTCGGCCGCGTCCACCACGGCCATGAGGTGGGCCTCGTCGTCCGGACCCGGATCGACCACCACCACGTCCGGCGAATCCGGTGCCCGCAGCAGCCAGGTGTTGGTGCCGTCGAGGGTCATAAGGCCAGGATTTGCCGCGAGCACGACCGCCGCGTACGGCGTGACCGGCCGCAGCGTCTCGTACGCGGTCATCCCGACACCCGAAAGGACGTGCCGTCCGGGAGACGGACGTGACCGCCCTGGAGCACTGGGCGCACCGGCTCCAGCGAGCGGCTGGGCGCCGCCGCGATCACATCGGCGACCGTGGCGAACTCCGCGATCGAGCGCAACGTCACGAGCGTCGGCGGCATCATCCTCCGCTCACCTCGCGTGTGCGCGGCCAGTGCCTCGCCGACACCCGCCCATCCCGCGTGCTGGGCCTCGCTCGTCACCGCAGCGGGTTCGCCGCCCGGCGGCAACGCGGCGACGAAGAAACGAGTGTCGTAGCGGCGCGACTCGCCCTCCGGAGTCACCCAGCGCGCCCACGCATGCAGTACAGACGCGTCAACGGCGACCCCGTGGACGCGCAGCAGGTCGCTGAACGACAGCCGCCCCGCCTCGACGTCGGAGCGCTGCGCCCGCAAGTCCCGCCCGGGCACACCGAGCAATACCCCGGTCTCCTCAAAGGTCTCGCGCACCGCCGCCCCGACTATTGCGGGGTCGGCCGGCGGCGACCCGGCCCACGGCACCGATTCGTCTGAAGGCTCGACCCGCCCGCCCGGGAATGCGGTCATTCCCGCGGCGAACACCATCTGCGCCACCCGGGTGAGCAGCCACGTTTCGACGCCACCCGGCGCGTCGCGGAGTAGGACCACCGTCGAGGCGTCCCTGATCATCGGTGCTCTCCGGCCCTTCGCGCGAGCCTTATCGCAACTCGACGATCAGCTCGACCTCGACCGGGGCGTCGCGCGGCAGGACAGCCACGCCGATCGCCGAGCGAGCATGCGCACCCGCGTCGCCGAACACCTGGCCCAGCAGCTCGCTGGCGCCGTTGATCACCGCCGGCTGGCCGGTGAATACCGGCGTGGAGGCGACGAATCCCACGACCTTCACCACCCGCACCACGGAGTCGAGACCGACGAGTGCGTGAACGGCCGCGAGGGCGTTCAGCGCACATGTCCGGGCCAGCTCGGCGGCCCGCTCAGCGCTCACCTCGCCGCCGACCTTCCCCATCACGGGTAGTTCGCCGGCGACCAACGGCAGCTGACCGGCCGTATAGACGAGCGAACCGGTGCGCACCGCCGGCACGTAGGCCGCAAGCGGTGCGACGACCGGCGGTAGCTCGATGCCGAGTTCCGTGAGCCGGGCGAGTGGGGAGGTCATAAGCGCACCTTACGGGGAGCCCGCCGGCGAAGAGGATCGGTGCCGGTCTCTTACCCTGGCGAATGTGGTTGCCCCCGCGAGCATGGCCGCGACGACGGTGCCGGGCGTCCCGAGAGAGGCCCGGCTGCACGTCGTCACCGGCAAGGGCGGCACGGGCAAAACCACCGTCGCCGCCGCGCTCGCGATGGCCCTCGCCGACGGCGGCCGTCGCACCCTGTTGGTGGAGGTCGAGGGGCGACAGGCAATCGCTCAGCTCTTCGACGTCCCGGCGCTGCCCTACGAGGAACGCCACCTCGCCACCGCACCGGGTGGCGGCGAGGTCGTCGGGCTCGCAATCGATCCCGAGCTGGCGCTGCTCGAGTACCTCGAGATGTTCTACAACCTCAAGCGCGCAGCCCGATTGCTACGTCGGATGGGCGCCATCGATTTCGCCACCACGCTCGCCCCCGGTGTGCGCGACGTCCTGCTGACCGGCAAGGTCAAGGAGACGACCACCCGCACTGACAAGGCCGGGCGCTTCATCTACAACGCCGTGGTGCTCGACGCCCCGCCGACCGGGCGCATCCGCCAGTTCCTCGACGCCACCACCGAGGTCGCGAACCTGACCAAGGCGGGGCCCATCAACCGGCAGAGCGTCGGCGTGCTCGAACTGCTGCACAGCACCCGAACTGCCGTCCACCTGGTCACCTTGCTGGAGGAGATGCCGGTCCAGGAGACGGTCGATGCCGCAGCCGACCTGGTCGCCAACGGCTTCCATCTCGGCGCGGTGATCGTGAACCGCGCCCGGCCGACGCTGGTCGCCGAGGGGCAGGTCGGCCCGGACGGCTGGGTCGACGTCGTGAGGTTGGGACATGGCCTGGCCGCGGCCGGCCTTGACGGCGGGCTCGCCGAGCCGCTGGCCGGACAGCTGGTGGAGTATGCCGACCGCCAGCACGTCCAGGCCGAGAACCGGACCCGACTAAACGCGGTAGATGCGCCCCGCATCGAGTTGCCGGACCTCACGCCGCCCGTCGATCTCGGCGAGCTGAACGAACTCGCCGCCTACTTCCAGGACGCCACATGATTCGATCCCGGAACTGCGCGGAGGCGGCTGAGTGACCGGTCGGCGAACGCCCCCGCGATTCGACGTCGACAAGATGCTCACCGACGAATCGACGCGCATCGTCGTGACGTGCGGTAGCGGCGGGGTCGGCAAGACGACCACGGCGGCCGCGATGGCCTTGCGCGCCGCCGAGGCCGGCCGGCGCACGGTCGTCTTGACCATCGATCCGGCCCGGCGGCTGGCCCAGTCGATGGGCCTCACCGAGCTCGACAACACCCCGCGTCCGGTCAAGGACGTCGATGGCGACCTGTTCGCGATGATGCTCGACATGAAGCGGACGTTCGACGATGTCGTGTCCGCCCATTCGACGCCCGACCGGGCACAGCAGATCTTCGCCAACCCGTTCTACCAGGCGCTGTCGTCGTCCTTCGCCGGTACGCAGGAGTACATGGCGATGGAGAAGCTGTCGCAGCTTGCCGAACCCGGCGAGTGGGACCTGATCATCGTGGACACTCCGCCCTCCCGCTCGGCCCTGGACTTCCTCGACGCGCCGCAGCGACTTGGCCGGTTCCTGGACGGCCGCATGATCCGCATGCTTCTAATGCCGGCCCGCGCCGGCGGCCGGGCGTCGATCAAGATCATGACGATGGGGCTGACCGTCTTCACCAAGGTACTGTCACGCATCCTTGGCGGTGACCTGCTGGAGGACGTCTCGTCATTCGTCGCCGCGCTCGAGACGATGTTCGGCGGGTTCCGACAACGCGCCGAGCAGACGTACCGCCTGCTCAAGGCGCCCGGCACCGCGTTCGTTGTGGTGGCGGCACCCGAGCCGGACGCGCTGCGCGAGGCCTCGTACTTCGTCGAGCGCCTCTCTCAGGACGAGATACCGTTGGCCGGGCTGGTCGTGAACCGCATGCACCATGCGGTGCCGGGCCTGACTGCTCGACGCGCCGAGGCCGCCGCTGATGCGCTTGACGAGAAGGCCGACCCGGATCTCGCGCTGGCCGAGGCAGCGTTGCGAGTGCAGGTCGAGACCGCTCTGACCGCTGAAGAGGACTCTCGCATGGCCCGCCGGTTCGCCGCTGCCCATCCGGATGTGGCGACGGTGACCGTGCCGGCGCTGCCGGTCGATGTGCACGACCTGGACGGTCTGCGTCGCATCGGCGTCCATCTGGCGCGCTGACCGGCGGATACGTCCGGCCTGGGCGGCTCACGTACCCTGGTGTCCCGTGGCGCGCCCGAACCCCGCGGATACTCTCCTCAAGCTCGTCGGCGTCCTTGTCGGCTGTGCCGTCCTCACCGCCGGGGTGTTGCTGCCCTACGTCGGCGGCGCCGGCTTTGTCGTCGGGCGGCAGGCCAACAAGTTCCTCAACACCAAGTGCAACCTGATCGAGACGCCACCCGCCCAGAAGACCGCGCTGTACGCCAGCGACGGCCAGACCGAACTCGCGACGCTGTACACCTACGACCGCGAGCTGGTGAACAACCTCGACGACGTGCCGAAGTACCTGCAGCAGGCACTGATCGCCACTGAGGATCGGCGTTTCTACAGCCACCACGGCGTGGACATGCGGGGATTGATCCGCTCGGCGGTGAGCTCGTCCGGGGGCGATACCCAGGGTGGTTCGACGCTAACCATGCAGTACGTCAAGCAGGTGCGCTACTACCAGGCCGACACCGACGCGCAGCGGCAATTCGCGGTCTCCCAGACGCTCAGCCGGAAGATGGAAGATGCGCAGTGCGCGCTAGAGATCGAGAAGAAGGAATCGAAGAACGAGATCCTGCTGAACTATCTGAATATCGCGTTCTTCGGTGAGAATTCTTACGGCATCGGCACCGCCGCGAAGAACTTCTTCGGCGTGTCGGTGAACAAGCTCACCTTGCCGCAAGCGGCTCTGCTCGTCGGGGTCGTCAAGGCGCCGACCGAGTTCGACCCGTTCATTCCGGCCAATCGCGAGGCCGCCATCGACCGGCGCAACCAGGTGATCCAGAACCTCGCCGACGTCCACGACATCACCCAAGCGGAGGCGGACCAGTACAAGGCCGCCCCACTTTCGCTGGCCACGACCACCCAGCGCACGATCAAGGAGGGTTGCGCCGGGGCCAATCCGGGGATCCAGAACGCCGGATTCTTCTGCGATTACGTCGAGCAATGGCTCGAGCAGCACGGCTGGACGGAGAAGCAGATCACGACGGGTGGGTTGGACATCGTCACGACGATTGACCCGAACTTGCAGAACGCCATTCAATCGTCGCTGTGGACGCAGATCCCACGCATATCGAAGACCACAGCGGTAATGCCGGTCGTCGATCCCCGCACCGGCAACGTCCTCGCCATGGCGACCAGCAAGCAGTACGGCCTGACGCCCGACGGCGGGCACACGGTTCAGCATGTCTTCACTGACGCGAGCGCCGGAGGCGGGTCGACGTACAAGCTGTTCTCGCTGCTTGCGGCCCTACAGGTCGGTGTACCGACGACGATGCAGCTCAGCGCCGGCCCCGACATGACCTATCCGACGCTGCACTGTCCGTCGTTCGTCGCCAAGAACGACAGCGAGGGCTCGGGCTTCAGCCGCACCGAAACGCTGGCCAGCGCGACCGCGAAGTCGTCGAACACGTATTTCGTGGCGCTCGAGGACAACCTGTTTCAGGACTGCGAGCTCACGCCGTACGTGAATACCGCCCTGAAGCTCGGCATGAACTCGCTCAAGCAGAAGGAGACGGCGAAAGGCACCGTCGCGCAGAACGTGATCAGCCAACGCCAGGCCACCTTCACCCTCGGGCCTAAGGCGACGAGCCCGCTCGAGCTGGCCGGCGCCTACGCCGCCGTGGCCAACGACGGTGCGTTCTGCCCGCCGTCGCCGATCATCTCGATCAAGAACGACGCCGGGCAGACTCTCGACACGAAGCGATCCCCCTGTACACCGGCGGTGTCTCCGCAGGTCGCTCGTACGGCGCTGCAAGTGCTCCACGGTGACACCGTTTCTCCAGGCACGTCAGCCCAGCAGTTCCAGAGTCTCTATGCTGCCAACCCCGCGATGACCGTGGCCGGCAAGACCGGCACGGTCAACGCGACCGACCCGCGCACCGGCAAGCCCCTCGCGACGAACGCCGACCTCTGGTTCGCCGGCGTCACCCCGGATTACGCCGCGACGATCGCGATGTTCAACATCGACAATCCCTCACGGGCGATCAGCGGTATCCCGAACATGACGGATGGTCAGGCGGCGCACCTGAGCGGTGAGTTCGCCGCCGGGGTATGGGTGACCGCGATGACCTCGACACTTGCCGGCAAGCAGTGGACCTGGCCGGACCCGAACGACATCGCCAACGGGGCTCCGGTGCCGTCGATAGTGGGGCAACCGTTGGCCGCCGCGGAGACCACGCTCACCCAAGCCGGATTCAAGTACCAGCGAACGGCCTTCGACTGCGGCAGCAACCGGCCCTACGGCAGCATCGCCTACCAGGGCGCGACGAGTGTCGCGGCCGCCGGCTCGACGATCCAGATCTGCGTCAGTGATGGCCTGGGGATGCCGGTCTACGTCCCACCACCACCTCCGCGGCCGTCGCCGACGCGCTCGCAGGGCCACAACCCGCCGCGCGCCGGGGTTCCGACCACCACCACCCGCAGCCCTGGGCGCGGACCGGGACACACCCGGCCGCCCGGACGCTGATCCGGGCTTCAGCCGGCCAGCTGGCGGCGAACCTCGTCGCTCACCCGTTTCCCGTCCGCCCGACCGGCCACGCGCGGCTGCACGAGTTTCATGACAGCGCCCATGTCCCGCTGACTCGTCCCGCCTGCCTCGGCGACCGCTGAGCGGACGAGCTCGGCCAGTTCATCGCCGCCGAGTTGCGCGGGAAGATACCGCTCCAGCACGTCGCCTTCGGCCCGCTCGCGGGCGGCGAGCTCGGCCCGTCCGGCGGCGTCGTAGGCCTCGGCCGCCTCCCGACGCTTCTTCCCCTCCCGGGTGATGATGCGCAGCACCTCGTCGTCGCCGAGTTCGCGCGCCGACTTCCCGGCGACTTCCTCGTTCGTTATCGCCGTGAGCGTCATCCGGAGGGTGGCGGTCGTCAGCTCGTCACGTGCTTTCATGGCCGTGTTGAGGTCCTGCCGCAGGCGTGCTTTCAGTTCCGCCACCAAACCTCCTTCGATGTCGTCGGCCGTCGTCGCTCGAGCGCTCGTTCATCGGTCACCGTACCCTCGAAGCCATGTCTGGCCTCCGACGTCTCGCCGCCACGACCTTTGGCCTCGGCGCCGTAGCGCTCGGCTACGGCGCCCTCATCGAGCGCAACGCCTTCACGCTGCGGCGCTTCGAGGTGCCCGTGCTGGCGCCTGGCGCGACGCCGCTGCGCCTGCTGCACATCTCGGACCTGCACATCACCGCGCGGCAGAAGCGCAAGCAGTCGTGGATCCGATCACTGGCCGACCTCCGCCCCGACCTTGTGATCAACAGCGGCGACACGATCTCTGACCCGCGCGCCATCCCCGCGATCATGGACGCCCTCGACCCGCTGTTCGAGTTTCCCGGAGCCTTCGTCCCGGGCAATAACGACTACTACGCACCGAAGATCAAGAACCCGATCCGCTACTTCGTGCCTGAGCGCACCCGGGTCTACGGCCCGAAGCTGCCGTGGCTCGAACTGGCCATTGCGATGTCCACGGCCGGCTGGATCGACCTCACGCACACGCGTTCGACACTCAAGGTGGGCGACGTCGAGGTCGCGGTTGCCGGCACGGACGACCCGCACCTGCGCCGCGCCCGCTATCGGCTCATTGCCGGACCGGCGGACCCCACCACGGCAGTGCGCATCGGCGTGACGCACTCCCCCGAGCCGTCGATGCTGGCCGCTTTCGCGCAAGACGGCTACGACCTGGTGCTCGCCGGCCACACCCACGGTGGGCAGATCCGGCTGCCGTTCGGCCCGGCCATCGTGACCAACTCCGGCATCGACGTCTGGCGCGCGCGCTGGCTGCACCGCTGGGACGACCGGATGTGGTTCCACGTCTCCGCTGGGCTCGGCACCAGCCCCTTCGCGCCGGTCCGCATCGGCAGCCGCCCCGAGGCCACGCTGCTCACGCTGGTGCCTCGAACCGGTTTCGAGAGTGGAAGCTAGCTCGGCTATGCTGGCGCGGTTGCGGTTCGCTTCGGCGGGCGCACCGGGGTGTGGCGCAGCTTGGTAGCGCGCTTCGTTCGGGACGAAGAAGTCGTGGGTTCAAATCCCGCCACCCCGACCAATGATTCCGGGGCCTCCATTCGCCGGACGGCCGGCGACCCCGTGTACAGCAGCAACGTACAGCAACCGGGCTACTGATCCAGGATCTCGCTGAGCCGGCGGAGTGCGTCCTGTGTCTGCATGATCTTGGACCTGCGGTCGATATTCGGCCACAAGTCCAAGATCACGCGATCACCGAGTCAAGTCGCCGGCGGCCGGTCTCAGTCGCGTGGCGCGGGAGTTCCTGCTCGACGGGCAGCGAGTTCACCGAAGCCACCGCCGGACAGAGGTTCGGGTAACGATGTACGGCTGTAGGGCTAGCGGATGACGCGCAACCTCTGACAAAACAAGGGCCGCTAAACAACAGCGATACCGAGTCGGGTCCTCACTAAGTCCAAAACGCATCGACACCGCCCACATGTTCTGCGGCCGCAGGGATTCCCTTCAAGGGCCGGCGAGAGGTCTCAGCCGCTGTGGTTGATCAATTCGTCCCTTAGCCCGCCTCGCCGCGTTACTTCATCTCACAAGCGACGTCGACCTGCGTCGTGCTGCCGACCGACACGACGGCGGGCTGGTCGCCACGGCACGGCGGCGTTGCCGGCGGCGGATCAATGCTGAAACTCGGCGAGCGGCCGGCCAGGTAGTACGTGCCGGATGGCAGGTTAAGGCTGACCTTGCCGTCAGCACCCGCCTTGACCGTGGCGGTTGGCGTACCGGTAAGTTCGATCGAGGTGAACGCAGACACCTCGCCCGAGACAGCGCGTACGGTCCCGGGCGCGGGCCGCCCTTGAGCTGCAACGTTCCGGCCACGGTCCCGTCCCCGGTCACTCACGTTGAGCGGGACGAGGAGCATCCGCTCCCGGCGATCAGTACGACCAGCGGGATCGAGAAAACCACCACCTGTCGCGGTCCGCTCCGCATCGCGCTCCCTCCAGGTACCTCCACCGCCGCGAAACGAACATTCTGATGCCGCGCCAGCTCCTCCGTCGACACCCGCTCCCCGGACAACTCAGGCTCATGCCCGCTGCTACCGGCGGCTGGGTTCGATGCTGAGTCGCCGAGGGTCATTCCAGCTCCCACCGGCGGTAATCCAGCCGGTACCGCTCGATCCCACGTACCGTGACCGTCCCTTTTGAAACGGCCTGCAAACGCCTTGCGGCAGTGGCACCGCGTGCTGCGAGCAGCGCTTGGCCGTCGCGCCAGGTGGTGTCGACGACGGCGCGGCCGCTCACAGCGTCTACCAACAGAACAGCGGAGCAGAACCCCTCGCTGTCGGCGAGCGAACCAAGGCCTACGTCGCTATACGCGGCGCGCACGTCATCCAGGCTCGTGGACTCGGCGTCAAGGCGCGCGTCAAGCTCACCGCGGCTCCCGGACCGGCTGGCGCGACGTGAACAAACGTCGCGACCTCGTAATGCTCGATCGATACGGTGGCGCCAAAGAACGCAGCGTCGTGAACGGGGCGGACGAAGGTCGCGTCGTTCGACTGCATCTCCTTCTCAGTCGCCCAATACGCCTCGACCAGCACGACGCCGAGATCATCGTTGACGAGCACCGACATGCCCCGGTATCCGGCTTCATGAGTAAACGCCGTCATAACGTCATGCTCGTAGTGGCTATCACCTCACCCAGCCGCGCCGGATCGGCCGTATGAAGCGTAAATCGTGCGTGCACGGCGGTCATCTCCTCCCGATCGAACTGACTCACTGACGCTTCCGGGCACGCGACCGCGTGTCAACCGACCGCCCTCCTGATCATCTCTGGCAAACATGCGATATTTCGCGGCTTTGCCAGAGATCATCGACGCCGGCGGGCGGCAATTGAGCCGCCAATTGCGGGCGGTCCGTATGGGATTGTCGGGCAATGCGGCGGTGGTGTTGGGGCAGTGCATGGTGTTGGGTGAACCGCAGCGGGGCTGCCGTCGTAGCAGTATGCGAGTCGGCACCTTGTCGGGCCGATTACCGGGAAATCACGTCAACCAGGAGGTCCCCATGCCGTTTCCACCGATCACGCATGTCGCGGTGACAGTGACGGATCTGGATCGAAGCACCCGCTGGTACAGCCAGTTGCTGGGCGCTACGCCGGTTCTCGACGAGGACGAGCAGGCCGGTGGTTTTCACCACACTGTGTTCGTGCTCGACGGCGGGCAGTTGTTCGGCTTGCACACCCATCCGCAGGGCGTGAACGACAGCTTCGACGAGCACCGCACAGGTTTGGATCACGTCGCTTTCGCCTGCCCGGACCGCGCCGAGTTGCAGAAGCAGGCCGCGCGGCTGGACGAGCTGGGCATTGCGCACGGTGGGATCAAGGATGCTCACTACGGTTCGGGCGTCTCATTTCGCGACCCCGACGGAATTGCGCTTGAATTCTTCGCACCGCCGGCCTGAGGCTGCGCGGTCAGGCAGGGTCAGGGGGAACGGGTGACGGCAACCGAGGCGTTGGCCGCGTGGGGGGCCTACGGCCGGGACAACCCATTCCCGGTATTTGCCGAGATTCGCGAGCGGGGCGCGGTGCATGAGGTGACGTTGGCCGACGGGCACCGCGCCTGGGTCGTGGTCAGCTACGAGGCGGCCCGCGCCGCGTTGAACGATGCGCGGCTGTCCAAGGACATGCACGCGGCGCTGGCCACCGGCGCCGAGCTTGTATCGGAGGGGCTTCCCGGGCCGGCGTTCGCGCGGCACATGCTCAGCGTCGACCCGCCCGATCACACCCGGCTGCGTCGGCTCGTCTCGGCCCCGTTCTCGCCGCGTCGCGTTGAGGCGCTGCGGCCGCGAGTGCAGTCCATCGTGGACGACCTGCTCGACGACATCGCGGGCCAGGGACCCGACAGCCGGGTCGATCTCGTCGCCAGCTTCGCATTCCCCTTGCCGTTCGCGGTGATCTGCGAGCTGCTGGGCGTGCCCGAGTCGGAACGGGACGCGCTGGGGCGAGGCCTGACGGCCTTACTTGTCCCTATTTCCACGCCGGCCGAGTACGCCAAGGCCAAGGAGGCGTCCGATTCGGTTGTGGCGATGCTGGTCGCGCTCGTCGCGATCAAGCAGGACGAGCCGGGTGACGACCTGGTGAGCGGGCTGATCAGCGCACGCGACGGCGACGAGCGCCTGGATGACCGAGAGCTGCTCTCGACGATCTTCCAGTTGATCGTCGCCGGGCACGACACGACGACGACTCTTATCGGCAACAGCGTCGTCGCCCTTCTTCGTAATCCTGACCAGCTGGCCCGGCTGCGCGCGGACCCCGACAAGATCGCGGCTGCGGTTGAGGAGCTCCTGCGCTATGACGCCCCCGTTCCGAACTCGACATTTCGCTACGCGGTCGAGCCGGTCACTGTCGGCGACGTGACGATTCCTGCCGGGGCGCAGGTCGTGATCAGCTTGGCCGCGGCCAACCGCGACCGCGGACGGTACGCGAGTCCCGACCAGCTCGACATCGGGCGAGCCGAAAGCCGGCACCTGGCGTTCGGACATGGCATCCACCATTGCCTTGGCGCCGTCTTGGCCCGGATGGAGGGCCAGCTGGCCCTTGGCTCGTTGCTGCGGCGTTTTCCGGAGCTCCGTCTCGCTGTCGCCGACGAGGACCTGCACTGGGGCCACGGCGACGGAGTCGTCCTACGCGGCCTGTCCGAGCTGCCTGTCATCCCTGGCCCCGCCCTCCCCAGGTAGCGGGCGAAGCGCTACGCCCCACGGTTGAGTGGTGCGATACGCGTCGAGTGGTGCGCTACAACGCGCCACTCGAGCAGAAACGCACCACTCAACGGCGGGCTGCTGCCAGCTACGCGAGCGCGCGCGTCATGAACACGCTGTAGGGATCGAGGCGGTAGTCGGCGAACGGCGGACACTTGGCGAATCCGTGACGCCGGTAGAGCCGTCGGGCCGGTGCGAAGAAGTCCTGGGTTCCGGTCTCCAGATACAGCCGCTGGTACCCGCGCATCCTCGCGTGCTCGACCATGTGCATCAGCAGGCCGCTCGCCACTCCCCGATTACGGGCGGCCGGCACTGTGCGCATCGACTTGATCTCGCCGTCCGTTGCGGAGAGCTCCTTCAGCGCACCGCACGCGAGCAGCACCGCGTCGTCGCGGACCGAGAAGAACGTGATCTCCGGCGTCGCCAATCGGGCATGGTCCAGCGCGTGCACGCTCTCGGGCGGAGACGTCGCGTGCATGTCCGCGAGATGATTCGACAGGAGCAACGCGACGTCGGGCCGGTTGGGGTCGTCGCGGTCGATCTGTATCACCGGACCAGGCTACGGGCGGGCCGGGTCGCCGCCCGATCCATTAACGCCGACCTACCAAGATCGTTGGTGGAGTTATGCCCACCCCGGGTCGGGATGTAACTCCATCGCGGCTGCGGGTGCACCTTCCTAGCGTCGAATGCGTGTCAGCTATCACCGAGCGCGAGACTGACGTCGATCTGGCCGTGGCTTTGCGCGGCGTGCGCAAGAGCTATGGCCGTGGGGTGTCCGCCGTGCAAGCGCTGAACGGCGTCGACGTTGCCTTCGCCCGCGGCACGTTCACCGCGGTCATGGGCCCGTCGGGATCAGGTAAGAGCACGTTGCTGCATTGCGCCGCGGGGCTGGACCGGCCCACGTCGGGTCACGTATGGATCGGCGACACCGACCTGGGCGAGCTGTCCGAGACCGAACTGACCAAGCTGCGGCGCACCCGCGTCGGCTTCGTGTTCCAGGCGTTCAACCTCATCCCGGCGCTGAACGTGCGCGAGAACGTGCTGCTGCCCGCACGGCTCGCGGGCCGGCGAGTAGACCGGCGCTGGCTCAGTGACGTGCTGTACCGCGTCGGGTTGGACGACCGGCTGCGGCACCGGCCCGCGCAGCTGTCAGGTGGCCAGCAGCAGCGGGTAGCCATCGCCCGCGCACTGGCCATTCGTCCCGAGGTGATCTTCTGCGACGAGCCGACCGGAGCGCTCGACTCGCAGACCGCATCGGGTGTCCTCGACCTGCTGCGCGAGGCGGTCGATAGGGACCGGCAGACCGTTGTGATGGTGACGCACGATCCGGTCGCGGCCTCCTACGCCGACCGGGTGGTATTCCTGGCCGACGGCGTCGTCGTCGACGACGCGACAGCACCCGGCGTGGACACGATCGCCGAACGGCTCGCGCATCTCGGCCGCACCCCGTCATGGTGACCCTCGCCTGGCAGATGCTGCGCCAGCGACCGACGAGCGTGCTCGCGACGTTCGTCGCGCTGTGGTTCGGCGTGGCCGTGGTCACGGCGTGCGGCGTCCTGCTCGAGTCCGGGCTTCGCTACCACGGCGCGACCCATCGCTATGCCGCGAGCACGGTGCTGGTCGCGGCCGGCGATCTGCGCGTCGTCCACGGACACGGCGACAACCGCGAGGTCGAACACCTCCCGCTTCCCGCGCGCGGCGGCGTCGACGCGCGCTTAGTCGCCCAAGCCGCGGCGTTGCCGGGCGTCCGGACCGCGGTGGGCGACGTCGCCACGTCGGCGCAAGTGCTGCCGGCGGGCGGGACGACCGGCGTGGCGGCTGAGGTGCATCCGTGGGCGGCCCGCGTGCTGGCGCCGTTCGCGCTGCGCGAGGG
>JBKPQM010000113.1:0-4853 GCA_046734095.1 Actinomycetota bacterium | reverse complement strand
CGCGAGTGGTGCGTTGTATTGCACCACTCGACGCAGAACGCACCACTCAACGGGTGGTGGTGGGAGGTCAGCGCGGCGCGCCGCCGAGGCCGAGCCGATCTTTTCAGGCTGAGACGGCTTGCGGCCCGAGCAGCGCCTTGAGGTCACCCATCAGGGCAGCCGAGGGCGTGACCCGGAAACCGTCGGCCACCCGCAGAGCCTGCTCCCGCTCACCGCGCACCAGCCGCAGGTGCACTTCGGTGGTGCCCGGATGGGCGGCCAGCACCTCCCGCAGCCGATTGATCATCGGCGGGGTGCACCGCTCAGTCGGCATCCGCACCACAACCGGGCCCCGTGGCCCCTCGCTCAGGTCGGGGACCACGAGGTCGCTGGCGATCAGCTTGACGGTGTCGTCCCGGGCGTCGGCCCGGCCCTTGACCACGACGATCGCGTCCTCCGCGATGTTGATACCCACCTGCTGATAGGTCGCCGGGAAGAACAGCACCTCGATAGAACCCTCGAGATCCTCCAGCACTGCCTGGGCCCAGGGCGCGCCGGCCTTGGTGATGCGACGGTTGACCGCGGAAAGGATGCCGGCCACCGTCACGTTCTGCCCGTCGCCGCCATCGGCGAGCAAGCTGGCGATCGAGATGTCAGCGGCACCGGCCAAGATGTGCTCCACCCCGAACAGCGGATGGTCGGACACGTACAGTCCGAGCATCTCGCGCTCGAAGCCGAGCAGCACGGACTTGTCCCACTCCCCGTCGGGCACCTGCACGGCGAAGATGTCCGTGGGCGTGTCGCCGGGCATCTGCATCGCGCCGAACAGGTCGAACTGCCCGATCGCCTCGGCTCGTTTCGTGTCGAGGACGGCGTCGACCGCCGGCTCGTACACGTGCATGAGCCCGCGCCGCGAGTGGCGCAGCGAGTCGAAGGCGCCGGCCTTGATCAACGCCTCGATCGTGCGCTTGTTGCACACCGTCGCGTCGACCTTGCGCAGGAAATCGGCGAAGTCGGCGAACTCGGTCTTCTCCTGGCGGGCCTCGACGATCGAGGCGACCACGTTCGCGCCGACATTGCGAACGGCGGACAGGCCGAAGCGGATGTCCTTGCCCCTCGGCGTGAATTCCGCCTCGGAGGAGTTGACGTCCGGCGGCAGCACGCTGATGCCCATGCGGCGGCACTCGGCGAGGTAGATCGCCGAACGGTCCTTGTCGTCCTTCATGGAGGTCAGCAGCGCCGCCATGTACTCGGCCGGGTAGTTCGCCTTGAGGTAGGCCGTCCAGTACGCGATGAGGCCGTACGCCGCCGAATGGGCCTTGTTGAACGCGTAGTCGGAGAAGGGGACGAGGATCTCCCACAGTGTCTTGACCGCGTGGTCGGAGTACCCGCGCTCACGCATCCCGGCGCTGAACGTCTCGTACTGCGCGTCCAGCTCAGCCTTCTTCTTCTTACCCATGGCCCGGCGCAGCAGGTCGGCGGCGCCGAGCGAGTAACCGGCCACCTTCTGGGCGATCGCGATGACCTGCTCCTGATAGATGATCAGGCCGTACGTGTCGCCCAGCAGCTCGGCCTGCGCGTCAGCCAGCTCGGGGTGGATCGCCACGACGGGCTTTCGGCCGTTCTTGCGATCGGCGTACTCGTTGTGCGAGTTGGCCCCCATCGGTCCAGGGCGATACAGCGCGATGACGGCGGAGATGTCCTCGAAGCTGTCGGGACGCATGCTGCGCAGCAGCGCGCGTAACGGGCCGCCATCGAGCTGAAACACGCCGAGCGTGTCCCCCCGGGACAACAGCTCGTAGCTCGGCTCGTCGTCGAGCGGCAGCTCCTCCAAGACGATGTCCTCGCCACGGTTCGCGTGGATGTTGCGCACCGCATCGTCGAGGACCGTGAGGTTGCGCAGCCCGAGGAAGTCCATCTTGATCAGGCCGAGCTTCTCGCAGGTCGGATAGTCGAACTGCGTGATGATCGCGCCGTCCTGCTCGCGCTTCATGATCGGGATGAGGTCGAGCAGCGGCTCGGACGACATGATCACGCCCGCCGCGTGAACACCCCACTGCCGCTTGAGCCCCTCCAGGCCCTTGGCCGTGTCGACCACACGCTTGACCTCGGCGTCGGACTCGTACAGCGCTCGGAACTCGCCGCCTTCGCCGAAGCGGTCGTGCGTCGCGTCGAAGATCTTGGCGAGCGGGACGTCCTTGCCCATCACCGGCGGCGGCATGACCTTGGTGATCTTGTCGCCCATCGAGAACGGGTAGCCCAACACCCGGGCGGCGTCCTTGACGGCCTGCTTGGCCTTGATGGTGCCGTAAGTGACGACCTGCGCGACCCGGTCATCGCCGTACTTCTCGGTGACGTAGCGAATGACGTCGGCCCGCCCGCGTTCGTCGAAGTCCACGTCGAAGTCGGGCATGGACACGCGGTCGGGGTTCAGGAACCGCTCGAAGATGAGTCCGTGCTGCAGCGGGTCGAGGTCGGTGATCCGCATGGCGTAGGCGGCGATCGACCCGGCGCCGGAGCCACGCCCGGGGCCGACCCGAATACCGTGCTCCTTCGCCCAGTTGATGAAGTCGGCCACTACCAGGAAGTAGCCGGGGAAGCCCATCTGGGCGATGACGCCCACCTCGTAGTCGGCCCGGCGGCGCACCTCCTCCGGAACGCCGTTCGGGTAACGCCGCACCAGCCCCTGCTCGACCTCCTTGACGAACCACGACTCTTCGGTCTCACCCGCCGGCACCGGGTACCGGGGCATGTAGTTGCCCTCGCTGAATGTGACCTCGCACCGCTCCGCCACGAGCAGCGTGTTGTCGCAGGCCACCGCCAGGTCGTGCTTGTCGGCCCACAGCGAGCGCATCTCGGCCGGGCTCTTGAGGTAGAAATCGCGGCCGTCGAGCTTGAACCGCTTCGGGTCGGCCATTGTCTTGCCGGACTGCACACACAGCAGTACCTCGTGCGTGTCGGCGTCGGCGGCGTGCGTGTAGTGCAGGTCATTGGTGGCGATCATGGGCAGCCGTAGGTCGCGGGCCAGCCGCAGCAGGCCGTCCCGGACCCGGGTCTCGACGTCGAGACCGTGGTCCATGAGCTCGAGGTAGAAGTTGCCCGGGCCGAAGATGTCGCGGAACTCGGCCGCGCTGGCCAGGGCGCGGTCGTAGTCGCCGATACGCAGCCAGGTCTGTATCTCACCGGACGGGCAGCCAGTGGTCGCGATCAAGCCAGATGCGTATTCGGCCAGCAGCTCGCGGTCGGCGCGCGGTTTGTAGAAGAACCCTTCGATGGATGACCGGGACGCGAGTCGGAACAGGTTGTGCATGCCGGGCGTGTTCTCGGCGAGCAGCGTCATGTGCGTGAACGCGCCACCGCCCGAGACGTCGTTCTCGCCGCCGCTGGCCCACCGCACCCGGCTGCGCTCGTAGCGGGACGTGCTCGGGGTGAGGTAGGCCTCCATGCCGATGATCGGCTTGATGCCGGCGGCGGTGGCCTGCCGGTAGAAGTCGTACGCGCCGAACACGTTGCCGTGGTCGGTCATGGCGATTGCCGGCATACCCAGCCGCTTGGTCTCGGCGAACAGCTCAGCCAGGCGGGCGGCTCCGTCGAGCATCGAGTACTCGGTGTGGACGTGCAGGTGCACGAACGAGTCGGATGCTCCAGATGCCACGACGCTTCGGCCCCTCTCGCCCGTGTAGTTGTCCAGCCTCAGGGATTCTGCCGCAACCCTCTGACGGGGCGGGTGAACCAGAGGGCTCGTGTCGGGCCGCCGCCCCGATGTCACGCCTTGATGGTGACGGTCGCGCCCAGGTGCGCCCAGTTGTAGAGCCAGGCCATCGTGGAGAGTGGGAAGTGCACGCAGCCGTGCGATCCCGCTGTTCGGTACTGCTGGCTGCCATACGGGAACGTCTGCCAGGCCGAGTCGTGGAAGCCGTAGTTGCCGTCGTAGGGCATCCAGTACTCGACGTGGTAGGCCTCGCCGGTGAGCACGGAAAGCACGCGGTTCGTCTGCTTGACCTGGATGTGCCACGTGCCGAGCGGCGTACCGTCACCCGTGGCGCTCGCCCCGGTCGTCACGGCGGAGTCTTTGAGTTGACGACTCCCCGCGCAAATCCAGGCGTGCTGCTGGCTGACGCTGACGATCACATGCTGCGCGTCGGTGCTGGTCCGGCACGGGCTCGGCGGGGTCGGCCGTGGGCTCGGGGCCGCCACGCGTGACGGCGCCACGGGCACCGTTGAGGCATGGATCTGCGCGGCTGGGCTCACGGTCTTCGGCGGTGGCGCGAGGTGCGGCCGGGCGCCGTGGAAGTGCGAGAACGTGATGGCGCCCGCCACGATGCCGACCACCACGAGCACCGGAGGCAGCCAGCGCAGCAGCACGCTGCGCTGCTTCGCGCGGTGCGACGTCATAGCAGTCCGAACCTCCTGGGCGAGCGCGTCGAGCAGGGCGGTCTCGTCGCACCGGAACCAATCCGGATTCTTGCATCAATGCGGCGCCTCCCGCCACGCTCGCCGGTGCGGCGGGCAGGATGCAGGGGTGGACACCACCGCTCTGGTCGACTCCCTACGCCCCCGCTTGGCCCACGCCCTCATCTGCACCGACTTCGACGGCACGCTGGCGCCGATCGTGCCGCATCCGGCCGATTCGCGCCCGGCGCCGGGTGCCATCGAGGCGCTGCGCCGACTGGCCGAGCGCGGCGCCCAGATCGCCGTGATCACCGGCCGCGACGCTCGGACGGTTGTCGAGCTCGGTCACCTCGAGGCCATCCCCAGGCTGATCGTCGAGGGACTCTACGGCGCCGAGCAGTGGCGCGGCGGGCAGTTGACGACGCCGTCCGAACCGGCCTCGATCCGGCAGCTACGCGCCGAACTGCCGGGCATCGTGGCGG
>JBKPQM010000112.1:0-11256 GCA_046734095.1 Actinomycetota bacterium | reverse complement strand
GGCTGGTCGCCGCCCAGATCGCTGACTCGGCGAATTGGCCACACTGGTGGCCCGATCTCGATCTCGCCGTCGACGAGTTGCGCGGAACAGAAGGTGTGCGCTGGGTCGTGCGCGGCCGCGCGCGGGGATCGATGGAGGTGTGGCTGGAGGCCGACCGCAACGGCGTGCGTGTGCATTACTTCCTGCGGCTCGATCCGCCGGATGGACGGCGGCTCTCGCCGCGGCACAGCGAACGGTTGCGGTTGACCTATCGGCGGCGGGCCAAGCAGGTGTTCTGGGCCCTCAAGGACGAACTCGAGGGCCGATAGCCGCGCCGCGGGCCGGGCGCTGCGCGGCGACGGTACCCTCTCGCCCATGGCCGATCAGTCGACCCAGTCCATCACGATCGACGCACCGCCGTCGGCGATCATGGCCGTGATCGCCGACTTCCCGGCCTACCCGGAATGGACCGGATCGCTCAAGACCGCCGAGGTGCTCGAAATGGGTCCCGACGGGCGGGGCAAGCGGGTGCATTTCACGCTCGACGCGGGCGTCGTGAAGGACCAGTACGACCTGGAATACATCTGGACGGACGACCAGCGGGTCGAGTGGAACCTCGTCAAGGGCCAGATGCAGAAAATGCAGCACGGGACGTACGCACTGCGCGATCTCGGCGGTTCGACCGAGGTCACCTACTCGCTGACGATCGACCTGGCCATCCCCATGCTGGGCATGCTCAAGCGCAAGGCCGAGCGGGTGATCATGGACACCGCGCTGAAGGAACTCAAGAAGCGCGTCGAGTCGGCGCCGGCCTGATGCGCATAATCCTCTTCACCGGCAAGGGTGGCGTCGGTAAGACGACGACCGCGTCCGCTACCGCTTTGCGACTCGCCGATCGCGGCGTCAAGACACTGCTGCTCTCGACCGACTCGGCGCATTCCTTGGGCGACGCGCTGGACGCGGCGCTCGGCAACGAGCCGGCGGAGGTGGTCACGGGGCTCTGGGCCGCGCAGATCGACACCCAGCAGCGCTTTGAGGCAGCCTGGCACGAGGTACAGCGATTCCTGCTCGATCTGCTCTCCCGCAGCGGTGTCGACCCGATCACCGCCGAGGAGCTCACGGTGCTGCCGGGCGTGGAAGAGGTCCTGGCCCTGCTAGCCGTGCGTGATTTCGCGGTCGCGGGGAACTGGGACGTCCTGGTCGTCGACTGCGCACCCACCGCCGAGACGCTGCGCCTGCTCGCGCTTCCCGAGGCGCTCGGCTGGTATCTGCAGAAGGTGTTCCCGGCCCATCGCCGGCTGGCCCGCGGCATGCGCCCATTGGCCACGATGATGGGCCGCGGCGATGTTATCCCGCCGGACAGCCTGTTCGAGGCGTTGCTGCGGCTCTCCGACGACCTGGCCTCGGTGCGCGAGCTGCTCGCCGACCCGGAGGTGACCACCGTCCGGCTGGTGCTGACGCCTGAGTCCGTCGTCGCGGCCGAGGCCCGTCGCACGTTCACCGCCCTGGCGTTGTACGGCTATTGCGTCGACCTCGTGATCGCCAATCGGGTCTTTCCGCCGGGCGCCGACCCGTTCCGCCAGGCTTGGGTCGCCGCCCAGCAGGCGCAGCTCACCGAGCTGCGCGAGTCGTTCGCCGGGCTCCCGGTCCGCGAGCTGCCCTACGGGCAGGCCGAACCGGTGGGCGTCGAGGCGTTGCGGTCGCTTGCCGACTCGCTGTACGGCCCGCTGCCCGGGGACGATCCAGCGAGGGCCGGGCAGCGCGCTGAGTTGATCAGTGTTGACACCGCGGGTGAGGAGTTCGTGCTGCGAATGTGGCTGCCCCTGGTCGAGCGAGCCGCCGTCGACGCCGCGCGGGCCGGCGACGATCTGGTCCTGACCGTCTCGGGTCACCGACGGGTGCTCAGCTTGCCCAGCGTGCTGCGCCGCTGCGAGGTGGTGGGCGGTGAGCTGGCCGACCAGCAGCTCCTGGTCCGGTTCCGCCCGGATCCGGCGCGATGGCCCCAGGGCCTGCCGCGATGACGAGCTCGAGCTCCCCCCACAATCCGATCGCCGACGAGGCGATCAAGCTGCTCGACGCGGTCCAGGATTGGGCGCGGCGCAACATCGCCGACAGCCCGCACATCGCGACAGGCGCACCGGAATGCACCTGGTGTCCGATCTGCCAGCTCATCGCGGTGCTCCGCGGCGATCATCCCGAGATCAGCGACAAGATCGCCGAGGCGACGGCGTCCGTCGTCGCCGTGCTGCGGACCGTGGTCGACGCCGCAGCGAGTCCCGCCGAGCAGCGCGAGCCACCTCACGTCCAGCACATCGACCTGGGCAACCCCTGATGCCCCTCGCGATCGGCGTCGACATCGGTGGGACGAAGGTGGCGGCCGGCGTTGTCGACGACCAGGGTCAGGTGATCGACACCGCGCGGCGGGCCACCCCGAGCAGCGACATCCACGAGACCGAGCGGGTCATCGCTGCGGTGGTGGGCGAGCTGGCGAAGCGGCACGATGTCGTCGCGGTCGGCATCGGCGCGGCGGGCTGGATCGCCAACGACCGGGCGACGGTGCTGTTCTCGCCGCACTTGGCCTGGCGCAACGAGCCGTTGCGCGACGCGCTGGCCGATCGCATCGGCTCGCCCGTCACCGTCGAGAACGACGCCAACGCCGCGGCCTGGGCCGAGTACCGGTTCGGCGCCGCCCGCGGCGCGCGCGTCGTCGTCTGCGTGACCCTCGGCACCGGCATCGGCGGCGGGCTCGTCGTAAGCGGCGTGCTGTACCGGGGGGCATACGGAGTGGGCACCGAGTACGGGCACATGACGGTCGTACCGGACGGCCGGCGCTGCACATGCGGCAACCGCGGTTGCTGGGAGATGTACGCCTCGGGGACGGCGCTGGCCCGCGATGCCCGCGAACTGGCCGACATCGCGCCGGTGGCCGCGCACCGCCTGCTCGAGCTCGCCGGTGGTGATCGCGACGCACTTACCGGGCCGCTCGTCACGCAGGCGGCCCGTGAGGGCGATCCGGCAGCCGTGGAGATCTACACGACGATGGGTCAGTGGCTGGGCCGCGGACTGGCCAACCTGGCCGCGATCATCGACCCGGTGGTGTTCGTGATCGGCGGGGGAGTCTCCGAGGCGGGCGACCTGCTCATCCTCCCGGCCCGGGAGACCTTCCAGCGCTCGCTCACCGGGCGAGGTTTCCGTCCGGTCGCCGACGTCAAGCTGGCCGAGCTCGGGCCGGACGCCGGGCTGGTCGGCGCCGCCGACTTGGCCCGTCGGCGCGTTTGAGCCGGGCCCGAATGCGCGTGCTCACGTACAACGTCCGCTCGCTGCGCGACGATGGGGCCGCCGTGGCCCGGGTCATCCGCGCGTGCCGCCCCGACGTGGTGACCGTCCAGGAGGCCCCACGGTTCTTGCGTTGGCGATCGAAGGCCGCCGCCTTGGCGCGGCGCAGCGGTCTCGTCGTCGTGGGAGGCGGCCGTCCGGCCGCCGCGAACCTGCTGTTGTCGTCGCTTTCGGTCGAGGTCGAATCGATGCGCGACGTGCTGTTCAGCAAGGACGTGGGCCGGCATCAGCGCGGGGCAGCCCTAGCCGTGTTGCGGTTGGGTGGTGCTCGCATCGCGGTGGCCGGCACACACCTCGACCTGGCCGAGGCCCCCCGACTGCGTCACATCGCCGAGTTGGAGGGTGCGCTGGTAGGGCTCGTCCCCAGAAGCGTGCCGACGGTCGTGGCCGGCGACGTGAACGACCGGCCGGGGTCACCGGCGTGGAACCTGCTGACCAAGCGACGGCTGGACGCGGTTCCGAGCGGCGACGGGTTCACGTACAGCGCGACGAACCCGCAACGCCGGATCGACGCCGTGTTCGCCGATCCGGCGTTGCACGTGCTGTCGGCCGAGGTCGTGGACTCGCCGGACGTCCGCATCGCCAGCGACCATCGCCCGGTGCTCGTCGAGCTGGCGTGGTGAGCACGAGCCAGATCGCTCAGCGTGCGGCCGCTCCCAGTTTGAGTTCCGCCCGCTGCCGGGCGAACTGCACCGCCCGGCTCAGCGTCTCGATGTCGTAAGCACCCTGGTGGCGTCGGCCGTTGATAAAGAACGTGGGGGTGCCGGAGACCCCGCTCAGCTCGGCCGAGTCCACGTCCTCGGCGATCTGAGCGGCGCCGACGTTGCGGCGGATGTCGTCGGCAAACCGCTCGACGTCCAAGCCGAGCTGCTCGGCGTAGCCTGCCAGGTCCTCGGCCTCGAGGCGGTCCTGGTTGTCGAGCAGCACGTCGTGCATCTCCCAGAACGCCCCCTGCTTGGCCGCTGCCTCGGCCGCCTGGGCCGCGTGCTGCGCGTGCGGATGCACGTCGCTGAGCGGCAGGTGCCGCCAGACGTAGCGCACGTCGGCGAAGTCGGACAGCAGCTCGCGCACGATCGGTTCGGCCTGCCCGCAATATGGGCACTCGAAATCGCCGTACTCGACGACGGTGACCGGCGATTCGGCCGGACCGCGGTAGTGGTCTCGCTCCGGGTCGACGTCCGCGGCAAGATCGACGATCACCTCGCTGCGTCCGAGCACCGCCCGGGCCCACAACCTCGACGGCAGGCGCGCGATGGCCCGGAACACGGCCCAGGTCGCCGTGGCGCCGACCAACGCCGCCGTGAGTACGCCGAGTTTCGCCTCTTGCAATTCGGTGCCGGAGAACGCGAGCACCGAAATCTGCAGCGAGACTGTAAATCCGATCGAGCCCAGCATGCCGGCCCCGGCAACGGCCGCCCAGCCGACCGGCGGGCGGAGCTTGCCCCGGCTGAATATCGTCACGAGCCAGGTGCCGCCGGTAATACCGATCGGCTTGCCCACCAGGTAGGCGAGCAGGATGCCAAGAGTAACCGGCGTGCCGTATGCCTGGCTGAGGAAGTCAGCGTTGATCGCAATGCCGGCGTTCGCGAGCGCGAACAGCGGCACGATCAGATAGCTGGTCCACGGGTGGTAGAGCTGCTGCAATCGTTCGTTGGGCGAGATCGCCGATATGACGCCCACCCGGGCGGACTGGGCCAGCTCGGGGGTCGGCTGCTCGCGGAAGAGCCGGAACAGGTCACTCGCCCGTTGCAGGTCGCTGCGCGTCGGGGGAGAGGCATAGGTGAGCAGGCCCATCACCAGGCCGACGACGACCGGATCGACGCCCGACTCGAAGAACGCGACCCAGCCGGCGATACCGAGCAGCCCGTACACCGGCCCGCGATGTATGCGACTCAACCGGACTATCACCACCAACAACAGGATGCCCAACCCGATCAGAAGAGGGACGACATCCAAGTTCTTGGTATACGCGAAGGCGATCACGGTCAAAGCGACCAGGTCGTCGACGACCGAGAATGTCAGCAGGAACGAGCGCAGCCGGCCGGGCAGGCCGGTGCCGACGAGGGCCAGCACGCCGAGTGCGAACGCGGTGTCGGTCGCCATGGCCGCGCCCCAGCCGTCGGCCGTGCTGTCTCCGGCGTTGACGATGAGGAAGATCGTGACCGGCACGATAATGCCGCCCAGGCCGGCGACCACCGGCAACGTCACCCGACGCCGATCGCGCAGCTCGCCTAAGTCGAACTCACGCCGAGCCTCGAGCCCTATCACGAACCAGAACAGCGTCATTAGTCCGGTGCTCACCCACTCGCGCACCGACTGGCTGAGCGACATGTCGCCCAACCGAATCGTGAGTTCGGTGTGCCAGACGCGCTCGTAGGAACCGTCGTCGACGTTGGCCCACACCAACGCGGCAACCGCCGCTCCCGCGAGGATCGCGGCGCTGCCGGTCTCGGTGCTCAGGAACCGCCGCAGCGGCGTCTGCAGGTTGCGCGTCCAGGCCGTTCGCGCGGAGAACGGGGCGGTCACGCCGTGATTCTCGCCTAGGGCGACGGGTGCTACTCCTCGGCCGGTGCGACGAAAGGTAACCGTACCTGGAAGCGGGTGTCGCCCGGCTCCGACTCGACGCGCAGATCGCCGTGGTGCTTGTTCACGACAATGCGCCACGAGATGTCCAGCCCGAGCCCGGTTCCCTCGCCGACCGGCTTGGTGGTGAAGAAGGGCTCGAAGATGCGGTCACGGATCTCGGCCGGTACACCTGGTCCGGTGTCACCGATTTCGACCAGCAGGTGGTCGTTGTCGCGGGCGGTGCGGATGGTCAGCGTGCCCTCGCCGTCCATCGCGGCGACGGCGTTGTCGATCAGGTTCGTCCACACCTGGTTGAGCTCGGCGGCGTAGGCCGGAATGGCCGGCAGCGAGCGGTCGTACTGTTTGACCACCGTGATGTGATCACCGATCTTGCGGCTGAGCATGAGCAATGTGCTGTCGATCAGCTCATGCACGTCGATGACCCGATACGGTGCCCGGTCGAGCTGCGAATACTGCTTGGCGGCGCCGACCAATGTCGAGATGCGCGTGGTGGCGTCCTCGATCTCGTTCATCAGCAGCTCGGTCTCGACGGTGTAGTTCAGCCAGCGAACGGCGCCTTCGAGTGTGCTGGCGTCGACGGTGTCGGCGACCTGGTCGAGCCACGCGACGTCCAGCCCGGCCTGCACGAACGTCGGGGCGATCTGCCAGCCTCCGCTGATGCCGTGCGCATCCAGCCAGTCCGTCAGCTCGTCCTCGCGGTCGGAGGCCTCGAGCGGGGAAAGTGTCGGCGCCTTGGCGACGTGCTCGACGGATTCCGCCTGCAAGCCGATCAATGTTTCGAGCGTGGCTCGGTCGTAGGGACCCTTCGCGATCATTCTCAGCTTCTGTCGCATGCCGGCGACCCGCTCGCGCAATGACGCGGTGGCCCGTACCGCGGCGGCGGCTGGGTTGTTGAGCTCGTGGGTGAGCCCGGCCGAGAGGGAGCCGAGCGCGAGTAGCCGCTCGCGTTGTCCGACAGTGGCCTGGAAGTTGCGCGAGCCGAAGAACATGCCCTCGAGCAGGTGCAGCGCCATCGGGAACCACTGCCGCATCATCTGCGCGAACGTCTCGGCGTCGAGTTCGAAGAACCGCGATCGCGTCGTCGCGCGCAGCGTCGTGTTGTACGCCTTAGGCGCCCGATCGCCCAGATAGGCGGTCCACGCTCCCGCGTACACGCCCGGCTGGTCGGTGCGGGTTACCTCGACGTCGTCCTCACCCACGCGCTGCAACAGCATGACGCCGCCTTCGATGAGGACGTAGAAGCACCGCGCGGGATCGCCCTCGCGATACACCACGCCCGGCTCGACGCTGATCACGTGACCCTCGCGGCACAACCAGTCCAGCTGTTCCTCGTCGAGTTTTTCGAACAGGAACAGAGTGCGCAGCTCGTCCCGGTCGCACGTCAGGTATTCCGTCACTGCGCTTCCTCCGCTCGCAGGGCTCGTCCCCGTCAATTCACTCACAAGCGCTCCAAGTAGCGATGGACGAGCATGACGGCCATGGCACCTTCGCCCACCGCAGATGCGACGCGTTTGGCCGACTCGGCGCGCGCGTCGCCGGCCACGAACACGCCCGGCACGTTCGTCTCGAGGTGGTACGGCGCACGGTCGAGCGTCCAGCCGCGGGGTTTGCCTTCGACGGCGAGGTCGGGCCCGGCGAGGACGAAGCCTCTCTTGTCGCAGTCGAGGACACGGTTGAGCCAGTCCGTGCGTGGCGTGGCGCCGATGAATACGAACATCCACTTCGTCGGGACGGTCTCGGTGGCGCCGGTGACACTGTCACGCAACGTCAGCTGCTCGAGATGATCGCTGCCGTGCGCTTCGACGACCTCCGTACACGTGCGTACGGTGATGTTGTCGATGTTCGCGATCTGCTGGATCAAGTAGTACGACATCGAGTCCTCGAGTGACTTGCCGCGCACCAGCAACGTCACCGAGCAAGCGCTCTTGGCGAGGTACACCGCCGCCTGGCCGGCAGAGTTTGCTCCACCGACCACATACACGTCGCGCCCGGTGCAGTTGGCCGCCTGGGTCAGCGCCGATCCGTAGAACACGCCGCGACCGGTGAGTCGGTCGCTGCCGGGCGCAGATAGTTGCCGGTAGGACACGCCGGTCGCCAGGATCACGGTGTGCGCGTCGACCGAGTCGCCGTCGGCGAAGGTGACCCTGCGCGCCGAGCCGCAGATGGACAGTTCTACGGCCTCGCGAGTAGTGATCAGCTCGGCGCCGAACTTCGTCGCCTGCCGGCGTGCCCGGTCGGTCAGCTGGGCGCCGGAGACGCCGTCCGGGAACCCCAGATAGTTCTCGATGCGCGAACTCTGGCCGGCCTGCCCGCCGGTCGCGGTGCGCTCGACGAGCACCGTTCGCAGGCCCTCGGACGCCCCGTAGACGGCCGCGCCCAGCCCGGCCGGGCCGCCGCCGATGACGATCAGGTCGTAGAAGTCCGACGTCGGCCGGGTGGCCAGGCCCACGTGGCTCGCCAGGTCGGTGTCGCTCGGCTCGACCAGCGTCTCGCCATCGGGGGTGATGACGAGCGGCAGACGGCGATCGTCCGCACTCGCGGCGGCGAGCAGGCGCTCGCCCTCCGGTTCATCGCACAGGAACCATCGGTAGGGCACCTGGTTGCGGGCCAGGAATTCGCGGATCTCGGACGAACGGGCCGACCATCGGTGCCCGACGACCTTGGTCTCCGGCACGGCGCTGTGATCGGACGCCTGCCAGGCATCGATCAGTGAATCGACGACCGGGTAGAGCTTCTCCTCGGGCGGATCCCACGGCTTGAGCAGATAGTGGTCGAGGTCGACGACGTTGATCGCCTCGATCGCGGCGCCGGTGTCGGCGTAGGCAGTGAGCAGCACCCGCCGCGTGGTCGGGTAGAGATCCATCGCCTGCTCGAGGAACTCGATGCCGTTCATCTGCGGCATCCGGTAGTCAGCGAGGATGATCGCGACAAGTTCCCCGCGCAGCTTCATCTCGCGCAGTGCGTTGAGGGCGTCGGCGCCCGAGTCGGCCCGGACGATGCGGTAGTGCTCGCCGTATCGGCGGCGCAGGTCGCGCGCAACGGCCCGCGACACGCCAGGATCGTCGTCGACGGTGACGATCGCGGGGCGGCTCGCTGGTGGGGTCGGCGCCGTCATGCCACGGCGAGAATCGAAAAGCGGCGAATCACGGGCGACGGCATCTGCCCATGATAAGTGTCGGAGGCGTTCCTACGGCGTGTTCGCTGTGGGACGAACTGTGCGTACTGCACTCAGCCAGCGCTCGAGCGGAAGCGAACCACGCCGCGCCGCCGTGATGCCGGCGTCGAGCAGCACGGCGTACGGCGCCGCCGCCAGTTCGGGCACCTGCGGCCGGGCGAGGAACGCCTCGCGCTCGTCGTCCCCGAACTCGGTCGGGTCGTTCCCGGTCAGCCGGCACCACAGGATGAAGACTGTCTCCTCTGCCGTCACCATGTAGCCCACCTCCGGCCTCGAGCGTGCTCGCCGTACGTGACCGTTCTCGAGCCTGCAGGTGTCGTGTCAGCAAACGTTGAGCCACTGATCAATAGCGCCCAAATGGCTCGAGGGCTCCACCGCTCGCTCATCGCCGCGTGCTCAGGCGACGTGATCTTGGACTTGCGGTCGATAGGCAGCCAGACGTCCAAGATGATCACAACGTAGCGGAACTGCGGAGTCGCGGTTAGACGATGGCGCCGTCGTCGTCATCATCGTCGGGTGGGCGAGCGCGCAGGCGCATGATCAGCAGTCCGGCACCGACCAGGATGCCGGCCACGCCGAGCAGCAACGCGAAGTTGCCGTCAAGGCCGAAACTGTCGCCCATGATCAGCACCACGATCGAGGCCGCGAGGACGAGCAGCGCGAAGATCGTGGTCCCGGCGAGCCGGGGGAGCGGGGGCGGGGCCGGCGGAACGTAGTGGTCCTCGTCATCGGCCGTGGACGATTCCGGAAATCCGGGCACGAGCCGGGCGCGCCAGTCGGCGTCCTCGCGGGTGAGGTCGCGTTCGGCCGAGCGCACCGCATTGATTGTGTCCGTGTCCCACTCGCCGACGAGGGCGTTGAATTCGGCCTCGGTGTCGACGCCTTCCAACACGTCCGCCGGATGCAGCGGCTCACCGCCCCGCGTCGCGGCCTGGACCACGATGCGCGCGTCGGCTCGATCGGCCGACGCGACGAACAGACGAGGCCGCTCGGGCTCGCCCGCGGGCTCGATGTAGGCCGGGATGCCGGCCCGGCGCAGCGCGACCAGCAATTGCTCGCCGATGTTGAGGTCGACGTCGACGAGCGGCACGTAGGTATGGGCGTCGAGACCGTTGCCGTGCCGGGCCGGATGCGGATCGAACGTCACGGCGTCTGACCGGTGTGTTCGCCGATCAGCCGTGCGATACCCGGCTTCGCACCACGCAGGACGACCACGCTGCACCCTTCGACGTCAGGATCCCGTTCATTCATCATGCCCGGCGCTGGCCACATTCGGCGAGCATGACCGCCGTGGTGGACCCGCTGAGACGGCAGCACTACTGTCTGCGTCAGGACAAGCAGGAATCGTAGGGAGGATCGGGTGGGCTATTGGCTGATGAAGTACGTCTTCATCGGTCCGTTCCTTCGATTGATCTGGCGGCCGTGGACCGAGGGACGCGAGAACATCCCATCGGACGGCGCAGCGATCCTGGCCAGCAACCACCTGTCGTTCTCCGACTCGTTCTTCATGCCGGTGATGGTGCCGCGCAAAGTCACGTTTCTGGCCAAGGCCGAGTACTTCACGACCCCGGGCCTGAAGGGCTGGCTCTCGCGCGTGTTCTTCTCCGGGGTCGGCCAGGTCCCCATAGACCGTGATGATCCCGACGCTTCGCGGGCCGCGCTCAAGACCGGAGTGCGCGTGCTGCGCGAGGGCCAGCTGCTCGGCATCTATCCCGAGGGCACCCGGTCACCCGACGGGCGCCTTTACCGCGGCAAGACCGGCGTGGCCCGGATGGCGCTCGAGTCCGGCGCGCCGGTCATCCCGTGTGTCATGGTCAACACCGACAAGATCCAGCCCACCGGCCGGCGCCTGCCCAAACTGCGACCCCGGCCAGGCATCCGGTTCGGCAAACCGCTGGACTTCTCGCGCTATGACGGCATGGCCGGCGACCGGTTCGTCGAACGGTCGATGACCGACGAGATCATGTATGAGCTGATGCAGATGGCCGGTCAGGAGTATGTCGACGTCTATGCCGCAAAGGTGAAAGCCGCGCAAGGCCGAAGCGACGGCTTCGGGGCTCGGGTCGACGCTCGCGATTCCACCGATCGGATCCCCGCCAAGCGAGCCAGCTGACCGTGATGAGCGCTCGCGCGAGCAGCCCCGCCGCCATGCGGCCCGCGCCGACGGCGCGGAGCGGAGC
>JBKPQM010000111.1:0-11506 GCA_046734095.1 Actinomycetota bacterium | reverse complement strand
CACGACGGGCAGAAGCACAGCGAGAAGAGGAACTCCTCGAACGCTGTCAGTCTTACCCCGCCGGACTTGTCGTGGGCGCTCTGATGGTCATAGCCGTACCAACCGCAGGCCTCGAGCTCGAAGCCGTCGAGGTCCGAACGCGACGCAATCTCGGCCACCAGCGTCGTGGCGTACTCGCGGACCTCGTCCTGGGCGATGCACAGCGCCCACGGGTAGTTGTCGCCGTATGCGTTGCGTACTGCGACGTCGGGAAACGCTTCGCCCAGACGGGTGTTGTGCGCGAGCACGACCCACGCGTGGACGCCGAGCCCGGACGTGCGCAGATCGGCCGCGGCCGCGCCGAAGGAGTCGGTGCCGGGCATCCACCTTGCGGCGGCGGGGTGCAGCCGCCGCCCCCGCCATACGCCGGGGTCTGGTGGGTAGTACACGGCGGCGTGCCGAGCGACGACGACGCGATGTCGCGGATGGAACGGCGTGAGTGCCCGGGTCGAGTGATACGCCGCGGCCAGCACGACACCGTCCAGCCCGAGGCCGGCGATGCGGTCGGGCGCGGCGAGATCGCCCACGACGTCCCACGGATAGACATAGGCCGCGGTGCGCATCAGAACCTTGGCCGAGTGCCCGCCCAGGACGGGTCGATCGAACGCATGTAGCCGACGTCGTCGCGGTGCCTGATGCCGCACCTCAGGTACTGCTCGTGCAGCCTGGCCAGCGCGTCGCGGTCCAGGGTGACGCCGAGCCCGGGCGATGTCGGCACCGGTACCGACCCGGCGAGGAAGCGCATAGGGCCCGGCTCGATCACGTCCTCGACCTGCCACGGGATATGCGTATCGCACGCGTAAGTGAGGTTGGGGATGGCCGAGGCCAGGTGGGTCATCGCGGCCAGGCTGATACCCAGGTGCGTGTTCGAGTGCATCGACAGGCCGAGCCCGAACGTGCGGCAGATGCCGGCGAGGATCATCGACTCGTGCAGGCCGCCCCAGTAATGGTGGTCGGACAATATGACCTGGACTGCGGCGTGCGCGATCGCGGTGGGTAGATCCTCGAACGTGGTCACGCACATATTCGTGGCCAGCGGCATCGGCACGGCCCGGCCGACCTCGGCCATGCCGCGCAGGCTGTCGGTCGGGTCCTCCAGATACTCGAGCAGGCCGGCGAGTTCCGTACCGACGCGTATGCTCGTCTGAACCGACCAGTTGGCGTTGGGGTCGAGGCGCAGCGGGTGGCCGGGGAACGCCTCGCGCAA
Organism: Actinomycetota bacterium; assembly: GCA_046734095.1. GTDB lineage: Bacteria > Actinomycetota > Actinomycetes > Mycobacteriales > Jatrophihabitantaceae > DASXRA01. Next base: position 10,260 of record JBKPQM010000111.1, on the reverse strand, counting down.
CGCCCGAATCGCGGCGATCTCCTCGTCCGGCGGCAGCACTCCACCCTTGAGCTTCAACGATGCGAACCCGTACGTTGCGACGAGATGTTTCGCCTGCGCGACGATGCCGTCCGGGCTCAGCGCTTCTCCGAATTCGTCGGCCGGGTGTCCCGGATGTGCAGCCCATTTGTAGAATAGATAGCCGCTGAACGGGACGGTACGGCGCACCTCGCCGCCCAGCAGGTCGCTCACCGGCCTTCCGATAGCGTGCCCCTGAAGGTCCAGGCAGGCTACTTCGAACGCGGCGAACGTCGCGGCCAGCGTCTTGCTGGCGCTGGGCGGCCCGATCAGGTCGGTCGGCATGTCTTCGGACACTTCGCCCAGAGCAGTGGCGACGCGCCGATGCAGCGCGTGCCGATCGAACGGATCGAGCCCGGCGAGCGCGGGAGCCACCCGCCGCAGGCGTTCCAGGGACGCATCGTCCCCGTACGCTTCGCTCAGCCCGAGGAGATCCGAGCCAGCGATTACCTCGATGACGGCCCGTAGTGCATAGGGCTCGTGCACGCCGATCGAGTTGAGCAGTGGCGGGTCCTTGACGGCGACCGGCGTGATTCGGACCTCGCTGATCGCCAGCTTCGAATCGGCCCGGCGGGTCTGCTTCGCGTTGGACGCGGCGCTCATGCGCCGAGGGCGCGGCGTCCGCGCTCGATCAGCTCGCTGAGTGCTTTTACGTGTTCGTCGTCGGGCTCGCGTAACGGCGGGCGCACCGCGCCGACCTCCAGCCCCGACAGGCGCACTCCCGCCTTGACCAGGGCCACGGCGTAGCCGGGGCCACGGCGGCGCAACTCGACGAACGGCACGTAGAACTCGTCCAGCAGCCGCCGCACGAGGGCGTGGTCGCCGGACCGCAGGCCGCGGTAGAAGGCCATCGCGATCTCCGGCGCGAAACAGAACACGGCCGACGAGTAGACGTTCACCCCGATGCCGCGGTACGCGAGCTGGCTCGCCTCCGCGGTCGGCAACCCGTTCAGGTACAACAGCGACGGCACGGTGCTGGCGATCCGCTGCATCAGCTCGACATCGCCGTGGCCGTCCTTGAAACCCACGATGCGCGGCGCCTCCGCCAGTGTGGCTACCGTCGTCGGCTCGAAGATCGCGCTGCCGCGTTGGTAGAGGATGAGGTCGAGGTCGGCGTTGTCCGCCAGCTGGGCGTAGTGCTGCCGCAATCCGTCCTGCCCACCGTCGACGAGGTAGGGCGGCAGGACCAGAACGCCGTCCGCGCCGGCGTCCGCCGCTCGATGCAAGAACTGCGTGCCCAGGGCGGTGCCGTATCCGCAGCCAGCGACGACCGGCACGCGCCCGTCAGCGACCTGCACCGCGGCGGCGACGCAGGCGGAGTACTCGTCCAGGTCGAGCGCGGAGAACTCGCCGGTGCCGCAGCCCGCGAACGCCGCGGCCGCGCCCGCGTCGATGCCCCGGGCGACGTGCTCGCGGAAAACGTCGAGCGCGACTGCGCCGGAGTCGTCGAAAGCGGTAACCGGGAAGAAGAGCAGACCGTCGAGTCGGTCGGCCAGTGGCACGTTTGGCAAAGCTTCCGACTTCCCCTACCGTTCAGTAGTCTGAACAAGAATCATGTACCTGAAGGTGACGTTACGGCCGCGACGGTCGCGCAGTCAAGGAGACGTGGTGAGCGCCGCACGCAGCAACGGCCAGCCGGTCAAGTCCGCCGCGCGCACCGTCGAGGTGCTGGACTTCTTCGCGCGCCACCCGGGTTTGCACACCCTCGGTTCGCTGCAGAAGAGCCTGGGCTACCCGAAGAGCAGCCTGTACGTCTTGTTGCGCACGCTGCTCGACCTCGGCTGGATCGAGACCGATCCAACCGGCACGCTGTACCGCATCGGCCTGCGCGCGTTGCTCGTCGGAACCTCCTACATCGACACGGACGACGTCGTCGCGGGGGCTCGGTCGGCACTCGATCGATTGGCCGCGCAAACCGGGGAGGCCTGCCACCTCGCTCGGCTCGACGGCAGCGATGTCGTGTATCTCGCCACCCGCGAATCGCGCCACTACCTGCGCCCGTTCTCGCGCGTGGGGCGCCGCCTGCCGGCATACGCTACGGCGCTGGGCAAGTCGTTGCTCGCGGATCGCCGCGATCACGAGGTGCGAACGATCCTGGCCGACCCGCTCACGGCTCTCACCAAGAACACGCTCACGGATCCCTTGAAGCTGATGACCGATCTGGCCCGCGTGCGCCGGCGGGGCTACGCAGTGGACCGCGAGGAAAGCACAATCGGCCTGCGTTGTTTCGGCGTCGCGCTGCGCTACGAGCGCCCGGCCCGCGATGCCATCAGCTGCTCGGTGCCAGCCGCGCGGATGTCGGCGGAGCGCGAGAGCCAGATCGTCGAGGAACTATTTCAGGCGCGCGACGAGATCGACCGGATCACGGGGAGCGCCCGCGTCCACAAGTCGGGCTGACGAGGTGCTCGGTCAGTCCTTGGCTTGATAGGCGGCCAATGCCTCGAGCACGGCGAGCAACTCGCCGAGGCGGCCTTGCTGCTTCGGGCTGAGCTGGGTGCGGATGGCATCGGCCAGCCAGCCGGCGCGCGCCTTGCGATCACGCCGTAGTGCGGTCGTGCCGGAGCGCGTCAGTCGGACGAGCACCATCCGGGCGTCATCGGGATGACTACGCTTGGCCACCAGGCCGGCCGTTTCGAGCTGCGCGACGATCTTGGCGGCGGTCTGGTGCCGGACCCCACGCTGCTCGGCCAGCTGCGCAATGCTCTGCGGTCCGTCACGATCGAGCGTGGCCATTACGGCGGATTCGCCGGGTGGCAAGGTCTGCGCTCGGCTGCTGCTGCGAAGCAAGCGGCTGGCATTGACACGCAGCTGCTCGGCGAGGGCGTCCACATCGTCCATCGCCCAACTATACAGCCTCGCTGTCTAGCTGACTGTACTTGTCCGCCGGATGTGTCTCTCGGCCGCGCCCCAAGGGGCGCATCCTCGAGTCACTCCGCGCCTGCGGCGCGGGCCGCGTGGCGGCCGGCGGGCTCTTCGCGCGAGCGCTCATCGCCTGGTGGTTGCGTTCCTGGAAGGGCGCATCCTCGAGCCACTCCGCGCCTGCGGCGCGGGCCGCGTCACGGCCGGCGGGCTCTTCGCGCGAGCGCTCATCGCCTGGTGGTTGCGTTCCTGGAAGGGCGCATCCTCGAGCCGCTCCGCGCCTGCGGCGCGGCCCGCGTGGCGGCCGGCGGGCTGTTCGCGCGAGCGCTCATCGCGTCGCTAGTAGCGCTCCTCGGCACCGCGCCCGCCGCTATGACGTGCCGTGGAAGAGCCCTCTTTGCTCGGGCGCGGTCTGGCCGGTGGTCCCGGGTCCGTCTGGTTGCTCGTCAAAGAAGAACGACGACTCGGACTCGGTTGTCCGGCCGTTCAGCCGGGCATTTTCCGCGAGCAGCTCGTCACGTTCTCGGCGTATTTCGCGCGACCGCGCTGCGCCGACCTGCATCATCGCGACGCCGATCATGGCAATGACGGCAACTCCGGCGCCCGCCGCGAGAATCCAGTGCGGCTGCAGTTCCCACACGTTGCCGAAAACGTGTACCGTTACCGCGCCTTCGCTTCGGTTCTGCATGACAAGGGCGCCCGCGGCTCCGAGTGCGCCGGCGAGGAGGAGCAGTCCAATCCCGACCACGATGGCCTCCTACTGCAAATTGGACAGCCCCAAAAGGGCCGGCCGAAGTTGCATCCACGTCGGGGGGTTTTAGCTTAGCCGCACGACAGCCGCTTGGGTACTGAGCAGAGTCACCCACTTACGTGGTGCGTATCTTGCCCCCTCGTATTCGCCCAATTGCCCTGAAGCGGGGATATTCCCACAACGCTCGGTTAACATGGACACTGCGCCCGAGATCCGCCCCCGCAATCAGCGGACGGCCACCGGCCAGGCGTCCGGTGACGTCATCCCGACAGGGTGATCAGGTCTGGCGGAGCTCAGCGCACGCTATATCCGAATGCCAATAGTCGGGGGGCAACGTGACCAGGTATTGGCGGCGCGGTCGCCCGCCGTCGGGGGCCCCAACGGCCCAGGCCGAGCGTCACGAGGCCCTGTTGGTGCGCGTCGAGAGGGGGGCGTCCGGCCTCGCCGCCGAGCACGGCCGCGCGGCCGGCGCGGCCACCCAGCCCGAGGCCGCTCCAGCGGTCCGGTCTCAGCCCGGAGCTCGGGTCGGATGCCTTTTGAGCGGCCGGTACGAACTGGGGCACGTGATCGGCCGCGGTGGAATGTCCACGGTGCACCGCGCCTACGACCGCTGGACCGGCCACGAGGTAGCGGTCAAGATCTCCCGGGCGGCGCCCCACGGGATCGACGCGATCGGTCCTGCTCGCCGCGAGGTCGGCCTGCTGTCCACCCTGGATGACCCCGGGTTGGTCGCTCTGCTCGACGCGGACATCGGCGGCGGCCGGACGCCCGCCTACCTGGTGAGCGAACTCGTCGACGGGCCGAATCTCGCGCAGTGGATTCGCTCCTCGACGTTGACCGAGCAGCAGACGGCCCGCCTCGGCGCGGCGATGTGTCGCACGTTGGCCTACGTCCATGGCCGCGGCGTCGTGCACCGCGACGTCAAACCCGCCAACATCCTCATCTCGGGCGGGACCGACGCCGAACTCGGCGCCCCGAAGCTGGTGGATTTCGGCATCGCGACAACAGTCGACAGCACTAACCTCGCGGCGGACGACGCGACCGTCGGCACGGCGAACTATCTCAGCCCCGAGCAAGTTCGCGGCGACCCGATAACCCCGGCGACCGACATTTACTCGCTCGGCCTGGTGCTGATCGAGGCCCTCACCGGCACCATCGCCTACCCGGGCACAGGCGCCCACGCTGCGATGGCCCGGCTCGACCGGTCAGTGGCGATTCCCGAAGATGTCAGTCGGGGTCTGCGCGCCGTGCTGGCGGACATGACCGCGTGCGACCCCGCGGACCGCCCGGGCGCCGGCCGAGCAGCGAAGATGCTCGGCGGGATAGCCGCCGGGTACGACGGATCGCTCAGCGACGAGATTCTGATGCTCGGCCGACCACCCGGCGATCCAGATCGGCCACCGTTCCGGGGCACCGTCCGACGGCACCGGAGGCGAGTGGTCCTCGCCGCCGCGGCGGCCGTCGTCGTCGGCGGGTGCGCCGCGTTCGCGGCTGCGATCAGCTCCAGCGACTCCCAGCTATCCGAACCCCCGCCTCAGGCGGTCGCGCGCGCCGCGCCGGCGATACCAGTCGCCCCACGGGAAAGTGTCCCGAAGCCGGCGCCGCCAAAGCTCGCCCCGCCGCTGCGGCACTCACCCGCTCCCGCGCCGGCACCGGCCCAGCTCGCGGCCGCCCGGACGTCACGCGGCCAGACGACCGACGCCAATCACGTTGCCGCGTTGCCCAAACGGCACCACGCGCATCCGGCCAAGCACGGCAAGGCCACGCATGAGAAGGCCGGGCACGGAAAGGTCGGCCACCGTGCCGCCGGCCACGGCAAGGACAAGCACGGCCGAGAGGGCCACGGCCGGGACAAGCACGGCAAGCACAAGTCGGGCCGCGACAGCCTCGGCAACGGCAGGTAGTCGGGCCGGCACGGCGCACGATAATAGGCGGAATGGCGCAACGCTCAGGCCCGACGAGACCGCGCGATCCACGCGGGGGACAGGTGCGTGTCCGGATCGCTCGGGTGTACGACCACCTCGACAGCGGCGGCACCTACCGCGTGCTCGTCGATCGGCTGTGGCCGCGCGGCATATCACGGGCCACCGCACCATTCGACGCCTGGGTGAAAGATCTCGCGCCCAGCGGCGAGCTCCGCAAGTGGTACGGCCATGATCCGGAGAAGTTCGCCGAGTTCGCCCGGCGCTATCGGGCCGAGCTCGAGCAGGAGCCCGGCCGGGGAGCCCTCGATGAGTTGCGGGACCAGGCGCGCTCGCGGGATGTCGTCCTGCTGACCGCGACGCGCGATCTCCCTCGATCGGGCGCCGCGGTGCTTATGGACGTCCTAGTAGGAGCGCGCTGACGCCGCTTGTCGAGTCGTTGACGTGCGCTCGGTTGCGATCAACAATGCGCAGGCGCACAGTCATGGCATCCGGGCAACCGAGCGCGCGGACAGCCCGCCGGGTCGGGACTTGCCCGCAGAGGGGAAGCGTGATGCAGGTTCCGGCTTCGGTCGACTACGAGCGCGCGACGAGCGTCGCCGACGCGATCACCTTGTTAGAACGGCATGGGGACGGCGCGCGGCTGATCGCCGGTGGGCACAGCTTGCTGCCGATGATGAAGCTGCGCTTGGCCGCACCCGAACTATTGATCGACATCAACGATCTCACCGATCTACGCCGAATCTGGGTCGACGCTGACCTTCTGCACATCGGCTCGCTGGTCCGCCATGCCGATGTGCTCGCCTCGGCGGTCGTCGGCGAACAGTATCGGATCCTGCACGAGGCGGAACGCGTGATCGCCGACCCGGTGGTGCGCAGCTGGGGCACCGTGGGCGGGTCGCTGTGCCACGCCGACCCGGCGGAGGATCTCTCGGCCGTCTTCGGGGCGATCCGGGCCGAGGTGGTTGCGCGCGGACCCGGCGGCGAGCGGGTGGTGCCGGTGCGCGAGCTGGCGGCCGGCCCGTTCGAAACGGTTCTGGACCCGGCCGAGGTGGTGACCGAGATCCGGGCGCCACTGCGGCCTGGCACTGGGAGTGCCTACCTCAAAGTCGAGCGACGCGCCGGCGACTATGCGGTTGCCGCGGCGGGTGCGGTGGTGCGCCTGGACGGCGACACGATCGGCGATGTGGGCATCGGCCTCGCGGCAGTGGGCGCTGCGCATTCGGTCGCGCCGCTGACCGAGGACGCGGTCCGGGGCCGCCCGGCCGACGATCAGACACTAGAGATCGCTGCGGCTCGAGCCGCGGCGGAGTGTGCGCCGGTCGGCGATCAGCGCGGCCCGTCGGACTACAAGCGAGCGCTGGCCGGTGAGCTGACCAAGCGGGTGTTGCGCACCGCAATCGGTCGGGCGCGAGGACAGGAGATCTGACGATGCTCGTCACGATGACCGTCAACGGCCAGCAGTACACCCGCGAGATCGAGCCCCGGCTGCTGCTGGTGCACTTCCTGCGGGACGAGCTGGGGCTCACCGGGACGCACTGGGGTTGCGACACCTCCAACTGCGGGGTGTGCGTGGTGCAGGTGGACGGCGTGCCGGTGAAGAGCTGCACCATGTTGGCCGCGATGGTCGGCGGCCGCGAAGTGCGCACGGTCGAGGGGCTGGAGAGCAACGGCGAACTCGACCCGGTCCAACAAGGCTTCGTGAACGAGCACGGGTTGCAGTGTGGCTTCTGCACGCCGGGGATGATGATGACCGCCCGCTGGCTGCTGGACAGCAACCCGCAACCGTCGGAATCTGAGATCCGCGAGGCTATCTCAGGTACGTTCTGCCGCTGCACGGGCTACGAGAACATCGTGCGGGCAATTAGATGGGCGGCGGAGCATCCGCGCGCGCAGGCACAGGCCCCCGTGGAGGAGCCGAAGGAGACGATCACGACATGACCGCCACGGTTGAGGAACCGGCCACCGTCGGGTTCGGACGTCGGCTCCGCAAGGAAGATCCGCGGTTCGTCCGCGGGAAGGGCACTTACGTCGACGACATCGTTCTGCCGGGGATGCTCCACGGCGCGGTGCTGCGCAGCCCCTACGCGCACGCCCGGATCCGTTCGATCGACACGTCCGCCGCCGAATCGCACCCGAAGGTGAAGGCGGTGATCACCGGGCAGCTGCTGGAGTCGCTGAACCTGGCGTGGATTCCCTCGCTGTCTCATGACGTGATCGCGGTGCTGGCCACTGACAAGGTTCGATACCACGGTCAAGAGGTGGCATTCGTCGTCGCCGAGGACCGCTATTCCGCCCGCGACGCGTTGGAGCTGATCGATGTCGACTACGAGCCGCTGCCGCCGGTTGTCGACGCGAAGCGCGCGCTGCAAGCGGATGCGCCGGTGATCCGTGATGATCTGGACGGCAAGACCGACAACCACATCTTCGACTGGGAGATCGGCGACAAGGCCGCCACCGACGCGGCGTTCGCCGGTGCCGAAGTGGTCGTGGCGCAGGACATCCTGTATCCGCGGGTCCATCCGGCGCCATTGGAGACCTGCGGCGCGGTCGCCGACATGGACAAGGTCACCGGAAAGCTCACCGTTTACTGCACGAGCCAGGCCCCGCACGCGCACCGCACCCTCTACGCGCTGGTGGCGGGCCTACCGGAGCAGAAGATTCGCATCGTCAGCCCGGACATCGGCGGGGGTTTCGGCAACAAGGTCGGCATCTACCCGGGCTATGTCCTGTCCGTGGTGGGCTCGATCGTCACCGGGCGCCCGGTCAAGTGGGTCGAGGATCGCGCCGAGAACCTGATGTCGACCTCCTTCGCCCGCGACTACCACATGCGCGCCGAGATCGCCGCGACTCGCGAGGGACAGATCCAAGCCGTCCGCGTAGACGTCATCGCCGATCACGGCGCGTTCAACAACACCGCGCAGCCCACGCAGTTCCCGGCCGGGTTCTTCCACATCTTCACCGGCAGCTACGACTACCCGGCAGCGCACTGCACGGTCACGGGCGTGTACACCAACAAGTGCCCGGGTGGCGTTGCCTACGCCTGCTCGTTCCGGATCACCGAAGCGGCGTATGCGATCGAGCGCATCGTCGACTGCTTGGCGGATGAGCTAAAGATGGACCCCGCCGAGCTGCGGATGAAGAACCTGCTGCGCCCTGAGCAGTTCCCCTACACGACGCCGACCGGTTGGGAATACGACTCCGGCGACTACCCCCGCGCGTTGCGCACGGCGATGGACATCGCGGGATACGAGGAGCTGCGCCGCGAGCAGGCCGAGAAACGCGAACGCGGTGAGCTGATGGGGATCGGGATCAGCTTCTTCACCGAGGGGGTTGGCGCCGGGCCCCGAAAGCACATGGACATTCTCGGCCTGGGTATGGCCGACGGCGCCGAGGTGCGAGTCCACCCCACCGGCAAGGCGGTCGTGCGCCTGTCGGTGCAGACCCAGGGACAGGGGCACGAGACGACCTTCGCGCAGATCGTGTCCGAGCTGACCGGCATCCCGTCCGACGACATCGAGGTGTTGCACGGCGACACCGACAACACGCCGTTCGGGCTGGGCACCTACGGCAGCCGCTCCACGCCGGTCTCCGGCGCGGCCGTGGCCGTCGCGGCGAAGCGCGTCGTGGACAAGGCCCGCGTGATCGCCGGCGCCATGCTGGAGATCTCTCCTAATGACTTGGAGTTCGACCGCGGCACCTTCCGGGTTAAGGGCGACCCGTCGGTGGCCAAGACGATCCAAGAGGTGGCGCTAGCCGCGCACGGTGCGCTGGAGCTGCCCGAGGGCGTCGAGGGGCATCTGGACGCCGAGTGCGTCTACAACCCGCCCAATCTGACCTACCCGTTCGGCGCCTACATTTGCGTTGCGGACGTCGATGCGGGCACGGGCGAGGTGAAGGTTCGCCGATTCATCGCGGTCGACGACTGCGGGGTGCGGATCAACCCCATGATCGTCGAGGGGCAGGTCCACGGCGGACTGGCCGACGGGATCGGCATGGCGCTGATGGAGGTGATGGCCTTCGACGAGCAAGGCAACCACCTCGGCGGGTCGTTCATGGACTACCAACTCCCGACCGCGCTCGAGTGCCCGTCGTGGGAGCTCGGCGAGACAGTCACTCCGTCGCCACACCACCCCATCGGGGCCAAGGGGGTCGGCGAGTCGGCGACGGTCGGCTCGCCCGCGGCCGTGGTGAACGCCGTGATGGACGCGCTCAAGCCGTACGGGGTGCGACATGCCGATATGCCGCTCACGCCGGCCCAGGTATGGCGCACGATTCACGGCCGGCCGTTGCGCACCGATCTGGCCATCGTCGACTAGGAGGACACTGAGCGCTCATGCCAGCGCGGCACGAACTCGCTTCCCGCGCCGCCGAACTCAACGCGGTGGGCACACCGTTCGCGTGGGCCACTGTGGTGCGCGCGGCGCGACCCACCAGCGCCAAGCCGGGCGATTCGGCGATCGTGCGCAGCGACGGGCAACTCGACGGGTTCGTCGGCGGCGAGTGCGCCGAGGCGACCGTGCGGGCCCAGGCGATGGAGGTACTCGCCACCGGCGAAGCCCGCCTGCTGCGGATCACCCCGGAGCCGGACGAGCACGCCCCTGAGGAGGGCGTCGTCCTGGTCCACAACGCCTGCCTATCCGGCGGCGCCCTGGACATCTTCCTCGAACC
>JBKPQM010000110.1:0-7109 GCA_046734095.1 Actinomycetota bacterium | reverse complement strand
GATCAACACCTACCGCAACACCGTCCCACAATCTCCGTTCGGGGGTTACAAGACGTCCGGGCTCGGTCAAGAAAGCGGCTTCGAAGGGATCAAGGAGTACCTGCAGGTCAAGAGCATCTGGGTCGACCTGAGCGCGGACGGCTGAGATGAACTACCGGGTTTACGCGATCAAGTACGGCTCGAACGAACGCCGCACCCGGTTCGAGAACGTCATCTACCGCGGCCCCGACGACCACGACACGCCCATGCCCATGGATTTCTTCGTGTGGGCAGTCGTCGGCCAGCGCGGCGTGATCCTTGTGGACACCGGATCCGCGGCCCAGACGATGACCTCGCGCGGGCACGATCACCTGCGCGCACCGACTGATGCGCTCGCCGATATCGGCATCGTTCCGGCCGACGTCACCGAGGTCATTACCACGCACATGCACTGGGATCACGCCGGCAACGTCCTGGACTTCCCGGAAGCGCGGCTGCACGTGCAGCGCGTCGAACTCGCGCACGCAACCGGACCGGCAATGTGCAGCCCGTTCCTGTGCCGGCCGTACGACCTCGGACAGCTGCATGAGTGGTTGAAAGCGCTGTACGGCGGACGCGTCGCGTTCCACGACGGTGCCGACGAGATCGCGCCCGGGATCTCGATCCATCACGTCGGCGGGCACACGCCGGGTATGCAAGTGGTACGGGTGCAGACGGCACGCGGCAACGTCGTCCTCGCATCCGACGCGATGCACTACTACGAGAACCTGGCTGCGGAGAACCCGTTCCCCGTACTGGTCAATACGATCGAGTACATCGAGGCGCTGCGCACGGTGACGCAGTTGGCCGACGGGCCGGATCACGTGATTCCCGGACACGACCCCCTTGTGCTGCGCCGATACCCCGCGGCAACGCCGGAGAACAACGACGCGGTCGCGGTCGATCTCGAGCCATTGGCCGTGGCGGTATGAAGATGCGCGCCGCCGTGCTGCGTAGCGCCGACACGCCCGCTCCGTTTGCGCGGAGCCGGCCGTTCGAGGTGACCGAGGTGGAGCTGGCCGGTCCTGGCCCCGGCGAGGTCCTTGTCCGCATAGCCGCCGCGGGCATCTGTCACTCCGACCTTTCCGCCGTGACCGGAGATCGGCCGCGCAAGCTGCCTGCCGTGGCCGGGCATGAGGCAGCCGGCGTCATAGAGGAGGTCGGCGCCGGCGTTGACGCGCTCACCCCAGGCGACCACGTGGTGCTGGTGTTCGTTGCGAGTTGTGGCCGCTGCGCCGTGTGCCTGGCCGGACGGCCCAACCTGTGCGAGTCGTCCTGGCAGGCACGTGCCGACGGAACGCTGCCGACCGGATCCCGGCACTTGAGCGCAGCGGGTGAGCCCTTGAACCACTGGAGCGGTATCTCCGCGTTTGCCGAATACGCCGTCGTCGTCCCGCAATCCGTCGTGCGGATCGACAGCGACATACCGTTGGACGTCGCTGCGATCTTCGGCTGCGCCGTGGTGACCGGCGTCGGGTCAGTCCTGAACACCGTGCATGTACGGCCCGGGGCGTCCGTGGTAGTCGTGGGTCTCGGCGGGGTCGGGCTGAGCGCCCTGCTCGGGGCGATCGCTGCCGGCGCGGCCAGGATGGCCGCGGTCGATATCTCATCGGAGAAGCTCGAGCTGGCGAAGGCCCTCGGCGCGACGCACGCCTTCGACGCGGCGCAGACCGACTGCGCGGACCGGATCCGTGATGAGTTCGGGGCGGCAGAGTACGTGTTCGAGATGGCCGGCGCGGCGCGGGCGGCCCAGCTCGCGTACACCGTGACTGCGCGTGGCGGGACGCTCGTCACCGCCGGGTTGCCGAGCCCGAGCCAGCAACTGCAGGTTCCGCTCGCCGATCTCGTGGCGAGCGAAAAAACCGTCAAGGGCAGCTACATGGGCAGCGCGTCTCCTCGACGGGACATCCCCCGCTACCTCGACCTCTTTCGCGCGGATCGGCTGCCGGTTGACCGGCTCCGCTCGGCCACTCTCTCGCTCGGCGAGATCAACGAGGGCTTCGACCGCTTGGCGGGCGGCCGCGCGGTGCGTGACGTGGTGGACCCCTGGAAATCCGGCGACGCGATCGCAACGACCTGAGGACGAACCAGTGAACTCTGACGTGATCTACGAGAAGGATCAGGCGGGCCACATCGCCCGGGTGACGCTGAACCGCCCGGACAAGCTCAATGCGATGACGCTCGAGATGTACGACCGCATCGTCGAATCCTTCGACGATGCGGCTGAGGACGACGCGATCAAGGTCGTGATCCTGCGCGGCGCCGGGGATAACTTCACGTCCGGTATCGACATGGCGGCCGTGTACGAGTGGTACGCCTCGCCCGATGACGATGGCGCCAACGGCGCCGGAGTGAAGCGGCGCCGGCCGAGCCAGCGTCGACGGCTCGTGGTGGACCGCCGCACGTCCTACGTCTACACCCGCGTGATGTTCCACCCGAAGGTCGTGATCACGGCCGTGCGTGGCTATGCGCTGGGCGGCGGGCTGGAGTTCCTGATGGGTTCGGACATCAGCGTCGTTGGCGACGACGCGAAGCTCGGCATGCCGGCAACCCGCTACCTCGGTCCCGTACTCGGCGACCTGCACCTGTTCTTTCACCGGCTGGGCCCGGTGCTCGCCAAGGATCTGCTGTTGACCGGACGCATCGCGTCGGCCGGCGAGCTGGCAGAACGTGGCGTGTTCACCCGCTACGTCCCGGCCGGCGACGTGCACGCGACCGCCGAGGGAGTCGCGGCACAGATCGCCCGCATGCCGGCCGATGGGATCGTGATCGCCAAGGAGGCATACCGGCTCGTCGAGCAGAGCACGGGCCTGGCGCTGTCAGAGGTGTCGAGCTACCTCCTGCACGCGTACGGCACCAACCTGCAGTTCGAGAAGGACGAGTTCAACTTCGTGCAGAGCCGCGCCGAGAACGATCTGGCTACCACGTTCGACGAGGCCGAGCAGTTCTACTCGTAACCCCTCAGAGGGCGGAGAGCACGTTGCGCTCGAACTCGTCGTCGGTCACCGTGTGCCGCAGCGGGACGAGCCGCTTCGCGTCGTCGCCGATCGGAACGCGAAGCGGGGGGTCGTCGGACTCGACGAGATCGGCGATCGCGGCCGCTGCTTCCTCTGCGGTGAGTGCGGTTCCGCGCATGCCCTGGATCGAGGCGAACGCACGCTTCGTGAACTCTTCATAGCCGTCGTCCGCGGGCGCGACCGGCAGCCGGTTCTTCCCGAAGGACGTAGCGACCGCCGCGGGTATGGCCAGCACAACCTCGACGCCGAACGCCGCCAACTCGAGTCGCAACGACTCGGTTAGTGCCTCCATCGCCGACTTGCTTGCGACGTACAGCCCGAGCAGCGGATAGCCCCGTAGGGACGCGGAGCTGACGTTGATGACCCGCCCTCGACCGCGCTCACGCATGCCCGGCAGGAATGCTTGGCACATCCGCAGCGTGCCCCACACGTTAGTCTCGAAGACGCGCTGCGCCGTGTCGATCGGCATCGCCTCGATAGCTGCCCAGGCGGTCAGCCCGGCGTTGTTGATGAGTACGTCGACGTCTCCGGCTGCGGAGGCCGCCGCGGCCACCGACTTCGGGTCGGTGATGTCCAGGTCGAGCCGGAGCTCGGCAGGAACTTCGGCTAGCGTCAGTGCGTTCCGCGCTGTCGCGACGACGTGGTGCCCCCGCTCGTGCAACGTCGCGCAGAGCGCGCGCCCGATCCCTGACGAGCATCCGGTGACGAGGACGCGCGCAGGGTGCTGCTCACCCCAACCGACCGACATGCGTCGGAGGGTAGCCCGGGTGTGCCAGGGTGCGCCACTTTTAGTATCCTTAATTGCGTGAGAATTGAGAGCGCGGCAGCGGTCGTCACAGGCGGCGCCGGCGGGCTCGGCGCGGCGACCGTCCGTCGCCTTGTGGGGTGCGGTGTCGGGGTCGTCATCGCCGACCTGGCTGACGACGCGGGCAAGCAGCTCGAGACCGACCTCGGCGAACGGGCCCGCTTCGTCCACACCGACGTGACGGACGAAGCCTCCGTTCAGGCCGCGATTGACGCGGCCGATGAGATCGGGCCGCTCCGAATTGCCGTCAGCGCTCACGGCGGTCCCGCGGCGCAGAGGCGGATCCTGGACCGGACCAACAGGCCGTACAGCTTGGAAGTCTTCCGGCGCACGCTCGACATCTATCTCGTCGGAACGTTCAACACCCTGCGACTCAGTGCGGCGTCAATGGCCAATTCGCCGCCTCTCGAATCGGGCCAGCGCGGCGTCGTCATCAATACCGCGAGCATCGCGGCTTTTGAGGGTCAGGTCGGGCAGTCCGACTACGCCGCGGCCAAGGGCGGTGTCGTCGGCCTCGGACTCGTCGCGGCGCGCGACCTCGCGCCGCTCGGCATCCGGGTCATGACTATCGCGCCGGGAACGTTCTTCACGCCCGCGTTCAAGATGAGTGAGGAGGATGCGCAGGCGCAGTGGGGTAAGTCAGTGCCCAACCCGCAACGAATGGGTCGCCCCGCGGAGTACGCACAGCTGGTGCAGGCGATCGCCGAGAACGACTATCTCAACGGCGAGGTAATACGCCTGGACGGAGCGCATCGCTTCGGGCCGCGCTGAGTCAGCGGCCGGTCCACACCGGGGCCCGCTTTTCGGCGAACGCGAGTGAGCCCTCGCGGGCGTCATCGGACGCCACGATGCGTTCGACGAGCGGTCGCTGCCGGGCGAATCCGTCAGCCACCGGCTGGTCGGTGGCTGTGTCGAGGATGCGCTTCGTGACCTGGACGGCCAGGGGCCCGTTCGCGGTGATCAGGGCGGCGAGGGAAAGCGCGCCATCCAGTGCCTTGCCGGGCGCGGTCAGCTCGTTCACTAGCCCGTAGCGATGCGCGTCGACGGCGCTGATCGGTTCGCCGGTGAGCGCCAGCTGCATGGCAATCGCGGGTGGCAGACGGCGCGGCAGCCGCAGGAGGCCGCCCGCCGCCGCAACCAGACCGCGCTTCACCTCCGGCACCCCGAATCGCGCGTCTTCGGCCGCGACGATCAGATCGCACGTAAGCGCGACCTCGCAGCCGCCGGCCAGCGCCCATCCCTCCACCGCGGCAATCATCGGCTTGGTGGGCGGCCGCTCGCAGATGCCCGCGAGCCCGCGCCCGGGCAGCGTTACGTCCTCGCCGGCAACGAACGCCTTCAGATCCATGCCGGAGCAGAATGTGCCGCCCGTCCCAGTGATGACGCCCAGCGAGAGGTCATCGCGTGCCTCGAGCTCGTCGATGGCGGCCGCGATCGCGACAGTAACGTCGCGGTTGATCGCATTGCGGGCTTCGGGACGGTTGATCGAAATCACGAGGACACGGTCGAGCTCCTCGACGAGCACGGTGTCGGTCACTGGGCGATCCTCTCGCGATTTGATGCCAAGCGAATATAGGATACTCTTATTCGGTGACTACCGCTGTTCTCATCGATGCGGTTCGCACCCCATCCGGCAAGGGCAAGCCGGGTGGGGGTCTCGCGCAGGTGCATCCGGCGACCCTGCTCGCGATGGCGCTGGTGGCGCTGTTGGACCGCAACGACTTCGACCCGGTGCTCGTCGACGACGTGATCGCCGGCTGCGTGACGCAGAGCGGCGAGCAAGCGCACAACGTCGGCCGGACGGCGGTGCTCGCCGCCGGTATGCCGGAATCCGTGCCGGCTACGACGGTCGATCGACAGTGCGGCTCCAGTCAGCAGGCTGTGCACTTCGCCGCGCAGGGCGTGCTCGCCGGCGCCTACGACGCGGCCATCGCGTGCGGCGTGGAGTCGATGAGTCGCGTGCCGATGTTCTCCAATGCCCAGGGCCGGGACGCTAACACCGCGCCGCTTTGGCACCGTTACCCCGCGGGCCTCGTCCAACAGGGCGTCGCGGCCGAGTTGGTTGCCGCCCAGTACCGGCTCGAGCGCGCCGCGCTCGATGAGTTCGCAGCACGCTCGCACCGGCTGGCAGCAGAAGCCACTGCCGACGGCGCGTTCGACAACGAGTTGATTCCGGTGCAGATCGACGACGACAGCGGCGTTGTGTTCGCCCGTGATGAGACGATCCGGGCGGACACCACCGTCGAGCGGCTGGACGGACTGCCGGTGGCGTTCCACGATAACGAACTCGCCCGTCGGTTCCCGGAGATCGGCTGGCACATCACTGCGGGCAACTCCTCACCGCTGACCGACGGGGCCTCCGCCGCCCTGATCATGAGCGAGGAGCTGGCCGGCCAGCTGGGCCTGAGGCCGCGCGCCCGGTTCCACGCCTTCGCCATGGTCGGCAGCGATCCGCTGCTCATGCTGACCGGTCCGATGGCCGCGACCGAGAAGGCACTGAAACGGGGCGGGCTCTCGCTGGATGACATCGACACGTTCGAGGTGAACGAAGCGTTCGCGTCGATACCACTTGCGTGGCAGCGGCACCTGGGGGCCGACCCCGAGCGGCTGAACCCGCGCGGCGGCGCGATCGCGCTTGGCCACCCCCTCGGCGCATCCGGCACTCGGCTTCTGGCCACGCTGGTCAACGAACTCGAATCGAGTGGGGGCCGCTACGGCCTGCAGACCATGTGCGAGGGCGGCGGTATGGCGAACGCCATGATCATTGAGCGGCTCGGGTGAACGGGTTGGACGGCGTCGCCGTCGTCACTGGCGGGGCGTCCGGGCTGGGCGAGGCGACGGTCCGCCGGTTGGCGAAGGACGGCGCGACGGTGATCATAGTCGACTTACCGTCCTCCCTCGGCGCGGACCTGGCGCGCGAACTCGCTGATCAGGTCGTT
Source organism: Actinomycetota bacterium (assembly GCA_046734095.1). Lineage (GTDB taxonomy): Bacteria > Actinomycetota > Actinomycetes > Mycobacteriales > Jatrophihabitantaceae > DASXRA01. Next base: position 330 of record JBKPQM010000110.1, on the reverse strand, counting down.
TTCGCCGCCGCCGACGTCACTGACGAAGACCAGGTGAGCGCGGCCCTCGACACCGCCGAGGCGAGCGGCCCGATCCGCGTCGTCGTCAACTGCGCCGGCATCGGGACGCCGGGGCGGATCATCGGCCGGAACGGCGTGCTGCCGCTCGAACAGTTTCGTCGCGTCGTCGACGTGAATCTGGTGGGGACGTTCAATGTCGTGCGCCTAGCGGCCGACCGGATGACGCACAACGAGTTGCTCGATGACGAACGCGGCGTAATCGTCATGACAGCGTCAGTGGCCGCGTTCGAGGGACAGACCGGCCAGATTGCCTACTCGGCGAGCAAAGGC
>JBKPQM010000109.1:0-10449 GCA_046734095.1 Actinomycetota bacterium | reverse complement strand
TCCGTGCACGGCAAGGCGCGCATCGTCGGCATCACGCCCGGTCGCGTCGAGGCCTCCTATCAGGCCGGCAACGTCGCGATCGTCGCCGGCTTCCAGGGCGTCAGCCCCGACACCAAGGACATCACCACGCTCGGCCGCGGGGGGTCGGACACCACCGCCGTGGCGCTCGCCGCGTCGTTGAACGCCGACGTGTGCGAGGTCTACACCGATGTCGACGGCGTATTCACCGCCGACCCGCGCATCGTGCCCAACGCTCGCCGGCTCGAGACCGTCACGTACGAGGAGATGCTCGAGCTGGCGGCCGGCGGGGCAAAGATCCTGCACCTGCGCTCGGTCGAATACGGGCGGCGCTACGGCGTGCCCATCCACGTTCGCTCGTCGTTTTCGAACAAGCCCGGCACCACCGTCGCCGGATCGATGGAGGACCTTTCAGTGGAACAGGCGATCATCAGTGGCGTCGCGCACGACCGCAGCGAGGCGAAGATCACCGTCGTCGGTGTGCCCGACAAGCCGGGCGAGGCGGCCGCGATCTTCCGGGAGCTAGCCACTGCCGAGATCAACATCGACATGATCGTGCAGAACATCTCGACGAAGGGCACCGGACGCACCGACGTTTCGTTCACCCTGCCGGCCACCGACGGCGCGACGGCCCTGCAGTCGCTGAAGAAAGTGCAGGACGAGGTCGGCTTCGAGGAGCTGCTCTACGACGAGCACATCGGCAAGCTGTCGCTGATCGGGGCCGGTATGCGCTCGCATCCCGGCGTTTCGGCGACGTTCTTCACGGCGCTGGCCGACGCTGGCGTCAACGTCGAGATGATCTCGACATCCGAGATCCGAATCTCGGTCGTCCTGCGCGACACCGACCTCGACGCCGCGGTGCGGGCCGTGCACGACGCGTTCGAGCTCGGCTCGGCCGACGAGGGTGCCGTGGTATACGGAGGATCGGGCCGGTGACCACGAGGCGATGAACGCTTGCGCGAAGAGCCCGCGGGCCGCGACGCGGCCGCGCCACGAGGCGCGAATCGGGTCGACGACCGGTCCGAGCGAAGCGAGCGGTCGGAAGGAGACACGATGCCGCGGGTGGGAATAGTCGGCGCGACCGGGCAGGTCGGCGGCGTAATGCGGCGGATTCTCGCCGAGCGGGGCTTCCCGGTGGACGAGATCCGCTACTTCGCGTCGTCGCGTTCGGCGGGGACGACGCTGCCGTGGCGCGGAGCGGACATCGTCGTCGAGGACGCGACGACAGCCGACCCGCATGGGCTCGACATCGCCCTTTTCTCCGCCGGGGCGGGCACCTCCCGGGAGCAGGCGCCCCGCTTCGCCGCCGCCGGCGTAACCGTGATCGACAACTCCTCAGCGTGGCGCATGGACCCAGACGTGCCGCTCGTGGTCGCCGAAGTCAATCCGGACGACGCGCTCCGGGCTCCCAAAGGCATCATCGCCAACCCCAATTGCACGACCATGGCGGCGATGCCTGTCCTGAAGCCGCTGCACGATGAAGCCACGCTGGTGCGGCTGGTCGCGTCCACGTACCAGGCGGTCTCCGGGTCGGGGCTCGCGGGCGTGGACGAGCTCGACGGGCAAGTACGCAAGGTGGCCGACAACGCCGCAGTGCTCACTCACGACGGGCGCGCCGTCACGTTTCCCGAGCCGGTGAAGTTCGCCCGCCCGATCGCCTTCAACGTGCTGCCGCTGGCCGGTTCGATCGTCGATGACGGCGAGTTCGAAACCGACGAAGAGAAGAAGCTGCGCAACGAGTCGCGCAAGATCCTCGGCATCCCGGCACTGCTCGTCTCGGGAACGTGCGTGCGGGTGCCGGTCTTCACCGGGCATTCCCTCTCGATCAACGCCGAGTTCGCCCGGCCGCTGTCGGTGGCGCGGGCGATCGAACTGCTCAGCGCGGCGCCCGGCGTGCAGCTCTCCGACATTCCGACGCCGCTGCAGGCGGCCGGCACCGACCCGTCCTACGTGGGTCGGATTCGGTCAGACCCCGGCGTCCCCGACGGCCGAGGACTGGCCCTGTTCGTCAGCAACGACAACCTGCGCAAGGGTGCTGCCCTGAACGCCGTGCAGATCGCCGAACTGCTCGGCTGAGTCACCGTGACGTCGCGGCCCAGCAGCGACTCGGCGACGCTCCCGCGGCGGGCCGGCCGCCTGGGCGGCGATCCGGTCCGCAGCGCGCGCGTGGCCGGGCTGGCGCTGATCGCCACATTCGTGGCCGCGCGCCTGGTGCGCGTGCACGGGCCGGGTGGCTTCGTCGTCGCCGGCTCCCAATTCGTCCACCCGGGAGCGCCGGGCGAGTTGCGGCTGACCTACGCGGGTGGGTACGACGGGCAGTTCGTTTACCGGCTCGCACTCGATCCCTTCACGCGTCAGGTCACCGACTTCGCCATCACCTTGGACAACCCGGGCTATCGCCAGCAGCGCATCGCGACGCCCGTTCTCGCCCAGGCGTTCGCGTGGTTGCCCGGCGTTGGCACCGCTTTGGCGCTCATCCTGGTCAATGCGCTCGCGTTGGCCGTTGCCGTATTCGCGGGTACCCGGATCGCGGCTGACGCCGGACGCCATCCAGGCTGGGGGCTCGTCCTGGCGGCGCCGGCCTGCATGCCGATCTCACTGGGACGTGACCTCACCGAACCCGTCGCCTGGGCGGCGATTCTGGTGGCGCTGTTACTCGTTCGACGGGGGCACTGGCCGGCTGCGGCCGGTGCGCTCACCGTCGCCGTCCTGGCCCGCGAGACGTCGCTGCTCGTGGTGGCCGGGCTGGGTATCGGCGCGGTGTGGCACGCGGTGCGGACGCACCGCTGCGAATGGTCGGCCGCCTGGCTGCTGGTGCCGGTGGCGATCGAGGGCGCCTGGCAGGGCTGGCTGCGCCATGTATGGGGTGGCTTCCCGATCCGGACCGGCCAGTCGCACAACACGTCCACGCTGCCCGTGCTCGGCGTGCTGCGCTCGGTCTTCAGTCCGGGCGGAAGTGCCCGGCCGGCGTTGGCGGTCGTGTACACCCTCGAACGCCTGGCGATTCTCGTGCTGATCGTGGCGGCGGCGTGGGTGCTGTGGCGCCGGCGCTCGGGCGTGTCCGCCGGGGAGGCGATGTCCTGGCTACTCGCCTCGCTTCTCGCGCTATCTGTGCAAAAGTGGGTGAACGACGTCCAGTTCCTCCGGGCGACATGCGAAGCGTGGGCACTGTCCGTGCTCGTGCTCATGTACGCGCGCGAACGAACGGCGCGCTACCTGCTAGGCGCTGCCGGTGCGACGACGCTGTGCGTCGCCCTGATGTACGTCGCCCGCGTCTAGCCAGCGTTCCAGCTGAACGGAGTCATCTCGCGCAGGACCCGGCGGCGGCGGTTCCGCGGCAGGTGATCGATGTAGAGGATGCCCTGCAGATGCTCGGTCTCATGGATGAGGCAGCGGGCGAAAAAGCCCGTGCCCGTGACCTCGAGCGCGGACCCCGTCTTGTCCACGCCGCGGACGGTGGCCACCCACGGGCGGGCCAGCTCGTAATAGGGGCCGGGCACCGACAGGCAGCCCTCCTCGCTGAGGTCCTCCGGTCCCGAGGTCGACACGATCGAGGGGTTCACCACGTGACCGACATGCTGTCGTCCGTCCGCGTCGGGACAGTCGTAGACGAATACAGCGAGGTCGACACCGATTTGCGGAGCGGCCAACCCGACACCGGACGCGATCGCCATGGTCGCGAACATGTCGTCGATCAGCGACGACAGCGACTCGTCGAAGGACGTCACCGGCGTACTGACCTTCGCCAGCAACGGGTCGCCGACGACTGTCACCTTGCGCGGTGTGCCTGCCACGAGCGGCCAGCTTAGTCAGTGCCGGGCCCGGCGCGTTGTCGCCGGCCTGTGTTGTGATGACCGCATGGTGACGGTTGAAGACGTCCGGCGAATCGCCGCGGACCTACCCGGTTCCTATGAGGTGGTGGTGCGCGATCGGGTGAAGTTCCGGGTCGGCCGCTACGTCTATCTAGCCTTCTCGCGCGACGAGACGGTCATGGGTTTCGCCTACTTGCGCGAGGAACGCGATGCGTTGGTCGCATCCGACCCGGAGACGTTCCTTCCACCCGATCGGGCCGACGAGCGTTATCAGTGGGTGCAGGCCCGCATGGCGGCGCTCGACTTGGAACAGCTGCGGGAACTCGTCGTCGACGCCTGGCGGATCGCCGCGCCGAAACGTGTCATCGCGCAGTATGCAACAGTCGGCCGGGCGATTGAAAGTCCCGATCCCGAATCAGTCGATCGTCACACCGAAAGCCGGAGCGGGTCGTGTCACTCTGTAGGCGTGATTTCCCTCGGGTTGGCCCGTCAATTGCGTGACGCCGGACTCAAGTGGTCTCCGGCGCCCGGCGATCGGTTCGTGGTCGTGGACCGCGACATGGATTCCGACGTGTTCGTGCTGAGCGACATGACGATCGAGGTGCATGAGCTGCCCCACGGAAGGGTGATCGGCTTCAACGGCACGACCGAGTGGGCGCTGGACTCGATCGAGAAGGACAACACCGTCTGGCTGCCCCGCGAATCGCAGCTGCGTGAGCTGCTCGCTCGCACGTTTCGTGGCCTGGAGCGCAGCGAGCAGGGCTGGCGAGTACGAACGGAGCTGAACGGCGTAACGCAGGCTCATGAGCACCCAGACGCCGAGCAGGCCTATGGGCTCGCCCTGCTGCACCTGCTCGACTCGCTGCGGTGAAGGCGAAGCCTCGCGACGCGCGCGGTAACGTCAGTGACTAGAGCGCGCAAAAATGGCTATCAATCCGTGGGTCGCGATCGACGCGACGGCGTCGCCGTCGCGTCGATCGCGTGACCTTCGGCACCTCTGGGACGATTACCTGAGCAACGGTCGCGTCGATCACGTGCGCGGGCCGATCGCCGACTCCTGGCACCGATCCGAGGTCGCCGGCCTGGACCCGTCGCACTCCCGGGCACCGACCATGGTTACGGATCGCCGGGACGTCCGCGAACGGTGGGAGTCGCATCCGCTCGTGGCCGGCGCGTCATTGATTCGCCGTTGGCTCGGTGCGCTCGCCGGCGACAGCAAGCACTTGATCGTCGTCAGTGACTCTGATGGCGTGTTGTTGTGGCTCGAAGGCGATGCGCGCGTGCGCTCGGCGGCCGCCGATGCCATGAATTTCGTCGAGGGCGCGCTGTGGAGCGAGAACGGGGCCGGAACGAATGCGATTGGCACCGCGCTCGCCGCTGACCACGCGGTGCAGGTGCACGCAGCCGAGCACTTCAGCGAGGTCGTGCACGGCTGGACGTGCTCAGCCGCCCCCGTCCACGATCCGGAGGACGGCCGGCTGCTCGGGATCATCGATCTGACCGGGGCGGCGGCTGACGCGCAACCGGCCAGCCTGGCCGCCGCCCTCGCCGCGGCCCGCGCCGTCGAGACGGACCTGCGAGTGCGGGCCCAGCATCACGATGCGCAACTGCGGGTCCGCTACCTCGAGCGCGTGGACGCTGACTCCGGAAAGCTCGCGCTCGTCAGCCGCAGCGGTCGAGTTATCGCCGATCATCCGGACGGATTTGTGCGCGCCGACCGAGTCGAGATTCCGGCGGGTGGCGGCGTCGTGCTGCTACCCGGAGGGCACGCCGCCTTCGCCGAGCCGCTCGAGCGCGACGACGCCTACATAGTCCATCCGCTCCACAACCAGCGCCGATCGCGTCCCGCCCTCGCTCGGCCTGCCGCATCCGCCGTCGATGGTGAGCACGATGTGGACGAGTGGCGTCGAACGCAGCTCGAGCTAAGCCGCCTCGCCGAAGAGCAGGCGGCGCTGCGGCGGGTCGCGACGCTGGTGGCGGGGCAGGCGACCGCGGAAGAGATCTTCACGACGGTAGCCGAGGAGGTCGCTCGGCTTCTCTACGCGGACCGCGGGACGGTCGGCCGGTACGAACCGGACGGAACGACCATGACCATCATGGCGTCCTGGACCAACGGACGCCGAACACTGCCCGCCGGCACCACCGTCCCGCTCGTAGGCGACGGCGTCTCGGCAATCGTGCAGCAATCCGGTCGGCCGTGCCGACTCGACGGTTACCAGCGCCTGTCCGGTCCAATCGTCGAGCTAGCCACCGCCCTCGGCGAGTTGCCGGTGTCCACGATCGGCGCCCCGATCCTCGCCGAAGGACGCGTCTGGGGTGTCATCATCGCCGCCTCAACCGGTCCGCAGCCGTTCGCCGAGGACACCGAACCGCGGCTGATGGGCTTCGCGGAACTGGTCGGCACTGCCATCTCGAATGCCCTCACCCGCGCCGAGCTCAACGCATCGCGCGCTCGCATCGTCACGGCGGCCGACGAGAGCCGTCGTCGCATCGAGCGAAATCTGCACGATGGCGCCCAGCAACGACTCGCCGCGCTGGCGATGCAGCTACGCGCCGCGGCCGACAACGCCACGGCCGGAGCCGACGAATTGCGGGAGGAGCTGACTCACGCGGCACTGACGGTCACGGCCGCACTCGCGGAGTTGCGCGAGATCGCCCACGGCATCCACCCGGCGATCCTCTCCCATGCCGGTCTCACACCCGCACTGCGCGGACTGGCCGGCCAGTCAGCGCTGCCAGTGGAATTAGAGATCTCGACTGCGGCACGCCTCCCTGAGCCCCTCGAGGTGGCGGCCTACTACGTCGTCTCCGAGCTGCTTACCAATGCCGTCAAGCACGCACAGGCCTCGGTCATCCGGGTGGCCGTCGACCAGTCGCACGGGACGCTGCGGCTTTCTATCCGCGACGACGGAATCGGTGGCGCTGATCCGTCCCGGGGTTCCGGGCTCATCGGGCTCCGTGACCGAGTCGAGGCACTCGGCGGAATGATCGCGATCGAAAGTCCCACCTCGGCCGGGACAAGCGTTCACGTTTTCCTGCCGTTCGATTGATTCTTCGCTACTCACGACGCGGACGCCGCTACGTCCCCGATTGGTAGCGGCCGGTCGGTCACGACGTGCTTCATGACGAGTGTGGACGTGAGCCGCTGCACACCAGGTAGGGCAGCCAGAGTCTCGTCCTCGAGGCGCGCGTACGCGTCGAGGTCAGCGGTGACGACCCGCAAGAGGTAGTCGGGATCACCGAAGAGCCGCTGCGCCTGCACGACGTTCGGAATGCGCGCTACGGCCTCCTCGAAGCCGAGAAGCGTGTCGCGGTCCTCCTGGCGCATCGTGACGAACACCAGGGCGTGGAACGCCAGGCCGACCAACGCCGGCTCGACAGTGGCGCGATACCCGGTGATCACTCCGCGGCGCTCCAGTTCGCGCAGCCGGCGATGACACGGGGACAAGCTCAGCCCGACCTTGGCCGCGAGCTCCGTGACGGTCAGTCGCCCATCGCTCTGCAGCTCGGCAAGGATTTGCCGATCAATGCGGTCCACGCGTCCGAGTCTTCCAGAATTACCCGCAAATTCCGGAAGACTTGGCACCATCTTCCCGCCTACCGGCAATAGCCTTTGAGCCATGGCCGAGCCCACTGCCGTCCAGGTGCGGAATTGGATCGATGAGCGCGCCGACGAGATGGCCGACCTGCTTATCCGGCTGGTGGCCTGCGAGACGGAGAACCCGCCGGGGCGCAACCTGGCCGAGTGCGCCCAGCTGTTGGCCGAGGAGATGCAGCGGCTAGGGCTAGCACCCGAGATCATCGAGCTCGAGCCGGCCGGCCCCCTGGCTGAGCCCCGAATCGTGCGCGGGACCGCTGGCAACGGCCAGCAGCTGGTCTATTTCCACGGTCACTTCGACGTGGTGCCGGCCCAGGACCGCGCGCAATTCACGGCCGAGCGGGGCGACGGCACGATCATCGGCCGGGGCACCGCCGACATGAAAGGCGGCATCGTCAGCATGCTCTACGGGGCGGCGGCGGCGCAGGAGCTGGGCCTGCTCGGTGACGGCCGGGTCGTCATCCACCTGGTGTGCGACGAGGAGACCGGCAGCGCCGTCGGCTCCGGGCACCTTCGCCAGCACGATCTCATCGACCGCACCGCGCTCGCGATGCTGACTGCCGAACAGAGCGGCGAGGTGATCTGGAACGCGGCAAAGGGTGCCCTGTCCCTGCGGGTGGACGTACGCGGGCGGCCAGCGCACGTCGGGCAGGCGTTCAACGGCGTCAACTCCTTCCTGCACATGCTCAAGGTCGCCGCGCCGCTCGAGGCGTACGCGCGGCTGATGAGCAAGCGGCCCACGAGCTACCCGGTCGGCGCCGGCGAGGCACTCGGCTCGATGGTCGTCGTAGGCGGCCAATCGGGTGGGGGATCCAACTTCAACGTCGTGCCTGAACGCACCTGGTTCACGGTCGACGGCCGGTTCAATCCTGAGGAGGACATCGACGCCGAACTGACCCGCGTCACCACGATCGTCGAGGACGCGGCGCGGGCGGCAGGTGCCGACGTGTCCGTCGAGGTCACCCAGGTCGCCCCGCCGGCCGACACCGCGTTGACCTGCGCGGCGGCCGGGCTGCTCGGCGAGTGCGTCGCCGAGATCACCGGAGTTCCCGCTCGCTACGAACTGTGCGCCGGCTGCCTCGACACCCGCTGGTACGCCCAGCTCGGCATTCCCGCGTTCGGCTTCGGGCCGGGCCGCCTCGAGCTGTCCCACGGTCCCGACGAGCGCGTGACCGAGGCCGCGATGCGCCGCGTCGCCGCCGTCTACAGCCTTTACGCAGCCAGGCTGCTCAACTGAGGTCGGAATGGGAGGGATCGGTTCAGGGGTTTGCACCGGCGTGTCGTCGCGCCGATTACTACTGATCTCCGGAAGCTTGCGCAGGCAATCAACCAACACGGCCGTGCTGCACACGGCCCAGACCTTGGCTCCGGCGGGCACGGTGGCTGTGCTGTACGAGCGCCTCGGGGATCTCCCACACTTCAACCCGGACGACGACACCGATCAGCCGCCGGGCCCGGTGATTGAACTCCGACAGACCATCCGAAACGCCAACGCCGTGCTGTTCTGCGTCCCCGAGTACGCCGGGGCGCTGCCCGGGTCGTTCAAGAACCTTCTCGACTGGACCATCGGTGATGATCAACCAGGATCGATCTACGGCAAGCCGGTCGCCTGGATCAACGCCTCTCCGCGAGGGGCGGCCAACGCCCACGAATCCCTGCGCAAGGTCCTCGGCTACGCCCATGCCGTGCTCGTCGAGGCAGCCTGCGTCAACGTCCCGATCACAACTGCGATGATCGGAGGGGACGGCCTGATTGCCGAGGTCTCGGCGAAAGAACGGATCAGCCAAGCAATGGCCGCTCTGATCCGCCACGTCGACGATCCGGATGGGCCGTCCTGACGACGTGACGGGACACCGGTAAAGACGAGGAGAACGCACAGGCATGGCTGTCATCCACCAAACAACGCTCACGCCGAGCAAGCTTGACCTTCTGACGCGCTGGCTACCCACTCAGCCGTGGTACGACGGCACCGAGCGCGAACCCGACCTGTCCAAGCGCGGGGGGTTCCGGCTGGACGACCCGAACGGTGAGGTGGGGATCGAGTTCATGATCGTCACCGACGTCTCGGGGCACGAGCCCACCACCTACCAGATACCGCTCACCTATCGCGGTGCCCCGCTCGAGGAGGCCGCCGACGCGCTGATCGGCACGTCCGAACACGGGGTGCTCGGACGCCGGTGGATCTACGACGGCGCCCACGACCCGGTTCTGGTCGGGCAGCTCCTCGCGCTGATGCAAGGGGCGGCGCAACCACAGGCGCAAAGCCAAAGCCATACACCTGACCACACGGTATCCGCCCGGCCGGTCAGCGCCGGCTACCTGGAAGCGGCCGGCTCGGCGGTGTCGGCAAACAGCCCGGTCGGCACCGAGGTGCGCGTGGAGACGGTAGCCAACCACGAGCGGCGCCCGGGGCAGCTGACGGTCCAGATCGAGCGGATCCTCCGTCCGGGCAACAGCGACTCGTCGCCGGGCCACGACGGATACGTCATCGGTACCTGGCGATTGTCCGACGGCTCAGCCGTCCGGGGACTGTTAGCCCGCGCCCGCGGTCTGCACTAGCGCACCGCCCGCTCCCCGGCCGGGACCACCCGATACAGGCGCAAAATCTGGCGGTCGCGGCCGGGAATAGCACCTGGGGTGCGATCCCGGCGACTGACAGCGCCGCTAGCGTGAGCGTCATGGGTTTCGACGTTGCCGCCGTGCGGGAGCACTTTCCGGCGCTGTCCGAAGGGGCCGCGCACTTCGATGGGCCGGGTGGCACCCAGGTTCCGGACGTGGTTGCCGACGCGGTGGCCGAGGTGCTGACCTCCGCTGTATCGAATCGAGGTCGCGTGACGGCCGCGGAGCGGCGCGCGGATGACATCGTGCTAGCCGCCCGTACGGCCATGGGCGAGTTCGTCGGAGTCGATCCACGCGGCGTCGTCTTCGGGCGCAGCATGACCCAGTTGACGTACGACTTCGCCCGCACTCTGGCCAAGACGTGGAGCCCCGGGGACGAAGTGGTGGTGACCAGGCTCGATC
>JBKPQM010000108.1:0-7831 GCA_046734095.1 Actinomycetota bacterium | reverse complement strand
GACGTCAGGTGGTCAAGGCCTCCAGCTTGAACGTGCCGCTCCTCTCGCCTACCACCGCTGGGTCATGAACTGGCAGAGTTTGGGCGTGGGCTTTGACCGCGCGGTGCTCTTCAAGCTGGCTACGAGTAGGGCGCTCGAGCGAGCGGCCAAAGCGCTTCCGGGCGGTGAGCGTGCGGCCTGGCGAGCAGCGGCGCGCTATGTCGCCGGTCGCAGCCAGGACGACGCGCTGAGAGTCGCTCGCGAGCTGCTGGCCAAGGGACACGGAGTGAGCGTTGACCTGTTCGGTGAGCTTGTCACCGATGTCGACACTGCCACCGAGGTGGTAGCGCAATACCGAGCGTTAGCCGCAGCACTGCCTGCGTCTCCTGCCGATGCCTGGCTGGCCATCGACTTGACGCATATCGCGCTTGACGTCGATCCCGGCGGAACCGCTGACCGGCTCGCGGCGATCGCTGCGGTGCTGCCGCCTGGGCGTCGTGTGCAAGTCGGTGCTGAGGACGCTCGTCGTACCGACGCGGTGCTTGCCTGCGTGCTCGACGTCGCAGGTCGCGGCCTGGCCGACCGGCTCGGCGCAACCGTGCAGGCCAATATGCTGCGCTCGCGGGACGACGCCGATGCATTAGCCGGTGCGCGCGTGCACATCCGGCTGGTCAAAGGCGCCTACGTCGAGTCCGCCGGCGTGCACCCGTTTGGCGAGCCGACCGACATCGCCTTCCTGCGACTCGGCTTCCGCCTCAAGGAGCACCAAGCCGCATCGTCGATTGCCACGCACGACGGGCGGCTCCGTGAGGCGCTCCTGCTGGCCCACGGGTCGACACCGGTCGAGCAGCTTCTAGGTGTCCGGCCGAGCGTGCTCGATGATCTGCACCGGCGCGGTGTGCCCACCCGGGTGTACGTGCCCTACGGCAGGGACTGGTTCCGGTACTGGATGCGACGCTTGGCTGAGTCCCGCGGAGCGTAAGCCGAGTCGCGCGGGCCGCGAAGTGCCAGGCCGGGTCGCACCCGGTTACGTGCCCCCTCCCGGGTCAGTGGCCAACCTGCTTCGCCATAGAGGAGCACTGCTGCATTCGCCGCAGACGTTCCCCGTACTTACGACGCTTGCATATGGCGTAGGTGTGGCGGGGAGACGCCTCAACGGCGCACGTTTACCTTTCATGAGCACGCTGTGCGGGTCGACTCTCGCGGCCGTTGCAATTAGCGCGGCGCGCTCGTTGCTCTGCCTGCGCGAGCCCTGGATCCGGTCCGACACCTTGGTGCTCAGGGACCTTGACTGCCCTATGATTTTCTGATCGCGGTGCACTGAATCGCCGTCGGCAATCTATTCCTTGAGCTGACCCCTTGCCCGTTCGCGGGCCCGAATGAAATGGCCGCGTGGGTAGTCGAGTATCCGCTCGGCGCGGTCGTCCTTTCCTCGGAGCAGTTCGCGGACCTGCGCATCCATCACGGCCTCTACCTCTGGTTGTGTGCCCAACCAGGCCAGGTGTGGAACGTTCGGCCAGGCGATTCGCGCGGCGTCGAAGGCGGCGAGCGCCGGGGGGAACGCGACTCCGTCGTCGAGCTTCACAAGCAGAGCCACCGCGGTAATCGTGACGCCAGGCGCCTTGACGAGACCCGCAACCAGGTGCAGGGCATCAGTCGCGTCGCGGGGCGGGTCTATCGAGACCGGGCGGCCGTCGATCAGACACCGAGCACCTGGTTCGCTTCGGTAGTCGAGCTGAATCCACAGGCGGACTGGATGGTCGAGGACGACCGCCCGCAGCGTGTGCGAGGTGGCGGCGATGGCGAGGATGGCGGTCATATCGCGGTCCTCTCGCGGTGCCGGCCGACGCGCATGGGCTTCGCGGCCGGGGCGAGATCGGCATTGCTGAGCACCCCGAGGACGTGGCCGTCCGCTACGGCAAGCCGCCTTGCGCCGGGCAGTTGGATCGGTGCGCCGGGGTCGGCCACGCCGGGTGCGGGATGTCAGGGTCAGCTGGCGCCGGTGGCGCGCGTCGCGGAGACAGGTTATGGCGCGTTGCCGGTCGGGCACCGATCGAAATGCCGGCGCCGAAGAGGGTTCGTTCTGTTCCATCGCAATCGACCCCTCGGCTCGCAGGTCCGTTACCGTGGCGGCTCCTCCCTCCTCAAGTCAGCCGCATCACCCTGGTCGCGGTCTGTGTATGGCATGTGGCGCTGCTGAGGGTTCTCTGGCCGCGCCGCGCGCGTCTCGCCGGAACGTATACCGATCGCCGCTCGCCCGGGAGATGACCAAATGGACCAACACCGAGCGGGTGCCTCACGATGCAACATTCGATCGGTTTGCCGCTCGGGACGGCGCTCGGTCTGGCGGCATAGGCCTGGGCGGGGCGTGGCGGCCGAGGGCGCGGTGCGGGCGGAGGTCGTTGTAGTAGGTGCGGAAGGTGTCGAGCTGGCGTCGCAGCTGAAGTAACGATGAGGCCGGTGGCTGGCGGGCGAGCCACTTTTTGAGGGGCTGGTGGAAGCGCTCCACCTTGCCGCAGGTCTGTGGGTGGTAGGGCCGGGAGTGGTTGAAGCGGATGCCGCGGACGGCGAGGGTGACCTCTCGGGCGCCGCGGTCGTAGCGGCGCGGTGCGCCGTGAACACCGCGGCGTTGTCGGACAGCGGCGACGCCGGATCCCCATAGGTGGTAGCGGTTACGCGGAATCGACGGTCGACATCAGGGCCCTTGAATGTTCGCTGGGCGTGGCTGTCCAGGCAGCGGCGGGAGTGGTCGTCGATCACGTTGAGGATCTCCACGGCGCTGCCGTCGGCGAGCTCCCAGTGGGTGATGTCGAGTTGCCAGTACTCGTTGGGTTGCTCGGCCTGGAACCGGACGTAGCTCGCCTTCGGTCGTTTGTGCGGTTCCGGACGCGACGAACGCGATCCTCGCACAGCCGTCCGAGTGACGTCGTCCGCTCATAGCCGCTGTGCGGTGCGGCCCGTTGGCGACCAGATCTGCCTGATGAGCGGACGTGACATGCCACCCGCGCGACATCGGCAAGGCGTTCATGTATTTGAGTCGAACACCGCCGACCAAAGGTCGTTCTCGGTGTACAAGGCATCTACGTCGTGGAGTTCGACGTCGGCACTTTGCGCGGGTGCGGTGGCGCTGTCGGCGACCCACCACGCTGCTCCCGGAAGGCCGGCCGACGCGTACGCTCGCGACCCCGGATCCTGCGTCTCGTACGACGCCCGTGCTTGGGCGATGACCTCCCGTGCGCCGGCTCCCACAGCCGAACCGAACCGTCGTCCCCTGTGCCTAGTACGACTGTGTCGTACCACCTCCACACCACGACCTCGATACCGTTCGGCCCCGTGGCAACCGCGACCAGATGGCCGGGTGACACCCGCTCGACCCGCGGGGAGGGGAACATTGGGGCGAACCCAACCGAGCTAAGTTCGCCGTGGCTCCAGACTTCACAGGCATGTTCATCGACACGTATCACGCGCGCAGTTCGGAGGCGGTGTGGGGCGAAGACGGCATCGGGCTTCGGAGTCGTCATGTGTCTCAGTCTCACAGGGTCCCGACAAGATCAGGAATGGTTTTGCACCGAGCGCGCAGGGTCCGACGACGATCTCCCTCATCTGCCGGAGGTCGTACGCGCTCGCCCACGAAAACGTGGCTGCTATGCGTGGCCGATCGACGGAACCCACCGTCAGTGCATGGCGAGCTGCTCGATTGCAGGCAGATGAGTGTAGAGCGTTTCCGCTTGTCCGTTGCGGCTGACGGCGCGAATGTGCCCTGCGGCGTCGGCTACGAACAGCCACTGGCTGTCCGGCGACCACACCCATCCGTAGCCGGCCGCGGCGTTCGTGTCGAGCGTGATCGTCATCTTATGGTCCGCGCCAGAGGAGAGGTCGATCAGATGCAGGGCGGCGGTGACGCCGCTTTCGTCGGTAGGGCCGGCCATGGCCGCCAGCGTGCCATCCGGCGAGAGCACACCGTTGCCGAACTGGTCGTCGCGGGTTGGCCCGAGCACGCGGCGTTCGCCGCTGTGCCGATCGATGACGTCGAGCGTGCAACGGTGGCGGTCGTCGCACTCCTCGGCGAGCCAGCCGGTCGGGCCGATCGCCAGGACCGATCCGGTGGTGATCCGGTGCAGCTGGCCCGGCCGTGCCTCGTAGGTCCCGCCCACCATGGTTGCCAGCAGGTAGCCCGCACCATCCGGGCCTGCGTACTGAACGGGCAGCGAAACGCCGGTCGACCGGCCGTCCAGGTCGACGAGGGTCATCCTCTGGTGCTCCCCGTCGCCGGTCTGCACCCACACCTGGTCAGGTTCCGGCCCGGGAAAGGCCGGTCCGGCGTTGGCGAGCAGGCCGGGCAACTTACGTGCCGGCCGGCCGTCCCGGACCAGCCAGCCGCCACCACTGTCCCACCCATGCACGAGCACCTCGTGCGGGCCGACGACAAGAAGCGTGGGCGGCCCGCTGCTGGTGATCGGCGCGGTGGTGCGGGTGATCCGCCCGGTGGCGGGCTGGATCGAGTAGATCGCGTCGGAGCCGCGAGCGAACAGCCGCCAGCCGGCCGGCACGTTCAGCAGCGGCTGGCCCAGGCTGGTCACCGAGACCGACGGCGTGGACTGGACGCTCGATTCCGTCACGGGCCGCGACGTCGAGGTGCTCGAGGTCGAGATGCTTGGCGTCGGGGTCGGTGTGGGCGACGGTGCCGCCGAGTGCTTTCCGGAGGACCGCGTCAGCGCGAACACCAGCCCGACGACCACGACGGCGGCGCCCAGTAGCACGTACCGCGCCCGGCGCTGCCTGCCTGGTCGGACCGGCGGGTTCGGCGGCGGATCATCATCCAGCCACTCGACGCCATCCGAGTGGAGCGCCATGCCCTCATCATCCGTTAGCGCGTTGAACTGATAAAGGTCGGCACGCTCAGCATCCAGCCGGCACCGGATCGGGGGCAGCAGACACCCGGATCTGAACGCGCGCATCTAGCGGCGCTGCGCGTGCGCGTTTGCGATGGGAGTGCGTCCGGCTCGCTGCGAGAGGTCGGTGCTTCGGTCTTGTGATCGGCTGCCCCTTTGTCGGTGGTTTCGCCTCGCTGGCTTGATGGGCGGCTGTGGCCGAATTCAGCTTGGCCGTTGGGGCAGCTGAGGCTCCTGCCATTGCGGGTCAGCTCGTCGTCCAGGGCCGGAGTTTGTCGGGGTTGAGGATTGCCCAGATGTGTTTGATCCGGTCGCCTACGATGTCGAAGGCCAGCACCGCTGCGGTGACGCCGTCTAGCTGAGAGACCAGGCCCGGTTGGCCGTTGACGGTGCTCTGCACGATGGTCAGGTCGGGTGCCCGGTCGGCGAGAGCGACGCAGGCGCGCGCGACCTGTTCGGCGCCTTCGATCGGGTAGACCCCGGCGCCGGCGCGGCCGCCACCGTCGCCGATCACCGTGGCGTCGGGGTCGAGCAAGCCGATGAGGGCGTGGAGGTCCTTGGCTTCCCAGGCCTGCTTGAAGTCCCGGACGATGCCGGCCTGCCGGGCTGTCGGGGTCGCCGCAGCCTGCGAGGCGCGGATGCGACGGCGGGCCGTGGAGGCCAGCTGGCGGCATGCCGCCGGCGTGCGGCCGACGATCTCGGCCACTTCGGCGAAGGCGTAGCGGAAGACGTCGTGAAGGATGAACGCGACGCGCTCGGCCGGGGTCATCGAGTCGAGCACGACGAGGAAGGCCATGTTGATCGACTCGTCGAGGGTGACCCGATCGGCCGGGTCGACGGTGCCCGACCGCGAGTTGGTCCACTCCGTGGGTTCGGGCAGTGGCTCGGGGAGCCAGTCGCCCACGTAGGTCTCTCGCCGGGCCCGGGCTGAGCCGAGCAGGTTGAGGCAGATGCGGCTGGCGACCTTGCTCAGCCAGGCGCCGGGGGATTCGATGGCGTCCTGCTGCTGGCGGGTCATCGCGTACCAGCGGGCGTAGGTCTCCTGGACGGCGTCCTCGGCCTCGGTCAGGGAGCCGAGTAGCCGGTAGGCGAGATTGATCAGCTGACGCCGCTCGCTCATGATCGTGCTCAGGCGCGGATCGGGTCGGCCGTGTCCTGGCCCGGATTGGATGATCAACGTGTCGCTGGCCTCCCTCGGTCGTATCTGCCCTGATCAGTTAGACAACCCAACCCCCCGGGAATGTGAGGCGGCGCCCCCGACCTCACATTCCGGGGGGTTGCGTTGTCGGACTGTTGAGACTCACATCGCCCAGCGGGCAGGAGGTTAGGTGACATCATGACCCGCTTCGCGGTGCCGCGATGGCGGCTGCCGGCACCCTGACCACTCTGGGCCCCGGATTCATCCGTCGGCGTGGTCGCCCCGCCGCAAGCCCGTGCAGCAGCAGCCCCGATGCCGTCGTACGGGGGGCGCGATGCGACAACGAGGAAACCGAATCGATGACACGACTATATACGTTTCGCACTTTAAAGGGAATTTGCTAAATAGTGGAGAACGACATGGCCATCCCTCAATCCCGGTCCGAGGCTCGGCTAGTGGACCGGTTGAGCGCCGGCGAGTTCGCCGGCGCCTGGATCCTCGACCCCGGCCGGTCAACCGTCGCCTTGCTCAGCAGCAGCATCTGGGGGATGGTCCGAGTCAGGGGCAACTTCACCGAACTCACCGGGGAGGGCACTGTCTCCCCGACCGGCGAGGTGACCGGCACCCTCAAGATCGCCGCCGCGTCGATAGACACGCACAACACCAAGCGCGACACCCATCTGCGTTCGGCCGACTTCTTCGACACCGACACGCATCCGCACATCGTGTTCACCGCGCGCACACTGAGCACCTCGACGGATCGCCTCGCTGTGACCGGCAGCCTGCAGGTGCGGGACACCACGCGGCCCTTCACCGTCCCGATCCGGGTCAACGCCCCCGGCCGCGACCTCGTCCAACTCGAGGCCGAGGTCACGGTCGACCGCTCCGCGTTCGGCCTGACCTGGAACAAGGTGCGCATGGTGTCGCTGAAGAATGTGATCACCGTCCGGGTCGTTTTCACCAGGTGCTGATCGCCGGCGGGGGACTCGCGGTGCAAGAGTCCATTCGCATTGGACGTGGACCGGCTGCTCGGTCAGATGCGCGAGGAGCAGGGTAAGCACCCCCGTGCCAACGTCGTGGGGCGTCTTGCACGGCGTGCTGCTAGAGACCATCGACAAGCGCCTCGGCGGCGCCGCCACATACGCCACTGCAGCAGAAACGTTCCCCTCCGCAACCTTCGTCGGGCCCAGCGCTCGTCGGATCACCCCAATCATCCGCACAGTTCGAGCCAGATCGAAGTACACCTCCTGACATCGGCAAACGCGCACGCGCAGCGGGAGGTGCGGCCGGCATCACGCCGGTACCACTGACGGTGGCCAGGGCATGACGGGCTTCGCGATTTCCCACTCATGCCCGAACGGATCTGTTACTCGACCCACTCGCCAGCCATGCTCGAGATGGACGACAGATTCTCCGAAGCTCCCGCCTCGACCGCCCGCGCGTAAAGGGCGTCCGGGTCATCCACCACGAGAAGCACCCGTCCGGTGGATGCACCGATCGCTCGGGGAACCAGGCGCTCAGAACTCTCGCCTACGCCGGCGATCCAGAAAGCAGCCTCGCCGATCGCCAATTGAGCGACGATCTCTTCGCCGTCGCCCACCAGATGGAGCACGCGGGCCCCGAAAGCTTGCTGATAGAACGCGATCGCCGCCATCCCCTGCTCGACCCACAGCTCGGGCTGTATG
This sequence comes from Actinomycetota bacterium, assembly GCA_046734095.1. Lineage (GTDB taxonomy): Bacteria > Actinomycetota > Actinomycetes > Mycobacteriales > Jatrophihabitantaceae > DASXRA01. Next base: position 137 of record JBKPQM010000108.1, on the reverse strand, counting down.
GACGTCATGACCTCGGAGTCTTCACCCTCAACCAACGGGATGGCGGCCTGGATCGCACGGCCACCGCACGCACCGCGGCAAAGTCGGACGCTATCGCTCCGACCAGCGGCATAACCGGTAGGTCCGCTGGCCCGGCC
>JBKPQM010000107.1:0-12312 GCA_046734095.1 Actinomycetota bacterium | reverse complement strand
GCCGCGGGCGCTGTCGGGCTCATGTCCGGTCGATTGCTTGCCCAACACCGAGATGGGAGCGCGTGATGTGGTCTCCAGGACCCGCCCAGCGGCTGACCGTGTTCATCGGCGAGTCGGATCGCTATCGCCATCATTCGCTCTCGTCCGAGATCGTCCAGCGAGCCCGCCGGGCCGGGCTGGCCGGCTGCTCCGTGTTCCGCGGCGTCGAGGGGTTCGGCGCCAGCCAGCGGCTGCACACCGCGCATGTGTTGAGCCTGTCCGAGGACCTGCCGATTGCGATCATCATCGTCGACACCACCGAGCAAATCCAGGCGTTCCTTCCCCAACTGGACGAGCTGATCAGCGAGGGTCTGGTGACCGTCGAGGATATCGAGGTCGTCCGTTACGTCGGACGCGAAGCCTGATGCTTACGGCGGCTGTGGCACTCGCCGCGGGTCTCGGCGCCGTTGCGCGCTATCTGCTCGATCGCCTGGTCGGCCACCGGGTGTCGAGCGAATTCCCTTACGGAACGCTTTTGATCAACATCACCGGGTCGTTCCTGCTCGCGCTGGTGCTCGGGCTTTCGATGCACCACGGGCTGGCCACCGGGGTAACAACCGTGCTCGGGGCCGGCTTTGCCGGCGGGTACACCACGCTGTCGACGTGGGCGTACGAGACGCTCGTGCTCACCGAAGAGCGCGCATATTTGCAGGCTGCGATCAACATCGTCGTGAGCGCCGGCCTCGGTCTCGCTGCCGCGGCCGGGGGATTCGCGCTCGCCTTGGTTTAATCCGAGGTTTAGCGACCTTGGTTTAGAAAGGCGAATCGCGCAACCCGCGGCGGACAGGTTGCGCGATTCGCTATATGAAGGTGTACCCCGAAATTCGCCTATACGCGGGTGTACACCTCGTCCGGCTCGTCCGGTCGAGCGCCGGCCGTGACGCCGCGGGCCTCGGCGGCGTCCTCGGCGTCCACCGAGACGTGCGGCGTGATCCGGTCGAGCGTCCTCGGGAAGAACCAGTTCGCCTTCCCGAACATGTGCATCAGCGACGGCACGAGCACGGTCCGCAAGACAAACGCGTCGAGGAACACGGCGCTGGCCAAGCCGATGCCGAGCAGTTTCACCACGCGGTTCGGATCGAGCACGAATCCGAAGAACACGGTGATCATGATGAACGCAGCCGCAGTGATAATGCCGCCGGTCTCGGCCTGTCCGATCGTGACGGCCTTTCGGTTGTCCTTGGTGTGGACCCATTCCTCGTGGATGCGGCTGACGAGGAACACCTGGTAGTCCATCGACAATCCGAACAGGATCGCGAAGAACATGACTGGTGCCCACGCCTCGATCGGTCCGCCCTTGCCGATGCCAAGTGCTTCCGAACCCCAGCCCCACTGGAAGATCGCGACGATCAGACCGAAGGACGCGCCCGCAGCGAGCAGGTTCATCGCCGCCGCGGTGAGCGGCACGAGCAGGCTGCGGAACGCCACGAGCAGCAGCAGGAACGACAGGCCGACCACCACGCCGATGAACAAGGGCAACTTGTCCGACAGCACCTTGGCGAAGTCGACGTAGATCGCCGTCTGGCCGTACACGTAGACGTGATCCGGCGTGCCTTTGTAGAGCGATGGAAGTACGTCGCTACGCAAGTGGTTGACCAGATCGGTCGTCTTCTTGTCCTGCGGAGACGTCGTCGACTTGAACGAGATCAGCTCAAGCGTCGGTGTCAGCGGCTTGCCCGGCACCACACTGCTCGGGTTGACGTTTGGTACCGACCGGAGGGCCGTGCTGACCTTGTCGGCCGTCTGCGGCGCGGAGTTGCCGCTGACGACCAGGGTTAGCGTCGAGTTATAGCCCTGGCCGAACCCTTGTGAGATCAGGTCGTAGCCCTTGCGGGTGGTGGTGCTCGCCCGGTCGTTGCCCTGATCGGCGTGCCCCATCCGCATCGAGAAGAACGGGATGGCCAGCGCGATCATGATCGTCGCGCCGATGAGGCCGGTGACGAACTTTCGCCTCGCCACCAGTTCCGACCACCTGGCCCAGAAGCCCACGAGGTGGACGTCTTCGAACTGACCAGCCCGCACCGCGCGGCGCTGCTTGCGGGTCAGCACCTTCAGGCCGAGCAGGCTGAGCAGCGCCGGCAGCAGCGTGACCGAGGCGATCATCGTGAGGGCCACCGCGATCGCGGTGCCGATCGCCAGGCCGTAGAAGAAGCTGACACCGAGCGCGGTTAGGCCAAGCATGGCGATGCAGACGGTGGTGCCGGCGAAGAGCACGGCTCGTCCGGACGTGTTGATCGCCGCGACGATCGAGTCACGAACGCTCATGCCCTGACGTAGATTGCGCCGATGTCGGGTGACGATGAACAGCGCGTAGTCGACCCCGACGCCGATCACCATCAGCTCGGACAGCTGCGGCGTCACATTCGACACGTTCATCGCGTGGGACAGAATCGCGATGAGGGCAAGCCCGCTGGTCAGCGCCGCGACGGCGCTCGCGAGCGGCAAGGCGGTTGCGCCCACCGTCCGGAACACGATCGCGAGGATGATCAGTGCTGCGATGAAGCCCAGCACGACCGGGTTAAGGCCGCTTTCCTTCTGGCCCTGCCCCTGGAAGCCGTCACCAGTGAACTCGACCTGCAGCGTCGAGCTGTTGAGCGACTTTAGGTTGTCGTAGACCCCGTCGAAGAGCTTCTGGTCGTACTTGTTGGAATGCCAGGTGACGTTGACGATCCCAGTCGTCTTGTCTTGCGAGAGCTGCGTCGGCTGGGCCGGCGTCGCCGTAGCACCGCCATTTGCAGTACAGCTATAAGAAACCCAGGGGCTCGTCACAGTGACGACGTCAAACTTCTCGGCGCACAGGTTTTGCAGGGCCGGCAACACGTTTTCCGGCGGGGACTGCAGGTTGCCGCTCTTGGCGTGCATGACCACCTGGCCGGAAAGTCCGTTCTGGCTGTCCTGGCCTGAGTTATTCAGCAGCTTGATGACCCGGTCAGTCTCGGTGTGCGGAAGGCTGAACGTGTCCTTGTAGTTCGCGCCGCCGAGTGAGCTGGCGATGCCTTGCGTGATGACGATGAATGCCAGCCAACCAACGATGACGAGCCATCGCCGTTGTATGGCGAAGCGGGCCAGCCTCTGCATGTGTGTGCACCCCGAGAATCAGCGACGACAGGCAACTTGTAGCAGGGTGCCTTGTGCGCGGCTTCTGCGCGATCGGATTCTCAGGAGCCTGACAGCGATTTCCTGTGGCACGGTGTAACGCCGGCGGTCCTCGCGCACCACGCCGGATCGTCGAAGAGCACCTGGCTGCCTGCGGTTCCCGCGGTGCACGCGCCTGATGGGCTGGGCGATGCGCGTCGCACACAACGTGCGTCCGGCTGAGAGGCCGCTGATAGCGCGCCGCCTCCAATGCTCGACCGCTGGTGTGAGCAACCCCGCTAACTGCGCGCTTGCATTTGCTAGCATCTACCGGCAGACTGGGCCAGGTGAACGTCGACGGGATCCGTGAGCGGGCAAAGAAGGCCGCCACGATCGGGGAGTTCATCCGCGAGCAGCGTGAGCAGGCGCAGGTGTCCGTGCGCCAACTCGCCCGGCTCGCGGGCGTGTCCAACCCCTACCTGTCGCAGATCGAACGAGGGCTGCGCAAGCCGAGCGCCGAGATCCTGCAGCAAATCGCAAAGGGTCTCGCCATTTCCGCCGAGCAGCTCTACATCCGGGCCGGGATCCTCGAATCACGGCATGGGGACCCGGAGCTCATCGCCGCCATCCTGTCCGATACGGGACTGATCGAGCGCCAAAAACAGGTCCTCATCGAGATCTATGAGTCGTTCCGCCGCGAAACTGCAGCGGCCGTCGACGCCAACACCGAAGCCCAACCCTCATCTAAGGAGTAGCACCTATGTCGATCACCTCTGACGTCCGTTCCTACGCCGATTCCCTTCTCGAGCAGAGCAAGCAAGTCATCGGGCAGGCACAGGCCCGCTTGACCGAGGTGCCGAGTGACGCATCGGGTCTAGCCGACAAGGCGGCCAGCAAGGCGTCCGAGACCTACAGCGACCTGCGGACCAGGGGTGAGGCGCTTCGCGAGCGGATCAGCGCCCTGCCGGCGGTCGACCAGGTCAGCTCGACCATTGAGCCATACGTCGCCCAGCTCAACGGCTACCGCGTCGCCCTCACCGACAAGGTCGAGCAGCTCTACGCCGAGCTGAAGACCAACGATCAGGTGGCCAGGGTGCTCGGCGTGGCCGAGCAGGCCACGGGCGCCATCGTCGGGACGGTTAACGAGCGCATGGTGAACCCCGTCAGGTCGCGGCTCGAGCGTGAGTCGGACGGCGATCACGAGGCGACTCCGCCCGCCCCCGGTGATGCGACTGTTCCGGCCGAGGCGACGGTTCCGGCGCAAGCAGCTGTCCCGACGAAGGCCACCACCGCGACCAAGGCGACCACCGCGACCAAGACCACCTCGGCGGCAAAGGCCACTTCGGCCAAGCGCACCACGAGCCCTCGCAAGGCCGAGTCCTGACGCCGGTTTCGACCGTCCCGCCCGCCCCGCGCGCCCTCTTACGGATGCGGGGCGGTCGGACGGCCGGCGGCGAACTACGCTTCCTTCCATGCACCTGATTGACGACGTGTATTGGTGGGTCAACTGGGTGCTGTATTGGGGCATGGTGGCAATACGGGCCTGGGCGGTCATCGACTGCGCGACTCGCAAGGCATCCGCATTCACGGCCGCCGACAAGCTCACCAAGCCGGCCTGGCTCGCGATCACGATCATCGGCGGCGGCCTGGGCTCGCTGTTCTTCTATCCGCTACACATCGTCTCGCTGATCTCGCTCATCGCGGCTCTGGTCTACCTGTGTGACGTCCGCCCGGCCGTGCGTGAAATTTCCGGCGGCAGCCGCTGGTGAGGTCGCGTCACGGTACTTGCAGTCGCAGGTGATCAGTTCCACGCTTGACCTATGACAAGTCGCACCGGGATGGCATCCGCCCCGACGGCGGGAGTTCTCGCAGCTGGCGGGTCGGCCATGGTGCATGCCCTGGTGCATCACCGGCCCGCGCCGAGCGCACCGCCGCCCGCACTCGCGAACATCGTGGACCCGGTCCTCGACGCCGATGGCGCCGTCCGTGACTGGCGCATGAACCTACCGCGGTTGCTCAGCCAGCGCGCCGAGTCCGTGCACGATCTTCGGTACGAATTCGTCAAGTGGCGTTCCGCATTCGTCACCGAGAGCCTGCTCGGCGACATGGCAAGCGTCCGCGCCTTTCTCCAATGGGCCGACCATGTCACGGACGTCTCCGCGTTGAAGGTCATCGCGCTCGGACACGCTCGAATCGACCGGAAAGTCGCACCGCGCGTTGCGTGGCAGGCGCACGAGGCGGCGGTGGCCTGTCGCGCACGCAGTGAATTGGGGTTAGGGGTGATGTCGCCCAAGCGAACGGGTGTGGTGCGCGGCTTCGTCGTCAGCGACGGGCCGGTGCTCGTGCTCGCCGACGCCCACGCATCGGTGACCGCGACTGCGGCCGGATTCGAAGTACGCGAAGAGGATGGCGAGCCAATACGTGCGCGGGGATGGGTCGTCGAATCGGACGGCGTCACCGTGATCACCGACGAGGGCCAGGTCTCGCTGCGCAACTCACTGGGCGGGCGGCTGCTGGCGCAGGTCGCCCCCGGCGTCTCGCAAGCATCGGCGGCTCCGGCGCCCCTCACCAGCATTTTCTCCGGGCTGCTCGTGAACCTGCCGGAGATGGCGCTGCTCGCGGCCCGCGACCGAACGGCGCTACTCATCAGTACGGGCGGCTAGCCCGAACGCCGAGACCCGCCGGTCTCGGTCGGTCGTGATCCGCTCAACCTGGCCCGGATGGCCGATAATGAGCTCACCCGGCACGCGCACGGAGGTTGCCGGCTCGGAGAGGGACACAGTGGCCTGCGTCGGCTCGGAAGTGGACCCACCTCTGCGAGGTGATCTGCGGAAGCGTCGGTCCGCGGACCCTGGACGCGATGCCGAGACCAAGTTGGAGGGTCCGTGAGCGAAGACTGGACACCTGCGCAGCCCTGGCACCCACCGCCGAACACGCCGCCCACCAGCCGGCGCCCGGACGTCGACGTCGGCAAGTTATGGGCCGGCGGTGTGGCGACCGCAGTGGTGGCCGCGCTGATCGCGATCGTGGGCATCGTCATTGCGCGTGGCATCTTCCACATCGCCGTATTGGCGCCCAAGCGGTCCGGGACCTGGGGCAACGCGAACACCGTGACCTACGCCCTCGTCGCGTTCGCGATCGGGCTGCTCGCGACCGCGCTCATGCACCTCCTGCTCATGTACACACCAGCGCCGTTCACCTTCTTCGGGTGGATTCTCGGACTGGCAACGCTCGTCGGCGCCCTGGCGCCGTTCGCGAGCAACGCCGACACGGCGTCCAAGGTCAGCACAGCCATCATCAACGCGTTCATCGGCATTGCGACCTGGTCGCTTCTGGCGAGTACCGGACGGCGGTCGTTACGAGGCAACTACGTCGACAGATCCGACGAGGACTCTGACTCGTTCTAGTGTTCACGGGACACTAGCCTCGGCCGGACCGCGGCACGCAGACGACGTCGGTCTACCGCACGGCCACATCCTCCATGCGCACGGCGCCACGCTTCTCGCCCATGCGGCGCATGCTGCCGAGAACTCGAGTCATCTCGTTCTCCTTCTCTCGCGCTTCCCACGGGTGATCTCGGTGTGCAGGGCGTCGAGGCGCTGCTCCCATAACGCCCGGTAACGTCCCAGCCAAGCGTCCACGTCGGCGAGCGGTTCTGGTCGTAGCCGGTAGATCCGCCACTGGGCGCGCTGCTCGACCTCGACAAGTCCGGCCTCCCGCAAGACCCGCAGGTGCCGCGAGACCCCTGGCCGCGCTATCGGGAGTGCCTCGGCTAGTTCGCCGGCGGTGGCAGGGTGGTCACGCAGTATCTCGAGCACCATGCGTCGACTCTCGTCAGCTAATGCCTGTAGCACCGCGTCCACGGCCCGAGCGTAACCGTCTTGGTACGTAACCGTCAAAGTATACATAGGTGTTTCTCGGCGGCCATCGACCCGCGCCGAACTCGCCAACTCTCTTGATCACAGCCCGGCTGTACACTCGCTCGTTTGACGCTTCCGGCCTGTCGAGCGGGAGGCAGCCGGGTGTGCTTGGCATCAGAGTCCCTATTTTCCAGGGCTCATGAGCCGTTCGTCGTCGCAAATCGCGGCGGCCCTGCAGCGGGCGGCCCTCGCGCCGGGCGTTGGCTGGCCGATCAAGCCTTCCGGGAACGCTTAGCCCGGCCTCCGCGTCGCTGGACGTGAACCACACACCTCCTCGGGTGGGAGGTGTGTGCTCGTGCCGCGATCGACCACCAGCTGGCCACTGTCAGTGGTGTGACCGTCACGCAGGTGCAGAATAGATAAGCGAGGCCCCTCCATGTATGAGATGGAGGGGCCTCTACCGGCCTCGCTGCTCCGACCCACCGATCACTCGGCGAGCGGGCGTTGCACGGCCGACCACCGCCTTCCGAAACTCCCCCGAAATCGCCGGTCACCCGGCGGTTCCGAGGTCCGGAGTTTCCTCCGGCTAAGTCTCGTTCCTTGGTGGCGAAGCAATTTCTACTGGCTAAATCGCCTGCGCACAAGGGGTTCCCAGCAATTACTTCGACGCAATTTCGATCATTAACATGATGTCCACAGGGTAGCCGCCGTTTTCCCCCGAGCTGATCGCGTCGTCCACCGCTCGTCCACATGTTGACCCACAGGCCAGCCCGGCCCGGGCCGGCCGGTCCTAGGCCACAAGCGCCCTCGGCGGCCAGGAGTGCGTCCTTCCGGAGGGTGGCTCGGTCGCTGCTGTGGACGGGGTGAGGTGCCGGCGGTGCGCGCGTCCTGCACAGACGCACCTCCCCGGGGATCGCTGCCTCCCGGCTGAGCTGACGCCTTGAGCGCCGAGAATCTTGTCAACTGAGCGGGGGAGTGGATCTCGCGATTTGAGGGCACCTGCGCGGTGCCGCCAGCGCACGACCGGCCGCCGATCACATACGCTAGCGTACGGTTGCGCTTCGCGTGAGGGAACAGCCACGACGTCGCGGCGCCGCAATCGCGAGGATCTGCCGATGGGATAGGGTATCAGCGATTCACAGCACACTCTGAGTGAGCGGCAACACGCCGCCCGGCTTGACGTATCGGCCCGAGCAGTGAACGTTGGAAGGGGTAGGGCGGTGCCGAACACCGTCCACCTTTCGCAGAAGATCGTCGCAAGGTCAGGCGGCGCGGAAGATGCCGGCCGAGGATCGTGTAGCCCGGGCCGGTCAATCGAGGGGGCACAGGGAAGGACATTATTCATGCTCACGTTGACGACCGAGGCCGCTGCCGAAATCCGCAGCATTGTCGACCAGCCAGACGTGCCCGACGGTGGTGGTCTGCGCATCGCCAACGATGCGAGCGCCGGATCGCTCACCCTCAGCTTGGCGGCTGAGCCCGCCGTCGAGGACAAGGTGCTCGATGACTCCGGGGCTCGGGTGTTCCTTGATCCGCAGGCGGCTCAGATCCTCGATGACAAAACGCTGGACGTGACGGCAGACGGCGACGGGCGCGTACAGTTCGCGATCGCGCCGCAAAGCCCTTAGCACGAGCGGCCCGGCGCTGCCGCGGCTGCTCGGCCGCCTCGGTGTCGCCGGCCATGGCGGCGGCTTCGTAGCGTCGCCTTGTGCCCTAACGTCGGCAGGCCGGGCGGTCGGCCGAGACTGCAGCAGCAACAAGGCGCCGATCGGCCTGCCTAGCTGCGCAGACGGGCGTCATACCGCGATGATCTCGGGTTATGACCACGACTCAACTCGTGCTGATCATCGTCGGCAGTGTGATCGTCGTCGCCGTGCTGGCCGCGTTGCTCGGACTTTGGTTCCGCCGTCGTGGCCGGCGAACCCCTTTGGTAGTTCGGATGATCAACCATGCGTCCGGGCAGGTGATCGACTTGATCAAAGAGCCGATTACGGTTGCCGTCCTCGACGAGGTCGCCGATGTGCTGAGTACCGGCCACTACACCCGGAACGTGGCGTCCGCTCTGCGGGAGAACCAGCTCGAACTAAGGCAGATGATCGCCGAGAAGATCAAGCAGGACCCGATGGCCGGGCAGATCAAGTTCGTGCCGTTTCACGACCGGATCATCAGCGAGGTCAGCGAGATGACGATGCGCGTCATTTTCGAGGTGCTCGCCGATCCGCGTACGGACGAGCTCGTGTCGGACCTGCTGCGCGACAACCTCAACCAGATCCGGCAGGCCGTCCGGGAGCGGACGAGCGAGGGCCCAGCCACGCCCCATCCCGCATCAGATCACGGTTCGCCAGCTCATTCTCCTCGCGCCATGCCTGGATCCGACGCGGCTGTACCCGAAAGTAGTGGTACGGCGTCCTGAGCTGGCGCGGGTCGAACCCGCTCTTCGCCGCGAAGGCGTCTCCCACGTCGTCGGGGATCTCGGTGGCCGGCGTGGCGTGCACGGCTCCCTCGATGACCACGACATCGCGAGTCATCCCAAGCCCCAGCCGGACCTGACCACTCGCCCGCAGGTTCCGGCCGGTGGGGCTGTCCGACGTCGTCGCGATCAACAACGTCGCGCCGTCCCACAGGAAGGACAGCGGTATCAGGTAGGGCGTGTCGTCCGCTGCGGTGGCGACCCACGCGTCGACGTCGTGCTCGAGGCGACGCAGTGCGTCCTGAATGCGCTGATCCACCGTGCGGGCCGGCGCAACCATCGCGGCCATTCCTCCTCGTCGGGATCGTGGCGGGCGGCCGAACGCACAGCCTGGCTGGATAACCCGTCAGGTCTCGGGCTTCTTGTCGTCGCCCTCGCCCGGTGCTGGCTTTTTCGGCGGGGATTCGTTCGACGCTTCGGCGGTACCCTGCCGCAGTCCCTCGGCGACCTCCTCGGCCTTCGTCTTGAGCGTCTCGCCGGCCTTCTCGGCCCTCTCCTTGAGCGTCTGGGCGAGCGGAGTGGCCTTCTCGCGGAGCTCGTCGACCTTCGGCCTCGCTTTCTTCGCCAGTTCCTCGGCCTTGCTCTTCATCCGGTCGAACGCAGTCATGCGCAGTACTCCAGGGTCGATGTCAGGGGTAGTGCCATTGTTGCGCGTGTCGGGGAATTGCGCAGGTCGCGCAGGCTGCGGCACCCGGGCGTCGAGCAGCCAAGGCGCGCGCGAGCGAGGCTCAGCCGAGTTGGTACGCGCGCCGAGCGTTGCCGTGCGCGATCAGGCCGGCAATGCGTTCGGCTTCGGCGACCGGCCAGAATCCGCGGGAGATGCCGTCGTCCAGAAACGCAGTCAGCGCTCTCCGGAACAGCGCTGTGCTCAGCGTGTACAGCTCGGCGAGTCCGAAGGCATCGCTGGAGAACAGCACGGATGCAAACGGCGCCAACTCGAGAAGTTCGGCCACGATCACGTGCGAACGTGTCCCGAGATTGTGCAGCGCCAGGCCGACGTCGACGAAGACGTGATCGAACACCTGGGCGAGGTAGCCGGCGCAGCGATGGAACGGATAGTTGTGCAGGAGCATGATCGGCACGCCCATACCGAGGGTGGCCCGAAGCAACGGCGTCAGCAGTAACGGGTCGGATCGCTGCAGGTCGGCGTCGGCATCGCCGTAGCCGACGTGGAATTGCAGCGGTCGGCCAAGATCCAACGCGGTCCAGACGAGAAACCGGATCAGGGTGAGATCGGCGAGACGCGATGCGTGGCCGCCGCCGGCCCAATGCGCCGCGGCCTCGGCCACCTCGGCGTCCGACGGCCGGTCGGCGCCGAGATCCAGGCCGACCCGGTACGCCGCGACCGACTTGAACCCGGCAACGCTCGCCGCCCGGGCGGCTAGTTCTCCCCGGACCGCCTCGGCGAACCGCGGCGGGTCGGTCGTCGTGATGATCTGTTCAGCAACCGTCTCGAGCCGCACGATCTCGTGGGCTGACGCGTCGGTGTAGGCGGCCAATTCGGCGGGCGGCGTCAGCCGCCCTGGTTGGAAGCCGGTGTCCACGAGGTAGTCGGTGATTCCCGTGCTGGCGAGTAAGCGTCCCGTCACATCCTCGGCGCCCAGCTCGGAGCGCCGAGCGAGGTAGTGCTCCGGCGATGCGAACCGAGGCAGGTCCAGCAGCGGTGCGCAAATGGCGCGCACCCCGAATCCAGCCTGGCTGTCGAACAGCGAAGGATGTAGCTCGCCCGGGCCGTCGGCCTCGGTAAGAAGGGCCTCGAACTGTGGGCGGTCCAGGTCGCCGCGTACGAGCCCGTGGCAGTGGTGATCGATCAGTGGCACCCCGTCGAGCATGTTGCTCATGGCACGGCATCGAGCGCACGCCCGAAGTCAGCGATCAGCGCCTCGGCCGGTTCCAGCCCGCAGGAGACGCGGATCAGGCCGTCATCGATGCGGGCTGCCCGCCGTTCGTTGGCGGTCAACGAGAAGTGCGAGGAGTTGAACGGCGTGCTGACCAGGGTCTCCACGCCGCCTAGGCTCGTAGCCTCGCAGCCGATCTGCAGTGCCCGCACGACATCGTGGGCTCGCTCGTCGCCGCCGGAGACGGTGATCGTGACCATCGCGCCGCCGCCGCAGCCCGGTCGCAGCAGCCGATCGGCAACATCGGCGCCCGAGTATCCGCGCAGGGACGGGTGCCGCACGGATATCACGTCCTCGCGCGCGCCGAGCGCGTTCGCCAGCATCTGCGCGGTCCGGGTCTGGCGCGACATGCGCACGTCGAACGTTTGCAGACCTCGCCACACGAGGTACGCCTCGTAGGCACCGAGGCTTGTGCCCAACGTGACGACCCGCCGTTGCACTTCCGGGATGAGATCGGCGTCGGCGACCACTGTGCCGGCAATGGCGTCCGAGTGACCGTTGAGGAATTTCGTCGCCGAATGCACGACGACGTCGGCACCGAGTTCGAGCGGGCGGACGACATAGGGAGTGGCGAAGGTGTTGTCGATGACGAGTCGCGCGCCGGCGGCGTGAGCCAGGTCGGCCAACGCGGGAAGATCGGTCAGCTCCAGCTGGGGATTCGAGAGCGTCTCGGCGTAGACGACTCGCGTTGGGCCGCCCTCGACCTCGCGGCGCCACGCGTCGACGTCCACCGCGTCGACCCATCGCACCTCGATGCCCCAGCCGGGAAGATCGCGCACCAGCAGGTCGCGCGTGTCGCCGTACACCTGACGGGCCGCGATCACTCGATCGCCCGCCCGCAGGAGGGTCAGCAGGGTGGAGGCGATCGCGCCCATGCCGGACGATGTCATGAGCCCGGCCGCGCCGCCTTCGAGATCGGCGATCTCGCGCGCAGCCAGGTCGGCCGTCGGGTTGCGGAACCGGCCGTACC
>JBKPQM010000106.1:0-9691 GCA_046734095.1 Actinomycetota bacterium | reverse complement strand
GGATGGTGTCGATCCGCGCTGGAGTTTCGTACTCGCGCTCGGACTCGTTGCGCTGGCGGCCGCACACCGCCTGTCGTTCCTCGTCGCAGTCCTCACGCTGCTGCTTTGTCTCGGCGTAGGACTCTGGTTGCGATTCGGCTCAATGCTTCGCTTTGCGCTCCTGACGGTCGCACTGGCGGCGTTGCTGGGCGCCGGGGTCGCCGCGGATCTCATTCGGAGGAACGCCGCTGCGGCAGGTGTTCAGGACTATCGCGTCTACCTGCCCACCAAGGTCAATTGGGACCTGGTGACGAGGGATCTGACCACCCTGCTCCTCATCCTGGGTGTTCTCGCTCTCGGTGCCCTTCTGGTTGCTCGCCCTCTGCGCGCGGACGGCGGGCGTTGGGTCGTCTTCGCGTTGCTGACAACGATCGTCGCGTTCGGATACGCGTGGATCGCACATGTTCCGGGCTCGTACTACCGGGCGACCTACTACCTGCCCCTCGTCCTCTGCACCGCAATCGGAATCACGTGGTCGCGGCTGTTCAGGCCTTTCGCCTTCGCCTCCGTCGCCGTCATTGTCGTGGTCGGCCTGCAGGCGTACAGGCTGGCCCCGGAGCTGCGCGCGTTCTTCGGTGACGCCGACCGCGCGACGCTCGTCGGGTTCGACCGCGTCAGCGCACGTGCGGGGCCGGGCGACGGAGTCGTCACCGATCCGTGCTGGGGCTTTCTCTCGACCTGGCTTCTCCGCCGACCGACACTGGCTGCCGAGGACAGGGCGCTGATCCTGCCGAGCTGGGAGGTTGAGCCTTCGAGGTTGGCCGGGCGAATCCTGACCGGGGGAGAGTCCGGCCTGAGGCTCGCGAGACGCCTCGGTATTCGGTTTGCGCTGGTGGATCCCCGCTGCACCTTCCAGACGGGTCAGGCTGTGTCGACGCCTGAGATCGGAAGGCGTGTCTTCACCAGTGCCCGGCTGGTCGTATCCGACCTGAGCGCGACCCCGACCGACCGCTCGTCCGGAGCGACCGCAACAGCGCACGAGCCTTCCGCACGGGCGGGCGTCTCGTCACCCGCCGACCAGCGGGTTCCCAGCGTCGTGACCGGCCTCCTCGTTGCGTTCGTATTGGCTGCTCTCGCCGGAGGGCTCATCGCCGTCCGGCGCTCACCGTCCGCCCGTATGAAGCTGGCGTCGCGCGTTGGACTTGATCGGCGCTCCGCGACCCTCCAAGCCGCCGCAGTCGTTGCGATTGCAGGCGGCTTCGCGCTCATCGCGCTCGCGGCGGTGCGGCAGGTTGGGCACCTGATCTGGCGTCCGGCGGAGATCGGACGGATGTTGCACGAGGCCGTCAGCCTTGCCGCCGACTTCCCAGTCCGCTTCGGGCTGCTCGTTGCCCTGAGCGTCGCGTTGATGATCGCGGCCGAGTACCGTCCCCGTGCTCTGCTCCACGGTTCGGCGGCGGCGTGGATCGGCGTCGGGTGGATCGGGGTCGGGGCGTACGTGCTCGGTGTCTTCGATCTCGGCTACCGGTGGGTGCTCGCCGTCTTGCTCCTGGTTGGGACGGCCGCGACGACCGCCGCGGTCGTTCGGGTGGCGCGCCGCGAGACCGGGTCTGAGGACCGCTCCCAGGGGAGGGGGAGTCCGTGGTCGGCAAGAAGAGCTGTGCTCCCGATGGCAGTGGGGCTGGTCGGCGGGGTGCTCGCGGCGAGGGCGTCCATCGAGCCGGTGACGCAGTGGGATGCGATCGTCACCCATGTCAGCTTCGCCCGCGACTGGTTGCAGGCTCTTCCAGGGCTACCGCACGCTGCCGGCCCCTCCGGCGGCGCCGAGGTGTCTTACAACTATCCGGCCCTCTTTTCCTCGATCGCGGTCGCCATCGCCGCCCCACTGCATCTCGCCGCCGCAGACGTGGCCAGAGTCGTGTCCCCGCTTGCGGCGGTCACACTCCTGGCCGCTCTCCGTGTGGTCGGAACGCGCTCCGGGTTCGCCGGATGGGCACCGTCGATGTTCGTGCTCGGCAGCACGCTCTTCGTCGCGTACGCCCAATGGCCGACGGCCTACATGCTCCTTCTGTTGATGCTCGTGCTCGCGGCGGGCCTCCTCTACGCGGATCGGTCGCTCAGCGCCGCCTCGGCCGCGCTCATCGGCCTGGCGGCGGGTACGGCCCTGATCGGCCTCTTCTTCGCCGCGATCGTGATGTGTGCCTGCGCCGCGTTCGCCGGGCGACGCCGCTTCGAGCCTCGGCCGGTCGGGACCGCCCACTCCGTCCTCTCGCGGGTCCGGGACAATGCAGTTCCCGTCGCGCTGCTCACGGGACCGATCGCCCTCGTCGCGCTCGCGAGCCTGTACTACACGCGGAGCCTGTTCTTTCCGTGGCTGAGTTGGCCCGGTGGTGGCCAGCTCCTGCCGCGGCCGGAATGGAGCAGCACGCGCGACATCCTCGCTGCGAACCCGTACGGCCATCCCGACGCGGACTTCGGCAATTTCGCAAGAGCAGTCCGTGGCATCGCGACGTCGGACGCTCTTGCTCCGGGCGGACTCGTCCTCGCCGGCCTGGTCGCGGTCGCCTGCGTGGTGGCGGCTCCCTCCCGGCATCGTGGCCTTCGCTCCGGCCTGGCGCTCGTTGTTGCTGCGTCTCTCCTTCTGGTCTCGTTGTCGCTCGTCCGCTTCGGCTACTTCCTACCGGTGATCGTTGCTTCGGCAGTGGGGATCGGGACGGGTCTGAGTGCACTGCAGAGCAAGACCAGCCTCGGCTGGCGACGCTTCCGCATCGCGACCGTCGCGCGTGCCGCCGCTGTGGCGGGAGCGGTGGCGTGCCTCGCGGCAGGTGCTGCGTACGCGATCGCGGGTCCAAACGACCGGGTGCCCACCATGGCAACGAGCTATCGAACGGAGCATGCGTCCGCTTTCGAGACCGCCCGCTCGGCCGCCGACGCGAAATCGAGAGTCGAGCTCGTCTTTGGGGACGACGCGCGCGCGTGGAGCGACATCGATACGCTGGACGCCCGCGGTCTTGCGGTGGGAACGTTCGACGTTCGGAGCTACTACGCCACGTACCGTCCGAGCCTCCAGCTCGACGGGCTCGCAGGAGCTGCCGTCCGCGGTGCCAGTGCGTCCGCAGTGGTCGCGGGGCTGAAGGGCCGGGGGATCGATGCGGTGTTCGTTCCTTCGGCGTTCTGGGAGGCGGGTCCGACGCGGAATTCATTCGTCGACCGCTCTCCCGTCGCGTTGTGGGTCGGCGCGCCCTCGCTCCAGGCGATCCGCGTCTACCTACCGAGCGAGGACGTAGGCAATCCCTCCGTTCTCTATGCGGTCGGCGCTCGGAGCGCGCGGCGGATCGAGTCGATCCTGCATCCTCCCGCGCTCTCGATCGCGGGGCCGCTGTCGAGCTGGAAAGCCGGCCGAGGTGACGGTTTCGTCTTCGGCGGAATCCTGGGGGGTGGGGCCCACTGGCGGGTGACCGCGCCGGTTACAGAGGATCGCGGACCGGTCTTACGCTTCACGTCGGGAGCGCTGGGAAGCCTGCCTGACGTGACGATCGACGAGCCCCGAACACCGACGCTGTTCGAGGAGGTGGGCTTCGTCGACTGCTCACGCGCGCCTGGTTGGGCACGCGTCAGCACGCTCGACGTGGTTCTTCCCGGATCTCCGCTCGGGTTCGCGGCGCTCGACATCGGCGGCAGGCCCGACAGGAAGGACCGGTTCAGCGGGGGCGTCGCGCTACGGAGAGCCCGCGTCCTCGTCCGCGCCTGCGGCGACCCGACCGGCGCGCGGGGCGGCGTCTTTCCGGCAGGCAGCCCCTCGAGTCGGATCATCGTCAGCCCGCCGTCGTCAGGTCGACTGTTGCTCAGCTTCGGCTATCTCGACGAGGGGAACGAGCCCGTCTCCTTCAGGGTGTACGACGACCTGCACGACAGCTGGCGCGGTCGAGCTGTAACCGTCCAGCGCTGCGGGTCCGGGCGCTGGTTGCATGCGACGCTGCCGTTGCCTCGGCCTTCGCTGGCGGGTACGGAGATCCGGCTCGCGCCCGTCGTCGCGAGGGAGGATCTCGCCGTGCGCGGTCTTCGTCTGGACAGCCATGGGCCCGTTCGGGTTCCTCGATGCCGAGTAGAGCGACCCGACGCCCGCAACCTTCTTGCTCGTCGGTCTCTGGCAGCACTATCCTCAGGGCCCGGCACCCGACCGCTCGCCGACGCGCGCTGACCTCCTGCCTGCCGCTGCATGCCTGATCGCTCCCGGATCGTCCTGTCGATCACGCTCATGGCGGTTGCCGTCATCACGGCGGCCGCCGCCGGCCCATCCGGCGCAGCCGGAGGGAGCCTGGATCCAATCATCGTTCAGGTTCGTGGGAGCCCGCTTGCGGGCATCGCGACCTCGAATCTGCCGCTCACTCCGACGTTCTCAGCTTCCACGACCGACTACGTACTTCGTTGTGGACCAGGGGTGAACCGGATCAGCCTGCGGCTGACAGCGACCCCGGGCGGAACCATCGAGATCGGCGGGAAGACGGGCACAGAAGTGATTGTCACCCTGGCGCTGGTCGAAAATCAGGCTCTGGTCGTTTCGGCTCCGACGGCGGCGGGCGAATCCCAGAGTTATTGGATCCGATGCCTTCCCGCTGATTTTCCCCCGATCCTCGTGACGAAGCCGGGAGAGCCTCCTCCGGGGTGGTATCTGACCGGAAATGCAGGCAGTGCGGGCACCTACGCGATCATCCTCGACCAGAACGGCACGCCGGTCTGGTACCAGAAGACCACAGGCCCCGCGACCTTCAACGTCACCCCGTTCGCTCATAACGAGGTTGCTTGGACTGTGGGCCCTGGTCAGGGCTTCGGCACTGACCCGGGCGGTGCGTTCACCGTGTACGACCTTGCATCCAAGGAAACCCGACGGCTCAAGACGCCGACACCGCCGTTGGACTTTCACGAGCTCCTGCCGCTCGAGAACGGCCACCGACTGATGCTGGCAACCCCTCTCCGAGCAGGGGTGGACCTGCGACCCCTCGGTCTCGGTTCCAGCGACACAATCGTCGATTGTCTGGTCGAGGAGGTTGACGCAGCCGGTCGGCTCCAGTGGCGTTGGCGGGCGAGCGACCACATCGGCGTCGCCGAGTCGCGCCACTGGGTCGTCCATACGGTCGACCGACAGCAGGCCTACGACGTCTACCACTGCAACTCGGTTGATCGGGATCCCGCAAGCGGTGATCTGTTGGTTTCCCTCCGTGGCGCCGACGCTGTCTACCGGATCGACGGGAAGAGTGGCTCGATTCGTTGGAAGCTCGGCGGCAACTCAGTGGTCGGCGACGGCGAGCAGCACCTGAGGATCACGAAGGATCCCGAAGTGGCATTCCATGGTCAGCATGACGCGCGTTTCGAGCCGGGAAACAATGTGTCGCTGTACGACAATCACACGTGGTTCCTGAGTGCGGCGCGCGGCGTCGAATACCACATCGACGCGCGCGCTGGGACGGCTTCGTTCATATGGCAATACCGGTCTCCCGACGGACAGCACAGCAACGCGACCGGAAGCTTCCGTCGCTACGACGGTGGTCGGGACAACGTCATCAGCTGGGGTTTCAAGCTGAACACGCTGTTCACAGAGGTGGATGCTGAGGGGCGCGTCCTCCTCGACGCCAGGTTTTCCGGCGGCGATACCGCTTACCGGACGATCAAGGCTCCGTTCACACAGTTCGACATCGATCTGCTGCGCCAGACAGCCGGACTCCCGGGAGCTTCGACTTTCCCTCGCCCGGTTGTTTCGACGATCGGCCCGACCGTCGGGCGGATCAGCGGCGGGACCGTCGTTGCGCTTCACGGCAGTGGCTTTGTGGGTGCGACAGTAGTGAGGTTCGGCTCGGTCGAGGCTCGATCGTTCACCGTCGTCGGCGACGACACGATCACAGCTGTCGCGCCCTCAGGGTCTCGACGGGCCGACGTCACGGTTGCCACGGCCGGGGGAACGTCGGCGCCACATCCGGCAAACATGCTCTCGAGATCGGACGCGACGTTCAGCACCGGAACGGGTTCATGGACGCGGAACGTCAACTCGAAGATCGCACTTGCCAGGTCGCCCGCTCGCTCACGGCCCTACTCGCTCGAAGTCGAGCCCAGGAAGCCGGGCCTCTCCTCCGTGTACTCGACCGGCTATCCCATTCCAAGCAGCGCTCCGATCAGCGGCGGGGTTTGGGTACGGAGCGCCCTCGGTCGCGGCCTCTTCCGGGTGGCGCTCATCTTCAACGACGCACAGGGATCGGGCCTCTTGGTCGCTCACGGTCGTTTCGTCCGGGTGTCTCAGGGCTGGACTCACCTGTCTGCGAGGGGCACGAGTCCCCGGAGCTCGGCTTCGGTCGCTCTCACCGTTGACAGCGCCGGCGGTCGTGATGCCTTCTACCTCGACGACGCGTCGCTCACGGGCTCGGCGAGGTTCGCCTTCAGGCCCCTCCCTCCGGACGTGACGTCGGTCAGCCCGAGTGTCGGTGACGCGCGGGGTGGGACCGCAGTCACGATCTCCGGCGCCGGCTTCACCGGGGCAACAGCGGTCAATTTCGGATCTGCGCCGGCCCGATCGTTCACCGTCTCGAGCGATGATTCGATCACCGCGGTCGCGCCGCCTGGGATCGGAGCAGTCGAGGTCACCGTGACGACGCCGGCTGGAACGTCGTCAAGCGGAAGACGCAACCTGCTCTCGGCTGCGGACTCGCGGTTCGAGGGTGGCGTTGGCCTCTGGGAGGGAACCGCGAACGCAACTGTCTCGCTCTCAAGCAAACGAGCGCGAACTGGACGACACTCGCTCGAGGTTCGTCCCACGGGTCGCGACGTCGCTTCGATCTCCACCGCGCGCTACCCCGCCAGCCTTTCCGGACAGTACGACGCCGAGCTGTGGGTGGCGACGCCTGGAGCGAGAGAACACGTCCGTCCCTTGATGGTCTTCTTCGGCTCGAGCGGTCAGATCCTTTCGACCGAGGAAGCTCGCCAGCTCCGATGGACTTCGCGCTCGGGATGGACGAAGCTGGCACTAAGCGCACTTAGTCCTGCCGGGACGACGTCGGTCGCCCTCGGAGTCGGCATCGCGGACGGCGCGGCGCCGCTGTATGTCGACGACGTCCGCCTCACCAGCTTCGTCAGGTTCGCGTACGAGTAGACCGGCGCCCGGTCAGCGGACGACAAAGATGTGCGAGCCGATCAGGTTGCCGTAGCGACCTTGCGCCTGCCGGCCGAGGCCGGGCCAGACGTACCAGCGGTAGCGGCCCGGTGTGAGCCCGTACGTCTTGCCGGCGAACGTCCACTTCGAGGTCAGTTGGAGATGGGTGGCGGCCGGCCAGACGCTGAGTACCTTCCTGGCCGCGCCGGGGGCGACCGACCAGAGCTGGACGTTGTAGTAGTCCGCTCCGGCCACGTTCGTCCAAGAAAGCATCGGCGGCTGCGTCAACTGGGCCCAGTCCTGCGGCTCGACCAGGGGTGCCTTCTTGGCCGCCGTGTGTACGGCGACCGCCGGTGCACGATTGTCGGCCCAGTCGTAGCTGGAGACCCGGTAGCTGTAGCTGTTGCCCGCCTTCACATCTGTGTCGGTGAAAGACGTTCCGGTGCCGTGGAAGACCACGAACGCGCCGGGGTATCGAACGATCTCGGTGCCGGCGATGTCGCGGCTCGCCGGCAGGCGCCACCGCAGCTCGACCGAACTCGGAGTGCCCCGGATGATCACGTCCGTCGCAGCAAGAGGCGGCACCGCATCCAGCACGCGGACGATGAAGGACGTCCCCGCCTGAGGCCCGTCGTCGACGGAGGCCGTGCAGTTCACGACGGTGTCCCCCAGCGGGAAGATCGCCCCTGGAGCGGGATCGCAAAGGACAGGGACCAAGGCCCCGGTCGCATCCTGGGCGCGCGGGAGCTCGTAGTCCACCACCGCGTTCCGAACGCCGTTCACGTTGATGACCACCACGGGAGGCACGTCGAGAAACGTTGGCGCCTGTTGTCCCACCCTGCCGACTGCGCCGGCAGCAGGTGTCGCGACTGCCGGAGCGACCGCCAGCACGGCCGTGACCAGCGCGAACCGGGTCCGGCGTTTCCGGCCCGTCGGGACGAGCGAGGGTTTGACGTTGCTTGTCACCGGGCGAATCGGTTCGCTGGATGCAGGCAGCCCAAGTCTACGGTCGCCGGGCCGCCCGTAGGAAGCCAAGCGCCGTACGTTGGCCGCGAGTAAATTGCTGCTCCATGGGGATGGGGGGCAGATCCGCGGGACGCCGACCGCGCGTGTGGCGGCTGCTCGCTCTCGGAGCTGCGACTGCAGTCTGCTTGCTGGCCGCCGTTGCGTTGGCGGTGCCGGCTCTCGCGGCACTGACCGCCTACCCACCGGTGCCGCCGAAGCCACCGCGCGCGAAGTGCGCGATCAGCACGATCGTCGACCGTCGGGTCGCCATCATCTGCAACGCCGGACGTGCGCGGGCACGCCATCGCGCGGCGATCCGGATCGGGACGACGACCGTCTCCAGCGGGTTGGTCGGCAGGACCGGTGTGTACATCGCCCGCTTCAGGCTGCGCAAGCGCCTGACGCGGGGCACGCTGATCCGGTTCCTCGTCGACGGGAAGATCGTCGCGACGATCCGCGCCTAGGGGTCGCCCGTCAGCGTTCGACGGTGACGAGCGTCCCGATCGGCGTGTAGGGCCAAACCTTTGCAGCAGCGGCGAGCGGGAGCTCGACGCAGCCGAGGCTCTGCGGCGTGCCGAAGGATGACCGGTTGAAGGCGTGGATTCCCTCGCCGCCGTTGAAGTACGAGATGTAGCGGATCCCCGGATCGTGGTAGTGCGACCCGTCCGGGTTGGTGCCGCTCATCGTCCCGATGGGAATGTGCTCGAAGACGGGGAAGGTGCCGAGCTGGGTCGGCGCCGCCGGCACCCCCGTGTTCCCGGGCGAGGTGAGGATGACCTGCCCGTCGTGCCAGAGGTTCAGCGACTGCGGCACGGTCGAGTGGACGTACACGTAGCTGTACCCGCCGGGCCGAGGCTTCCCTGCGATGACGTCGGCGATGAGCGCGCGCCAGACGTCACGCCCGGCGAACCCGTCGACCGTCAGGTGGTGCTCGTTCTGGAAGGCCATGACTGCGCCGCGGACGATGGCGTTGTATCGGCCGGGTTGCCACAGTCGGGCGAGCTCCGGGGGGATGCCTGGATAGCGCCACTCGAAGCGACCGGGCGGCGGGTCGACCGCAGCCCGGAGCTGGCCGCCGACGGTGCGCGGCGCGTCCGACACGTCGGCGGTCCAGCGCAGCGGCAGGTAGCGGAGGAGCGCAAGGAGCTGCTCGAGACGAAGCTCGGAGGCGACGGGCGTCTTCCAGGCGATGGTCCTCGTCGCCCGTCCGGCGCCGGCAACGCGCACGGGGGTCGGGAGGTGGACACGTACGCGCGAGTCGATGCCGAAGCCGTAGCCGCGGGGCGCGAACTCGAGGGTGTGCTCGTCTGCCCTCCGCCACCGACCGGGGGTGGCTGGGTCGAGGGTGGGGAGGCGTCCGTCCAGCGCCTTCGACACCGGGTCGGAGAAGCGGAGCCGGAGCAGACCCTGCGTGCTCACCTCCGAGCCTGGCCTGGGGGACGTCAGGACCATGGTCGAGCGGCCGGGAGGGAACCAGGTGACTGTCGTCGGTCTCGGCGCCCGTTCCCAGCCCCAGGCGACGGCGCTGACGCCGACGACGCCTGCGTTGCCGAGCCGCCCGAGGACGAC
>JBKPQM010000105.1:0-30242 GCA_046734095.1 Actinomycetota bacterium | reverse complement strand
TTGGTCGGCTTGCCGGGCGAGGGCGACAGCGCGGTGAGCACAACGATCACTCCGCCCGTCATGGTGATCGTGCTGGCCCACTCGAGGCGCCCCAAGCCGGACCCGAACGTCCACGAGGCGACCAACAACGACAGCGGCAGTTCCAGCGCGATGATCGGCTCGACGGCGGAGAGTTCGCCGAGGCTGAGCGCCGTCGCGTGCAGGGCAAACGCGGCGACCATGGCCAGGATGCCGGCGAGCCACACCCGCATGTGCACCAACCGGGCGAGCACGCCCCGCCCGAAGTCCGCGTCTTGCACCTCGAGCGCGGCCTTGCGTTGCAGCACGGCCCCGACAGCATTGCCCGAAGCGGCGAGCGCGGCGAGTAGCAGGCTTAGGACGGGCACGCCGACAAGGTAACCTGCCGACCTCGCGACCGATGCCGCGGACACGGCAGCCGGGCTGCGCGCGTCCGAGCCGTTGCTCGCTCAGCTTGTCACCAGCGCCATCAGGTGGCCGCGGCGGCGTTCCAGCACCTCGGCGCTCGCGGACGCGGCGGCGGTCCGGGAACCGCTTGCCGTAGCTGCGCATGGACGTGCGCATGCGGCTGACCACTCCGGGACGCGACCACGCCCACCAGTCGGTTGACCTCTCGGCGCAGTTCGGCGGCGGCGCGCCAGCTACTGCGCGCAGGACCGCCGGCGTTCTCGACCGCGGATGCCTTCGGAGATCATCCTTACGCAGACGGCCATTCGCTGGTCGTCGGCCGCGAACGCCTCGATCTTCGTGCTGGCCCGGGGATCGTCCGAGACGATCACGGCGGGTGTCTCGGCAGTGACCCGTTCCACGATATCGGCGTAGGCGCGGGCATCATTTTGATCGCTCGCGAGTACCAGCCCGGCCGGGTCAGGCACTCCACTCTTGGGCAGATGCGTTATCCGCTCGTCGATGGCGGCGATGACATGCGGCACCCACCGGCCCTTTGGATTCAACGCGTGCGCCACGTGCAGTTGGGGCCTCGCGGCCACTTGCGCATAGGTCGTGACGTAGCCCGACACGTCCGGACGTAACGGACCCACCGAGTTGGGCAGGTTCGGATCGAGCGCGAGAAGATGCCCCGCAGCTTTGCGCGGGGCATCCGTCGCCTTGATCGTAATGTTTCGGGAAGAAGGGATTTGGTCGGCGGTCGGGTCATATCCGGCGCCTAACGCGGTATCGGACCGTTCGCAGCTCTTCGAGCATGGCGACGGCGCCCGCAGGCGGGGCGGGGCGTCAGCCGGCCCGCGGCATGGGCACACTCTCATTCGTGAACCTCGGCAGCCGCGCGCTCTCGCTGACGCGGCGCACGCTTGCCAAGGCCTGGCAGGACAGGGTGCTCGGCCTGTCCGCTGAAGCGGCCTTCTGGCAGCTACTGAGCCTGCCGTCACTGGCGCTGGCCGGCGTGGCCATCCTGGGCTACGTCTCGCGCTGGTTCGGCCCGGACGCGGTGAACCGGACCGAGACGCAGCTGGATTCCACCTTCCGTCGCGCGTTCACCCCGGACGTCGTCGACCAGATCGTGGGACCGACCCTGCACGAGGTGCTCCACGGCCAGCGCATCGACGTCATCAGCATCGGGTTCATCCTGGCGTTGTGGGCAGGCTCGTCAGCCATGGCCACGTTCGTCAACACGATCACGATCGCGTACGGCATGCGCGAGCAGCGCGGCGCGGTACGCAGCCGGCTGCTCGCGTTGTGGTTGTTCATGGGCTCGGTGCTGCTGGGCGTCGTGCTGCTGCCGCTACTCGTGCTCGGGCCGAGGATGCTGACGAGTCTGTTCCCGGAGGGCGTGCGTTCCACGGCGAGCACCGTTATCCACGCTGCTTACTACCCGGTTGTTGTGGTATTGCTGCTGCTCGGGCTGATCAGCCTCTACCACCTCGCACCGCCGCGACGCCTGCCGTGGCGACGGGGCGCACCCGGTGCGCTGCTCGCCATGCTCATCTTCCTGGCCGGCTCGGTCGGGCTGCGCAGCTACATCACGTTCATCCTCGATCACAACCACGCCTACGGCACCCTCGCGACTCCGATCGCGGCGCTGCTGTACTTCTACGTGCTGGCGCTCGGAGTGCTACTCGGCGCGGAGTTCAACGCCGCCATCGAGCAACTTTCACCGACGCCCATTCGCCCGCCCCGCGTGCTCGATCCCCGGGCCTGGCGGCGGCTGGACGACGTCGACGACAAGTTCTCCGGCGATCCGCGCCCACCGAGGCGGGACGAGCTCAGCGATCAGTCGTCCGACGATCCGCCGCCGGGCGGCAGGGACTCGTAGATCTCTTTGCACCGGGGGCACACCGGCGAGCCTGGCTTCGGCGTCCGGGTCACCGGGAACACCTCGCCGCACAGCGCCTGCACCATGGTTCCCGTCACAGCGCTCTCGGCGATCTTGGCCTTGCGCACGTAGTGAAAGAGCTGATCACCAGTATCGGTGTCGGAAGTACGCGGCTTTTCGAGGGTCTGCGTGGTGGTCACGGTTTTCGATTCTGCCATCGTGGCTCACCCGTCAATCGTTCTATCGTCCCGGCTCCCGGGCAGCGCCTTCTGGCGCGACTCCAGCTTCTTCCCGTTCGGTCGACCGTAGTAGTGACCCCGCCGGCGGGTCTTCTTCGGTGGTCGATCGTTCGCAAGGATGACCGCGCACCACGGCAGGATGGCGCCGCCAACGACAAGGGCGACCGCGAGGACCCACGAGACGCGGTATGTCAGCGCGGCGGCGATCACGCACAGCGCGCGAACCGACATCATGATGGCGTATCGCCGGCGCCGGCGGTCGAACTCGTCGTCCTGATTCTCTGGCGCGTCCGTGATCACCGCCGGACGATTCTCATGGCGAATGCGCACGTGAGCATCGTCTCACCAGCTGCGCCAGTTGCAATGCCCGTCCGGCAGGATTTGTCCGATGACCACAGACGGCTCTCCCCGTTTCGTCCGATGAGGGCGGTCGTACAGCGCGTCGAGCGGGCCGCGGTGCGCGTGGATAGGCAGGTCGTGGGCCAGATCGGGGTCGGCCTGCTGGTGCTGGTCGGCGTGACGCACACCGACTCGGTGCCGGATGCGGCTCGCCTCGCCGCCAAGGTCTACACGCTGCGGATCCTGCGTGACGAGCGCTCGGTGGCCGATTCTCACGACGCCGGTGTCCTCGTTGTGAGCCAATTCACGCTGTACGCGGACACCCGCAAGGGACGTCGCCCGTCCTGGTCGGCCGCTGCGCCTGGCCCGGTGGCCGAACGGCTGGTCGACGCCTTCTGTACCCAGCTTCGCGATCTCGGCGCGACCGTCGAAACCGGGCTATTCGGTGCAGACATGCGCGTCGAGTTGGTCAACGACGGCCCCGTCACGCTGCTGCTCGACAGCTGAGCACCACCCGAGCGCCACCCGCCCGGCCCGTGGCGCCCAAACGGCGCGACGGGGCTGTCCGCAGCCAAGGATCCGAACCCCTGTGCGATCTCTGAGATTCGTTTAGCTGCTAGGCAACGCCGGGAACACCTGGGACGTCTAAGCGTTAAGAGAAGTGAACCAAACAGGCCTCCCGCCCGATGTAGCAAGTGAGAGGCCTGACGCAACGAGCAACGTACTTAGGTGGTCATACTCCGTGGCAACTCCTCGCACCGCACCAACCCGCGCCGCCGGCCGGCAGTCCAGCGAGCCGCGCATCGCAACGCGCGGCCATCGCAGCGCCCGCCGAAGCAAGGTCGCGGGCGCAACGGCTGACGCCGTCGAGCCGACAACGGTCGTGGTTGATGCTGCGACGGTGGACAGCGAAGCGCCTGCCGACAGCGTAGCGCTCGAGACCGCCGAAGCCGTCGCAGCGGACATCGCCACCGAGGCCGAAGCTGGTCCATCGCCCGCCGACCTGGACGAAACGGCCGCGTCGGCCGACCTGGTGCGCGTCTACCTGAACGAGATCGGCAAAGTCGCGCTGCTCACCGCAGCCGACGAGGTCGATCTCGCCAAGCGCATCGAGGCCGGCCTCTACGCCGAGCACCTGCTCGCGGCCTCGAACATCTTCAGCGCGGCCCGCAAGCGTGACCTGCGCGCCCTTGTGATCGACGGCGAGCGGGCGAAGGACCACCTGCTCCGGGCGAACCTGCGACTCGTGGTGTCCCTGGCCAAGCGCTACACGGGCCACGGCATGCCCTTCCTCGACCTGATCCAGGAGGGCAACCTTGGCCTGATCCGCGCGGTTGAGAAGTTCGACTACACCAAGGGCTTCAAGTTCTCCACATACGCGACGTGGTGGATCCGGCAGGCGATCAGCCGGGCAATGGCCGACCAGTCGCGCACCATCCGGCTCCCGGTGCACCTCGTCGAGCAGGTGAACAAGCTCCAGCGCATCCGTCGCGAGCTCAACCAGCAGTTGGGCCGCGAGGCGACGCACGCGGAGCTTGCCGTCGAGCTCGACCTCTCCGAGGAGCGGGTTCGCGAACTTGTCGACCTGTCTCGCGATCTGGTCAGCCTCGACCAGACCGTGGGCGCCGACGACGACGCAGCGCTCGGCGATTTCATCGCCGACGACACTGCCCCGGCCGCCGAGGCGGCGGTCGAGGCGGGCCTCATGCGCCGGCAGCTGCAGTCCGTGCTCAGCACACTCGAGGCGCGGGAGGCCGCCGTCGTCCGGATGCGGTACGGCCTAGATGATGGCCAGCCGCGCACGCTGGACGAGATCGGCCGGGCGTTCAAGCTCTCTCGCGAGCGCATTCGGCAGATCGAGCGGGAGACGATGGCCAAGCTGCGCCACCCCTCGCGCGCACAAGCGCTGCGAGACTACCTCGAATCCTGAGGCAAGATAGAAGAGAGGCCCAGACCGACCGGTCGGTCTGGGCCTCCTGCTTTACGCCATCCGGCGGTTGCCCGCGATCCGGCGGTTGCCCGCGATCCGGCGGTTGCCCGCGATCCGGCGGTTGCCCGCGATCGGGCGGCTGCCCGCGATCCGCCAGGCGTGCGCGATGCACCAGACGTAGGCGATCGCCACGCATACGCGAGGTACCGGGCGTCACTAGGTGCGGGCGCCCGGCGTTCCGGCCCCCCACGACATCGGCCGTGCGTTCTACGATGACTACAGTCACGCAACCGGAGATTGGGTCCGTGAACCATCACAGCGAACTCATCGACACGACCGAGATGTATCTGCGGACCGTGTACGAGCTCGAGGAGGAGGGCGTCGTTCCGCTGCGCGCTCGCATCGCCGAGCGTCTCAGCCAAAGCGGGCCAACGGTGAGCCAGACCGTCGCCCGCATGGAGCGCGACGGGTTGCTGCATGTCGCCGACGACCGCCACCTACAGCTGTCGGAGAAGGGCCGCCGGGAGGCAATCGCGGTCATGCGCAAGCATCGGCTGGCCGAGCGTCTGCTGGCCGACGTGATCGGGCTCGACTGGGAGCATCTGCACATCGAGGCGTGCCGATGGGAGCACGTGATGAGCGACGCCGTTGAGCGGCGCATCGTCGCGATGCTCGACAAGCCACTCGTGTGTCCGCACGGAAATCCCATCCCGGGGCTGGAGGAGCTGGGGTTGCCGCTCGGGTCCAGCGATCTGTCGGTCGACCTACTCACTCTCACCAGGGCGGCCGAACACCCGGACGCGGTCGTGCGGATTGACCGGATCAGCGAACAGGTGCAAGCCGACGCTGACCTCATGGGACAGCTCAACGCCGCCAGCCTGCGGCCAGGGTCGACGCTGCGGGTGACCCCGGCATCGAACGGTGTCGAGGTGTGCGACGGCGACCGGCGCAGGTACTTCGATCACTTCGTGGCAGACCACGTCTTCGTCTCGATCGTCCGCCACGCGACGGCTCGCCAGGTCGCCTGAGGCCAGAGGCGGGCGCGCCGGATCTCAGATCGGGTCTCGAGCCGGTCCGGCCCACAGCCCGAGCCAGTCGGGCGTACGGCCCGGAGCCAAGCCGGGCGCGTCTCCCGAGCGAGGCGGGGCGCGCGCGGCGCTCGAGCCTGTCCGCCGACGCGGGCGAGCCAGCAAGCGCGGATAGACTTGCGTGGCTTCGCGAGCCACCGCAGTCTCGCCTCCCCGTAACGATCGTCCACGGCCTACGCACGCCGGACTCGCGCGACTCCGCCCAGATATTCGAGAGGTGCCGGTGGCTCACGACCCGCAGGGATTCCTCAAGCACGCGCGCGCTGACCAGCCCAAGCGGCCGGCGGAGGAGCGGGTGCGCGATTGGCAACCGATCTATCTGCGGGCCCGCGACGAGGCGGTCGCCGAGCAAGCGTCGCGCTGCATGGACTGCGGCGTTGCGTTCTGCCACGCCGGCTGCCCGCTGGGCAACCTCATCCCGGAGTGGAACGAATTCGTGGCCCGGGGCGACCACCTCAGCGCCAGCGAGCGGCTGCACGCAACCAATAACTTCCCCGAGTTCACCGGCTGGATCTGCCCGGCGCCGTGCGAGCCGGCGTGCGTTCTGGCGCTCAACACCGACCCCGTGACGATCAAACAAGTCGAGATCTCGATCGTCGAGAAGGCATTCGAGCGGGATCTCCTGCCGCCCCAGCCGCCGTCCGGCCGTAGCGGCAAGTCGGTGGCGGTCGTCGGATCGGGGCCGGCCGGCCTCGCCGCCGCCCAGCAGCTCACCCGCGCGGGTCACGACGTGACCGTGTTCGAGCGCGACGACCGTCTCGGCGGGCTGCTGCGGTACGGCATCCCCGACTTCAAGATGCCGAAGGACATCATCGACCGGCGGCTCGACCAGATGGCGGCGGAGGGCACCGCGTTCCGGACGAACACGCCCATCGGACGGGCTGACGTCGCCGCGCTGCGCGGAAACTACGACGCCGTGGTGCTGGCTGTGGGAGCGTTGCGCCAACGCGAGCTCGCCAATCCGGGTCGGGCGCTCACGGGCGTGCACCAGGCCATGGACTACCTGCCGCTGGGCAACCGCGTACAGGCTGGCGACATCGCGGCGCCAGCCATCACGGCCGCGGGGAAGCATGTGATCATCATCGGCGGCGGAGACACCGCCGCCGACTGTCTCGGCACCGCCAATCGCCAAGGCGCGCTGTCGGTGACGGTGCTCGACCACAATCCGCGTCCAGAACCGCGCGCGAGTCTCGTCAATCCGAGGTGGCCCTCGGCGCCGAGCACTCGCGGTGTCTCCCCGGCCCACGACGAAGGCGTACATGAGGCGTGGTCGCGCGAGGTCGTGCGGTTCATCGGAGATGAGCGGGGAGCCGTGCGGGCGGTGCTCGTCGAGGAGGTCGAGATCGTGCGGGTGAAGCAACGGCGAGAATTCCGTCCCGTACCCGGTTCGCGGACCGAGCTGCCAGCCGAGCTTGTGCTGCTCGCCGCGGGCTTCGTCGGTACCGACGTACCCGAGCTGCTCGAGGCGCTCGGCGTCGAGCAGCACCCTGACCGCGGGACCGCCGTGGTGGACAGCGCCTGGCAAACCTCGGCTGATGACGTCTACGCGTGCGGTGACGCGACGCGCGGGGCGAGCCTCGTTGTGTGGGCGATCGCTGAAGGACGCGCGTGTGCGGCTGCCGTCGATCATTCGCTCACGGGTGCATCGACGCTGCCACGGCCGGTGCCTCCACACGCGGCCGCGCTCTGAGACGCGCCCGCTCACGGCGACTTCGGCATGCGCAGCCGTGGCGTGCGGTGCGGATCCAATCCGCATGCCAGCGCCCCGAGCAGCAACTCGGCCGCCGTATAGCCCGGGTCGCTGTCCAGTGCGCGCTCCGCCGCGATGCGGGCGCACGCGCCGTTGCCGTTGCGCCACGATGCCCAGCCGAACAGGAACAGCGGTGCGGCGTCGTACGGCGACGGCGCCCGGCGGGCGAGCTCGCGCCACAACGTGCGACCGTCCAAGCGACCCTGGTCGACCGCGAGCCACACCGCGTCGCGGATCGACGTCTCGGCGAGCGCCGCGGCGTAACGGCATACGTCGTCGTCGGCGAGGCGACCGCCACTGCCGGGGAACAAGGACGAGTCGGCGTCGCGGCTGGCTGCGAAGATTGCGCGCTTGGCCGAGCGCTGCCGACGCTGGTCATATCCGCCGACAACCGCCGCGACGGCCAGGTTCTCGTGCTCGGCGATCGCTGGTTCGAGCCGAGCGCGGTACGCGCCGTCCTGCGGCTCCAACAGCGCGGCGAGCTCGTCACGGTCCGCCAGCGCGACCAGGCCGGCATAGGTAGCCGCCGCCCGGCTGGGCGAGGCGTCACCCGGTAGTTCACGGCCTTGCGGGGGACAGCAATCGTCGTCGGCGCACAAGTACGACCACCACCGACCACGCGACACCAAAACGGCCTCGAGGAGGTCGATGCCGAATCGCCCAGCGCAGCTCGTGAGCTGGTTGATCAATTGCCGGCGCGGCAGATCGTGCTTCGAGACGTCGGGCGGCGCACTGTCGTACACCGCAGCGACTGCGCGTGTCGCGTCGCTATTGCCGAGCACCCGTATCGTCTCGGCCAGTGCCGCTCCATCAGCGAATTCGCTGATATCTGCCCGCGCCGTCACGTTGACCCGGGTGTCGGCGAGTCCCACGATCACCACGCTGTCGTGCGGATGAAAACCGAGCAGATATGGGATGGCCTCTATCAGGTCACCGGGGCTGTGCACCCGCAGCACGGTGGTGTCGTCGGAAACGCCGGTCCTGTCATTCATGCGAACGACTGTGGCGCGGGCGTCGGTGCGCGGGAACGGCACGCTGCGATCTGTGGACAGCGGACGCCACTGTGGACAACGCGACGCGACAGTGTCGCGAGGACGTGCTACGGGCGGCCGATGCCGGGCGGGACTGCTACTGCAGGCAGCCGGCCCGCCACGCAGCCGCCGCGGCCATCAGGTCGCGCGCGACACGATCGTTGCGCGGCGCAAAGCTTGCGCCGGATCCCGCTGCGCCCTGCCGGCGGCCGGCCGCGATCACCCGGAAGAATGCCGCGGCGCGCTCCAGCGCGATCGCGAAATCGCCCCCGTAGGCGCTGCCCAAGATCGAGTCAGCGAGCCGTGCCATCGCCTCACCGTCCGGATGCGGCCCGGAGCCGGCCACCACCGCGTCCGGGGTCGCGTATGGCTCACCCTCGCGCCACAGCCGGGCGACCTCCTCGGGGCTGGACCGGCACCACTGCCGCAACAGATACAGGATCCACAGCGCGCCCGGCAGGCTC
The DNA here is from genome assembly GCA_046734095.1 of Actinomycetota bacterium. Lineage (GTDB taxonomy): Bacteria > Actinomycetota > Actinomycetes > Mycobacteriales > Jatrophihabitantaceae > DASXRA01. The sequence continues at coordinate 21,111 of JBKPQM010000105.1, read as the reverse complement.
ACCGGCTCACTGTCACGCCACAGCTCGGCGAGCGTGTCAAGACCGACAGCATCGGCTAGGCGGACGAGACGATCACGCTCTCCTTCGGCGGCCGCGTCCAGCACCGCCTGGGCGGCGCTGGCAGCCACCTCTGCCCGGCTGCGCGGTGAATCGCCGCCCGCCGCATCGATCAGCGCGGTGAGATCCGCGTACCGAGCCGGACGATGCGGCCGCTGAGGCTCCTCGGCCATGGCCACCTCCAACCCGCTCGACCGGCCGCGACAGTGCCCAGCCTACGGGGCCGCCGTAACCAGGTAACGTGGAGCCGACGTCGGCCCGACCCATGGCCCCCGGTCCCACATCTGCCGCTGCGAGCGGCCTTGCGCCGAGAGGCGACCTGGCGGGCCGACGTCAACCACGGCGATCGGATGGGGAGCCGGCAGCGTGCGCCCACGGCGGCGCGCCCGGACCGACGACCCGCGCAGCGGCGGGAAGAGGGTCCGACAATGTCCGATGGAGCGTCGCAGACGCCGCGCGCCGCGCAGCTTCGCCCAATCCGCGGAGACGGCGACGGTTGGGTGCAATGCGATCGCGGACACCGGCACTGGGGCAGGTTCGGCGCCGCCGGTCTGTTGATCAACGACGGGCAGCGGGCCGTACTTCAGCACCGGGCACCCTGGACGCACGAAGGCGACACCTGGGGGCTGCCCGGCGGCGCGCGCGACAGCCAGGAGGACGTGGTCGCCACCGCGCTGCGCGAGGCTCATGAGGAAGCGGGCCTCGACGCGGACGCCGTAAGCCCTCTGGGCTGGTGGCGCGATGACCATGGTGGTTGGTCGTACACGACCGTCATCGCCGATCCGCGGCGCGTGATCATTCCGCGCGCCGTCAACGCCGAAAGCACCGAGATCCGCTGGTGGCCCACGAGCGAAATCGACCGGCTGCCGCTGCATCGCGGATTCGCGAGCGCCTGGCCGCAGCTGCGCCATCCACCCGCCAGGCTGGCCGTGGTCGTCGATGCGGCGAACGTCGTGGGTGCCCGGCCAGACGGCTGGTGGCGCGATCGCCTCGCAGCGACCCGAAGGCTGCGCGCTCGGCTGGGTGGCCTTGCCCGGGACGGTGTCGACGCACCGGCCCTACCACCGGGCGTTTCACCGGGTGGCCTGCACTGTCTGCTGCCTGAGGTCACGCTCGTCGTCGAGGGCGCCGCCCGCCCACTCGCCGACGAGCCCGCCGCGTCACGTTGGTGGGACGCCGCGAATACTGTCCAGGCGGCATCACGTGACGGCGACAGTAAGGTCGTCGATGTGGCCGGTCTGGCTATGGCGGCCGGCCGCCAGACCGTGGTGGTGACTGCCGACCGCGGTCTGCGCCGACGCCTCGGCGAGGGCGTGCAGGCCGTAGGACCGGGATGGCTTCTTGGTCGGCTGGACCTGATCACACCCTGAGAGCAGGATGTGTACGCTGCGCCGCCCTTAGCAGTGTGCCCACCGTCACCGGGAGGGGGTCCCATGCACCCGGTCAGGGCGGCTGGGCCACGATGAGCGGATGCGCCTGGACCACCTGTCGTACGCGGCCGGTCCGGAGGGGCTGGCCGCGTGTGTGCAGCGGTTGGGCGCACGCCTCGGAGCCGCATTCAGCGACGGTGGGTTGCACCCCTCGTTCGGCACCCGAAATTTCGTCCTGCCGCTGCGGAACGGCTGCTACCTCGAGGTCGTCGACGTCCTCGATCACCCCGCCGCCGACAAGGCACCCTTCGGGCAAGCAGTGCGGGCCCGTCGGCTTACCGGAGGCGGCTGGCTGGGCTGGGCGGTGCGCGTCGATGACATCACTGCCATCGAGTCCCGGCTCGGGCGCCGCGCCGCGCAGGGGCACCGCCGCCGCCCCGACGGGTTCGACCTGCGCTGGAAGCAGATTGGCGTCAAGGACCTCGTCGTCGATCCGCAGCGGCCGTTCTTCGTGCAGTGGCAGACCGACCAGCTCCACCACCCCTCGTGCGGCGAGTCGCAGATCACCCTCACGAGCTTGGAGTTCGCCGGTGACGAGTTCACCGTCGACGAGTACCTCGGCGTGTCGTCCACCCAGCCGCTGGACGGCATCGACGTGCTCTGGGAGTCGCCGTCCGAGGAGGAGACCGGCGTCGTCGCGGCGATATTCGACACGCCGTCAGGATCGGTCCGGCTCGACTAGCACGGGCTGTGCGGCCGGCGCGGGCGCGATGGGTTCGCGAACGGCACGCTTGCGTGCGGCAAGCACGGAGCCCGCGAGTATGAGCGGGAAGCCCACCGCCATGCCGACGGTGAACCGCTCGCCGAGTAGCGCGACGCCGAGAAGGACGGCTACGGCCGGGTTGACGTAGGTGATCACGGTCGCCCGCGCCGGACCGATGTCCGCGATCAGCGCGAAGAACAAGACGAACGCCAACGCAGTGCAGATCGACGCCAGGCCTACGACGGACCAGATGACATTCGCAGGGAGGTGCTGCGGCGGGTCGAGCACCGCGACCGGGAGGTAGCCGACCGCGGTTATCGCCAGCGACAGCACGACCACGCCCATGCCGGGCACGTCGGACAGATAACGGCTCAAGATCGCGGGCCCGATCGCGTAGCACACCACCACGACAGCCACTTCGACGAGCGGCACGGCATGCACTTCGCCGAGATCGAGGCCGAGCAGGGCGATGACCCCGCCGATGCCGAGCAACAACCCGAAGGCCCGGTACGCGTCGACCGGGTCGTCGCCGCCCTGCAGCCGGGCAATGCCCACACCGACAAGAGGCACAGCCGCGATCAGCAGCCCGGTCAGCGAGCTCGACAGCTTGGTCTCGGCGTCGGATAGCAGCAGCCAGGGGACAGCCACCTCGAACGCGGTGTAGGCGAGCAGCGGACGCCATCTGTGCAGCACCGGACGCATCGCGTCCCGCTTGAGCGCGATCGGCGCGAGCAGCAACGCGCCGAGTGTCGTGCGGGCGAAGACCAACGTGCCGGGTGCCACGTCTCGCACGGCGACCCGAATCATCAGATACGGCACGCCCCAGATGACGCACATGGCCGCGAACAGCAGCCAGCTCCGCCTGGACACGCCGCCTCCTTATTCGCGCTTTCGCCCAAACTAAAGGCAACCCAGTTCGGTCACGAGCGAATTCCGGACGTCGACCCCGAGAAACCCGTGGACGCCGGTCGCGGCCCCCAGGGCATAGTTAACTGATGCACAACATCGCCTTGTCGTGGCAGCAGGGTGCAGTGTTGGCCGCTCTGCTGATCGCGGGGGGGCTGGCATTGAATGCGACGGGTCGGCGGCGCCTTGTCGCACTCGCGCCATTTGCGCGGGAATCCGGCTACGTTGCGGGCTTGTACGCGCTGTGGCAGCTCGCCGCATCTGCCTCACTACTCGGCACGTCAGGTGCGTTCGCCCGGGCCCGATGGATCGAGCACGCCGAACGCGCCGGACATCTACCCAGCGAACTCGACGCGCAGCGGCTCATCACTCCACATCCGCTGCTCACCCAGGCCTGCAACCTGTACTACGCGACGATGCACTTCGCCGCGCTCGGCGCGTTACTGCTGTGGCTGTTCGTTCGTCATCGCGACCGGTATCCCGAGGTGCGCACCACGATCGTGCTCCTTACCGCCTCCTGCCTGCTCGTGCAGTTCCTGCCGGTCGCACCGCCGCGGTTGCTGCCGGACCTGGGGTATGTCGACACGGCAGTGCAATACGGTCAGTCGGTGTACATCGCCTTGCAGGCGGTCGGGCCCGATCAGCTCTCGGCGATGCCGTCGGTGCACGTCGGCTGGGCGGTGTTGATCGCCGTGGTCGTGGTGCGGATCAGCCCGAGTCCGTGGCGCTGGTGGGTGGTGCTGCATGCGGCGATCACGATTTTCGTCGTCGCGGCGACGGCCAACCACTTCTGGCTGGACGGCGTCGTAGCGATCGCGCTGCTGGCGCTGTCGATGGGCGTGCAGTCGGCCGCGCGGCGGGTCGCGGCAACGCTGCGCCGCCCCACGGCGGAAGTTGCACTGCCCGAACGGAATGCGGTCACTGTCACCGACTGACGAGTCGGCAGTTGTCGACCTTGCCGCCATCGTTCATCCTGCCGGGGATGGACGTCGGCACCAGGCTCGGTCACGGCAGTGGACCGCATCCGGCCATGCCGATGCCGGTACCGATCGGCGACTACGGATTCCTGTCCGACGGCGAGACGACCGCCCTGGTCGCGCCCGGGCGGCTCGATCGAGTGGATGTGCCTGCCCCGCATGGACTCCGCGAGTGTCTTCGGCTCGATCCTTGGGCGGCACGCCGGCTCACGATCTGCTCGTTCTGGCTGGTCCCGGCGCTGTGCGAGATCGGCGAGCACAAGCGGGCCCGTGAGCTGTGTGCCAAGTTGTTGTCCTTCGCCGGCCCGCTGGAGCTCTATGCCGAGGAGATCAACCCGCACACCGGCCAAGAGCTGGGCAACTTCCCGCAAGCATTCACGCACCTCGCGTTGATCAACGCCGTGCTGCACGTGATCGCAACCGAGCAGATGAGTGAGAGACTGGGAACGAATCGTCGCACCCAACATTCGATGACTAGCGGGTGAGCGCGAACCGCGAAGGCGCGTCGCCTGCGCCCAACACGAGGTCGGTGAGCAGCTGGCCCACGACCGGGGCGAATTTGAACCCGTGCCCGGAGAAGCCGGCGGCGACGACGATGTTTCCGACGGCGTCGATCACGAAGTCCTCGGTGTCGGTGGACGTGTAGGTGCAGCTGATCGGCGTCCAGTCGTCGACGCTCACGCCGGGTACCCATTCGGCGACGTAGTCAAGCAACGCCTTGTGGCGCGTCGCTTCCGGGGCGAAGTCCCGCGCGTCCGGGTCACAGTCCGGCCCGGCGTGGTGAAAGCCGACCTTGATGCCCTCGCCCGGGGTGCGCATGCCGTAGGCGAAGTGGAATGGCGCGTGCGCCTCCCCGCGACGATGGATGAAGCTCGGCCACTCGCCGGCCAGCCTCGAGACGAAGTGCACCGGCTGCTCCTGGGTCACCCGAAGCGGCGGCAGGACGAGCTGCCGGCCGAGTAAGCGGGTGGTCCAGGCACCGGCGGCGACGACGATGCGCCGCGCCCGGTAGACGTCGGGACCCACCTCGACCGCGGCCGGATCCGGGTCGATTCGGGTGACCGGTGCGTGGTGCAGCACCTGCGCGCCGCACGCCGTGGCAATCCGCTGCAGGGCGCTCACCGCGGCGTCGGCGTCGAGTCGGCCGCTTTGTGGATGGTGGAGCGCCGGAGTATCGAATCGCAGCCCGGGCCAGCGCTCGGCCGCCTCTTGCGGCGACAGCCACTGACCGATCACGCCCGCTGCCTCGAGCGCAGCCGCGAGAGCGTGTGTCGCCGCCGGATCGCCGTGGTCGACGCCGCCGGTGATCGTCAACAACGGCATGCCGCTCGCCGACTCGATCTCCCGCCATAGCGGCAGCGATCGTGCGACGAGCTCGACATAGAACGGATCGGGGTAGGCGAAGCGGAACATCCGCGAGGCGCCGTGCGAGGCGCCTCGCACATGGCCGGGTTCGAAGCGCTCGAGCAAGACGGTGTCCAGTCCGCGCTTCGCTAGCTGCCACGCCGCTGCCGATCCCATTACGCCGCCGCCGACGACCACCACGTCCGTGCGGATCACGCTCACGGTCGTAGCCTGACCGGTCATGAGAGCTGTCGTCTACAGCGAGAACGGCCCGTCAAGCGTGCTGCACCTGGTCGAGCGCCCGATCCTCGAACCGGACCCGGGCGAGGTGCGCGTGCGGATGCACGTCTCGGGCGTGAATCCGACCGACTGGAAGAGCCGAGCCAATCAGCCTCTCGCGTTCCCCGAGCAGGTGCCGAACCAGGACGGCGCGGGCGTGATCGATGCCGTCGGCGTTGGTGTCGACCCCGCACGGGTGGGTGAGCGTGTCTGGATCTGGCAGGCCGCGCATCACCGGCCAGGAGGCACTGCGCAGGAATACGTCGTGCTCCCGTCGGCGCATACGGTGCCGCTGCCACAGGCCGCGTCGTTCGATTTGGGCGCCGCCCTAGGAGTGCCGTTCCTGACCGCGCATCGGACGCTGACCGTGCACGAGGGCAGCCCGCAGCGACTGGCTCCAGGAGTGCTGGAGGGCCGGGCCGTGCTCGTTGCTGGCGGCGCCGGAGCCGTGGGGAACGCGGCCATCCAGCTCGCCCGCTGGGCCGGCGCCGCTGTGCTCACCACGGTCAGCAGCTCCGAGAAGGCAGACTTCGCCCTGGCCGCAGGCGCCGAGCACGTAATCAACTACCGGCACCAGGACGTCGCGGCCGAGGTCCGGCGCCTCGCCCCCGAGGGCGTGGATGTCGTCGTCGAGGTGTCGGTAACCAACATGCCGACCGATGTCGACGTGCTGGCGAGGAATGGCGTCGTGGCCATGTATGCCGGAACCCTCGGCGAGGAGGTCACCGTGCCGCTGCGCCCGCTCATGGCGCTCAATGCGCGGTGGCAGTACATGCTGCTCTACACGATGCCCGATACGGCAAAAGCCGACGCGATTGCTGCAGTAAGCGCCGCTGTCGCGGCGGGCGCGGTCGGCGTGGGCACACCGGCGGGCCTGCCGCTGCATCGGTTCCCGCTCGAGCAGACGGCCGCCGCACATGACGCCGTCGAGGGTGGCGCCGTCGGGAAGGTGCTCATCGAGATCAGCTGAGCATCAGGCCCCAGCCGATCACCGAAGCGAGTTCTGCAGGACCAGGATTCCTACGCCGATGAAGAGCAGCATGAACAGCGCTACCGAGATCATGATCACGATGTCGAGGAACTGATCGGGATTGCGCGGATTCCGCGCCCGGGGTTCGCCCCGCACGGCGCTTCTCGCCGCGCGGGCCTCCCCTCGCCGCCCCGCGCGATGCGTTCTGCGGGCAGCGAACGTACCTGCCACGCGTACCGGTCTACCCCTGCTCGCCCACCTTGGCTACCTCCCGCCGCGGTTAGCAACCCGAGTGTGACCGCGAGCGCCCCGGCTGGTCCTGTTTCGCGGATTCCGTCGGGCTGGACCGCCGGCCGGACGTTACGGCGTCGCAGCGTCCGGCGGCGTCACGACTTCGCCCCTCGAAGGTGCCTTTCTGGCTATCGAGCGTGTCGTTCAGGGGCAGGTCGCACTCAGCTGCAGCCGCTGGTGCTGCCACAGCCTTCGCAGACGAAGCAGCTGCCGGCCGGACGCATCTTGGTGCCGCAGTTCATGCACAGCGGCGCGTCGGCGGACGAGCCGGTGATCGCCTCGAGCAGTTCCGTCGAGCTATGCACCTGCGGCGGCGCGTCCTGTGCCGTGTCGGCAACGACGGCATCCACCTCGGCTGCCGGCCGCGGCGGATTCACCGGTGCCGACTGGGCCAACCCTTGGAGGTCCTCCTGCTCGTCCGGCGGTGCGTATGAGCCGGTTTCCAGCTGACGGGTCCGCTCAGCAACGGTGTAGATGCCGAGGGCCGATCGCGTCTCGTAGGGCAGGTTGTCCAAAGCCAGCCGGCGGAAGATGTAGTCGAGCACGGACTGCGCCATCCGGATGTCCGGATCATCCGTGAGCCCGGCCGGCTCGAACCGCATGTTGGTGAACTTCTGCACGTATGTCTCGAGCGGTACTCCGTACTGCAGTGCGATGGAGATCGCGATCGAGAACGCGTCCATCACGCCGGCCAGTGTGGAGCCCTGCTTGCCCAGCTTGAGGAACACCTCGCCCAGCCCGTCGTCCGGGTACGAGCCGGCAGTCATGTACCCCTCGGCGCCACCCACGGTGAACGACGTGGTGCGCGACGGCCGCGACTTCGGGAGCCGTCTGCGGGTCGGCCGGTACTCGACGACCTTCTCGACCTCAGCTCGACCCTTGTCGCCCGTGCCGGCCGACAGTGGCTGGCCGACCTTGCAATTGTCACGGTAGACGGCCAGTGCCTTCAGCTCGAGCTTCCAGCCCTGGAAGTAGATGTCCTCGATGTCTTCGACCGTCGCCGACTCAGGCATGTTCACGGTCTTGCTGATGGCGCCGGACAGGAACGGCTGCGTGGCCGCCATCATTCGCACATGTCCCATCGGCTTGATGGCGCGCTCGCCCATCGCGCAGTCGAACACCTCGTAGTGCTCGGGACGAAGTCCGGGCGCACCGACCACGTGGCCATGCTCGGCGATGTACTCGGCGATCGCCTCGACCTGCTCGTCCGGGTAGCCGAGCACCCGAAGCGCGCGCGGCACGGTCTGATTGACGATCTGCATGGAGCCGCCGCCGACGAGCTTCTTGAACTTGACCAGCGCCAGGTCGGGCTCGATGCCGGTGGTGTCGCAGTCCATCATCAGGCCGATCGTCCCGGTCGGCGCGAGCACGGACGCCTGCGCATTACGCCAGCCGTTGTTCTCGCCGAGCTTGTTGCCACGTGCCCACTCGTCGGCTGCGATCTTGAACAGCCTGCGGTCGTTGCCGTGCATCGGCCGGGCTGCGTCGTTCGCGGCAGCGTGCTTGCGCATCACCCGGGCGTGCGCCGCCGCGTTGCGCGCGAAGCCCTCGTACGCGCCGACGATGCCGGCGAGTTCGGCCGAACGACGATAGGACACCGCGCTCATCAGCGATGTCACGGCCGCAGCCAGCGCGCGTCCGCCGTCGGAGTCATAGGCGAGTCCGGAGGCCATCAGTAGCGCACCCAGGTTGGCGTAGCCGATTCCGAGCTGGCGGTACGCCCGCGTATTGACACCGATTGCTTCGGTCGGGAAGTCGGCGAAGCATATCGAGATGTCCATCGCGGTGATGATCAGCTCGACGGCCTTCACGAATCTCTCGGCGTCGAACTGGTTGTCGTCTCCCAGGAACTTGAGCAGGTTCAAAGACGCCAGGTTGCACGACGTGTTGTCGAGGCTCATGTACTCCGAGCAGGGGTTGGATGCGGTGATGCGCCCAGACTCCGGGTTGGTGTGCCAGTCGTTGATCGTGTCGTCGTACTGGATGCCAGGGTCGGCGCACTCCCACGCCGCCTGAGCCACCTTCCGGAAGAGTGTCTTGGCGTCGACGGTCTCGATCACCTCGCCGGTGGTGCGCGCCCGCAGGCCGAACTCGCGGGCCGCGTCGACCGCGCGCATGAACTCGTCCGAGACACGCACTGAGTTGTTTGCGTTCTGGTACTGCACGCTCGTGATGTCGTGACCGCCGAGATCCATGTCGAAGCCGGCATCGCGCAGCACGCGGATCTTGTTTTCCTCGCGTGCCTTGGTCTCGATGAATTCCACGATGTCGGGGTGGTCGATGTCGAGCACCACCATCTTCGCGGCTCGGCGGGTCGCGCCACCGGACTTGATGGTGCCCGCGGATGCGTCCGCACCGCGCATGAAGCTGACCGGTCCGGAGGCCGTGCCGCCCGAGGACAGCAGCTCTTTCGACGACCGGATGCGCGAGAGGTTCAGGCCCGCGCCGGAGCCGCCTTTGAAGATCAGTCCTTCCTCGCGGTACCAGTTCAGGATCGAGTCCATGGTGTCGTCGACGGCGAGGATGAAGCAGGCGCTCACTTGCTGGGGCGACGTCGTGCCGACGTTGAACCAAACCGGCGAGTTGAAGCTGAAAACCTGGTGCATGAGCATCCAGGTCAGCTCGTGCTCGAACACCTCGGCATCGGCAGTGGAGCGGAAGTATCGGTTCTTCTCCCCCGCCGCGCGGTACGCCTTCACGACCCGATCGATCAGTTGGCGCAACGACCACTCGCGGGCGTCCGTGCCCACGGCGCCGCGGAAGTACTTCGTGGTCACGATGTTCGCCGCGTTCACCGACCAGAAATCTGGAAACTCGACGCCGCGCTGCTCGAAGTTGATCGAGCCGTCGCGCCAGTTCGTCATCACGACGTCGCGCCGCTCCCACGTGACCTCGTCATAGGGGTGTACGCCGGGCGTCGTGTACACGCGCTCGATGCCGAGGCCGTTCTCCGCAAACACCCCGCCGGCGCCATCGTCCTCGCGGTCGGCCATGCCTTGCTGCTCTACTGCCTCGGTCATTCGGCTCTCCCTGTCGTCTGTACTCGCGCGTTCGGTGATGCTGATGTCTGATATGGGTCGGGTACCGGGTCGCCAACTCGATGAGCGGCGCGCAATTCTGCGATCGCCTTCTCGAAGTCGTCGATCGAGCTGAACGCCTGATAGACGCTCGCGAAACGCAGATATGCGACTTCGTCGAGCTTGCGCAGCGGTCCCAAGATCGCGAGGCCGACCTCGTCGCTCGGCACCTCGGCGGCGCCGGTGGCCCGGATCGTCTCCTCTACGGCCTGGGCCAGCTGGGCCAGCGCGTCCTCGTCGACCGGACGTCCTTGGCAGGCCCGGCGCACGCCGTTGATCACCTTCTGCCGACTGAACGGTTCGGTGACACCGCTGCGCTTGATGACTGCCAGGGTGGCCTCCTCGACGGTGGTGAACCGCCGACCGCAGGCCTGGCAACTGCGCCGCCGCCGGATGACCTGGCCCTCGTCGTGCTCCCGCGAGTCGACGACCCGGGAATCCGGATGACGGCAGTACGGACAACGCATCGAGCCGCCTCCTCTCCGCCACGCCGGCCTCCGTCACCCGCGTCGCGTGCACCGCCTTGTGGACGACGGTGCTGACAACGTGGGGACAGAATGTGGATCGCCAAGCTCAGCCTGTGGACCACAAACCCCAAGCTGTGGATGACTTACACTATTGTAACTACTAGATGTAGGGGTTGACCGTAGAACGTTGGCACTCATCACGCAAGCTGAAACGCGGCGAGTCGTGGCCCGGTCGGCCGGCGCGATCGTTCCGGGGCGAGCTCAGCGGGTGCGTAATACCTGTCCCGGCTGCAGGAGCGGACTGGTCAGGTGATTGATCCGCTCCAGCGTGGCCACGACCGTGCGTGGATCGCGCTGCGGCGCGATACGTGAGGCGATCGACCACAGCGTGTCGCCTTCGCTGACCGTCACGACCCGCACATCCGCGCCCGCCGGAGCGGCCGGGGCGGACGCATGAGCAAGCCAGAGCAGCCCGGCGGTGACCGCAGCGACCACCAAGCCCAGCACGACGTAGCCGCGCCGGGTCAGCCGGATCGGCGCGGACTGCCGCGTCGTCGTCGCATGCTGGGAACGGACCGGATATGAGCTCGAAGCCGCGGTGGCCGCTTGGCGAAGGGATGCGCCGATGTCGGGTTCGGGAGCGATGGTGGCCGGGCGGGACCGGAACGGCAGCACCGTGGCTAAACGTTCGACCGGCTCGTGAGCCGGCGCCGGGATGTCGACGTCGGGCGGGAACGTGGTGGCGAGGGACATCGGAACTCCTCCAGCAAACGCGCGCACGGCCTTGCTCGTGGCCGACGAAGCGGTATTCTTGGCTCGAACGATCGTTCGATCGAACGCTTGTACGAAGAACTACCACCACCGTCTGACAAAATCCAGAAGCGATCGGCGTGTTGTTCGAACGGATGTTTGAGATTGGCTCGGTGCGGGGCTACCGTCGGCCAATCCGGACGACAGCATCCGGACGACCCGAGGGAGCTGAAGCAGTGCCGCGACAATCGCCCACCACGTCCACACCCAAACCGGCCCCCAAACGAGGCGCCCCTAGGGGTAGCCGAACCGCTCCACTCAGCACGCCCGGCAGCAGCAAGGTCACCGAACTCTCCGACCGCGAGCGTGCCGACGGCCTGACGACGCGACAGCGCGTCATCCTCGACGTCATTCGCGAGTCGGTCAGCCGCCGCGGCTACCCACCGAGCATTCGCGAGATCTGTGAGGCCGCTGGGTTGGCCTCCACCTCGAGCGTGGCCCACCAGCTGGCCGTGCTCGAGCGCAAGGGCTACCTGCGCCGTGACCCCAACCGGCCGCGCGCGGTAGACGTGCGCTCAGCTTCGAAGGCCAAGCGAGTCCGCAAGGACGAGGTGTCCTCCGCTGCGGGGCCGGTCTTCGTACCCGTGGTCGGCCGCATCGCCGCCGGCGGGCCGATCCTGGCCGAAGAGATGGTTGAGGATGTCTTCCCGCTCCCCCGCGCCCTCGTCGGCGAGGGCACCCTGTTCATGCTGCGCGTCAAGGGCGACTCGATGATCGACGCCGCGATATCCGACGGCGACTGGGTCGTGGTACGCCAGCAACCCGACGCCGACAACGGCGACATCGTCGCCGCCATGATCGACGGCGAAGCCACTGTCAAGACCCTGCAACGGCGCGACGACAAGGTCTGGCTGCTGCCACACAATGCCGCGTACGCGCCGATCGACGGAACCGACGCAACGATCCTCGGCAAAGTCGTCACCGTACTGCGGCGGGTCTGACCCGCCGAAGCTCGCTCGGCCGAGCCCACGGCGAAGCGGCCCGCGCCGTCAGGCGCGGGTTGGCTCGCGGGGTGCGCCGCTTGTCGCGAACGCAACCATCGGGCGATGAGCGCTCGCGCGAAGAGCCGCCGGCCGCTGCGCGGCCCGCGCCGTCAGGCGCGGGTTGGCTCGCGGGGTGCGCCGCTTGTCGGCGCGACCTGCGAGACACTCCGGCGGTCAAGTCATGTGTGCGGTCTGGATCAGCGTCACGCCGGTTCGCCGACGCACGAGTTGGCCGCGGCCGGGAGGCAACGGCTGCATCTCTAGCGAGCCGAGCAGTGCGCCGCTCCCGTAACGCACCGCTGATGTTGTTGACCATGTCCCGAGCCGCCGCTGACGTCATCACGTACCCGATCTGGTGCGGGGTCGTGACCGCGCCGAGGAGGCCCCGCCGGTAGTCGAACGTGATGATCTTCGCATCCTTGGGCGTGTACCGGGTGGTTACACCGCGCGCGATCACCCGCTGCAGGTTCGACTTACCCGACTCGACGTCGCCGATCACGATGAAGTGCGGCTCGGCATCGAAGTCGACCAGCACCGGGGACAGCGTGTTCTCGTCAATGCCGATCGGCACGGCGGCTGTGCGCAGATCGATCGGCGGCAGCGAGACGATCGGCAGATCTGCCGGCAGCAGTCGCACGTCAGGCGCGGGCGGACCGCTCCAGGCACTGGCCACGCGCTTGACCATGGCCGCCACGCCCTCGACCAGGTTGTCGGTGGAGGGATCACAGTCGATGCGCGGCAGAGCGGCCAGGAAGTGCAGCTTGTTCGGGCTCAGGCCGCGGCCCGGTGATCCGGTCGGGACGTTCGCAGCGGCCCGCCGATCGACGTGCGACTCCGTCGGGTCGCCCAGCCGCAGCTCCAGCCGACTGCTGATCAGGTCGCGAAGCGCCGGGCGAATCTCCATCCAGCGCTGAATCGACAGCGCTATGTGGACACCGAATCCCAGACCACGCGCCGCGATCTGGGTGATCTGCTGCTCCATTTCCTCGAAATCCGAGCGGATCGTGCCCCAGCCGTCGACGACGAGGAACACGTCACCGAAGCCGTCGTAGGGTACCTGCCCGGTGGTCGACAGGCGCCGGTACGAGGCCATGGAATCGACGCGGTACTGCGTGAACAGCTGCTCACGACGCTCGAGCAGCCCGTTGATCTCGGCGATGGTGCGCCGCACCCGCTGTGGTTCCAGCCGGGTCGCGACCGAGCCGACGTGCGGAAGATCGCCGAGGCCGGTCAAGGTACCGCCGCCGAAGTCAAGACAGTAGAACTGCAGCTGCTCGGGCGTGTGCGTCAGGGACAGCGATGAGACGAGCGTGCGCAGCACGGTGCTCTTGCCGCTTTGCGGGCCACCCGCGACGAGGAAGTGCGCGGTCGCGAGGTCGAGCCACATCGGGTCGCGCCGCTGCTCGAACGGTTTGTCGATCAAGCCGATCGGGACGGTCAGCGTCGGCACGCCGTCCAAGTCAGCCGGGCACAGGCCGCGGTCGGTCTCGATCAGCCGGGGAAGCAGCTCCTCAAGCGTGGACGGGACGGCGACGTCTGGGGCGGCAGCGACGCTCCCCCCGGCACGATCGGATGACGACCAGCAGAACATCGCGCGGTCGGTGGCGGGCGGCTGCTACGGCTATGAAGCGCGAATCGCCGCTACTGCCGTCGGGGTGACCGAGTGGGCGTCTCGCGATAGTCACCGTGTGGCGTCGGATCGGTTCCGTCACGATGCGGCCCGGACAACGCCGAACTGCGGCGGACGACCGCAGCCACAAGAGCAACCACGACGGCAAGGCCGAGGTGCGCGGCGCCCACGCCGAGTGCGAGGTGTTGCCGGTGCCGGCTCGCGGCCGGCAACCGGGGTGGCGAAACTCGTGCCGTCCTGGTTGGCCAGATAGCCGACCTTGGGCATCGCAAGCTCGACGCCCTTGCCCGGCGCGGCGATGTTGATGTACGTCCCGCGGGTCGACACTCCGGAGACTTGATCATTCTGATCGGTCATCGCCACGGCGAGCACGTTCGGGTACTTCGTCGAGTACGCCGGCCGGGAACGCGGCCAGATTGTTGGTCGAGCCGTCGTTGCCGCCGGCTGCCACGATTACGATGTCGGCCCGCTCGGCCGCCGCAACGGCTCGCTCGAGATCGGGAGTGCCCACCGAAGTGGTGATCGAGACGTTGATCACGTGCGCGCGGGCAGCGACGGCCGCCTCGATTTCCTGCGCGATGTGGTTCGTACCCGGCTGTTCGTCGCCCTGTTGTTCCTTGATCGGCATGATCGTCACACCGGGTGCGATGCCGGTGAAGTAGACGCCCTCGACCATGGGCGCCGCGATGATGCCCGTGACGGCCGTGCCGTGGTACACGCAGTCACGGGTATCCGCCCGGCCGAACACACCGGAGACGTTCAGCCCCGCCCGGACGTGGATCTTGCGAAGCTGGCCCTGCTCGGCGTTGAAGCCGCTGTCGATCACCGAGACGAGGACGCCGCTTCCGTCAGTGATCGGCCACACCCGCCGCACGTCGAGCCGGCGATGCTCCCACGGCTCACTGCGCGGCTCGGTAGTGCCGATCTTGACCTTGCACTCCGGCGACGAGGAGGCGTCTGCGACGGGAAGCTGCGATCGCCGTGGGCACGAGAAGGAGAACAGACGCCACGCCCGCACGCAGAGATCTCATAGCGTGCCTAGCTTCTCAGATGTGGCGACCTGGGCAGCCGCCGCGTACCGGGCCGACGCGGGCGCGCCGGCGGCAGCTCACTCCGTATTCGGCTTTGGCTGCGACGGCTTATCGGGGGGCGTGTCGGACGGCGGCACCGGCGCCTGCTCGATCGCCTCGGCCTTGTGCGCCTCACGAGCGGCGTCGTCGTCGCTCATGCCCTTCATCTCAGTCTTGAAGATGCGCAGCGACTTGCCCACGGACTTGGCCATGTCGGGCAGCTGCTTCCATCCGAAGAACAGGATGGCGGCGACGATGAGCAGCGGAATCAGATGCCCGGGCGAAAAGATCTCCATGACCGGCTTCCTTCATAGGTGGGCCAGCGACGTACGGCTATGAGACTACGCCAGCCGACACAGCGTACGGCCGCAGAGTTGCCGCGAGATCACTGTTCACCCGGGCGTTGACGAGCGTTCCCTCCCCCAGGTGGTCGGCCGAGCGCACCTCGCCCGCCCGGTGGATTCGCGCGAGCAGGTCCCCTCGCGCGTAAGGAACGAGCACTGTGACCTCAACGTCGGGGCGCGGCAGCCGGTCGTCGATCACCGCCTGAAGCTTGTCGAGCCCTTCGCCGGTGCGTGCCGAGACGAACAGCGCGTCGGGGGCTAGGCGGCGCAACCGCAGGACGAGGTCCTGGTCGGCGGCGTCGACCTTGTTGAACACGAGTTGCTCGGGTACGCCGAGGGCGTCGATATCGGCGAACACCTCGCGGACGGCGCGGATCTGCGCTTCGGGGTCCGGGTCCGCGGCGTCGACCACATGCAGGATCAGGTTGGCGTCCGCGACCTCTTCGAGGGTCGATCTGAACGCCTCTATGAGCTGGTGCGGCAGATGCCGGACAAAGCCAACGGTGTCAGCCAGGGTATAGACCCGGCCGTCCGCGGTCTCGCAGCGGCGCACGGTCGGGTCGAGGGTGGCGAACAGCGCGTTTTCGACGAGCACGCCCGCGCCGGTCAGCTGATTCAGAAGCGACGACTTTCCAGCGTTCGTGTAGCCGGCCAGCACGACGGCCGGGATGCGGCGCTCGACCCGCTGCGCCCGCTTGGCGTCCCGGGACGTCTTCATGTGGCCGATCTGCTTACGCAGTTTGGCCATGCGGGCCGTGATGCGCCGGCGGTCGATCTCGAGCTTGGTCTCTCCAGGGCCGCGGCCGCCGATGCCGAGACCGCCGGCGGCGCGACCGCCCACTTGCCGGGACAACGACTCGCCCCAGCCACGCAGCCGCGGCAGCAGGTACTGCATCTGCGCCAGCTCGACCTGGGCCTTACCTTCCTTCGAGCGGGCGTGCTGGGCGAAGATGTCGAGGATCAGCGCGGTCCGATCTACCACCTTGACCTTGACGACGTCCTCCAGCTGGCGCAGCTGTCCGGGGGTGAGCTCGCCGTCGCAGATCACGGTGTCGGCGCCGTGGTTGTTGACGATGTCGCGCAGCTCCTTGGCCTTGCCCGAGCCGATGTACGTCGCCGGATCCGGGCGATCGCGGCGCTGAAGCAGTCCCTCCAGCACCTCGGAGCCCGCGGTCTCGGCGAGTCGGGCCAGCTCGTAGAGCGAGTTCTCGGCCTCGATCAGCGTCCCCGTCGTCCATACCCCGACGAGCACGACGCGCTCCAGCCGCAGCTGCCGATATTCGACTTCGCTGATGTCCGCGAGTTCGGTGGAGAGTCCGGCGACCCGCCGCAACGCGTTGCGGTCGCTGAGATCGAAATTGGTTTCGTCTGATCCGGCGAATTCAGTCATCGTCGTTCCATCGTGACACGCGGCCGGAGGTGTCGGCGACCGATTAGCGCGCGGCGCGGTCGAGCCACGTCGGGTCGAGCTCGATCTCCCCGACCAGCACGGCCGGCCCGCGCAGGTGCACCGCACCATCAGCGTTCCAGGTGACTTGGCAGGCGCCACCCGGGACCCCGACGTGCCACGCGCTGCCGTCCGGCCGCGCGTCGGGCTGTGCGACCACGGCCGCGCAGATGCCCGTCCCGCACGAGCGAGTCTCGCCCACGCCGCGTTCGTGGACCCGCATGCGCACGCGCCGCGGGCCTTCACGCACAACGAACTCGACGTTTTGACCGTCCGGGCGGTTGGGCTCAATCGTGGGCGCACGCGTGAGGTCCAGCGCGTCCAGCTCGGCAACGGAGGCGACCGACACCACGACGTGCGGATTCGGCAGTTCGATCGCCACGCCGATGGCGGCGGCGAGCGACGGGGCGGCGATGGCGACCGGGCGGACGGCAAGAGTCCGCGGTGATCCCATGTCCACCACGACGTCGCCATCGTCGGTGAGCCAGGTGCGCTTGACTCCGCCCCGCGTCGCCACCGCTACCGAGTCATGGACGAGGCCAACCGCCTGGAGATATCGGACGAAAACTCGGACTCCGTTGCCACACATCTCGGCCGCCGACCCGTCGGCGTTTCGGTAGTCCATGAAGTACGGCGCCTCAGCCGAGCCGGCGGCGCTCTCCGGGGCGTTCTCGGAGCGGACGACCCGAAGCACCCCGTCTGCCCCGATGCCGGAGTGCCGATCACATAAGGCGCGCACAAGCCGGGGGGTCAGTTCGAGGGCGCCCTCGAGGTCCGGCACGATAACAAAGTCGTTCTCGGTGCCGTGTCCCTTGACGACGTGCAGCCGGTCCATCCCTTACATCCGCTCGCGGTGTTCACGATCGCGGCTGGCCGCGACCGGCCGCTGGCGGCAAACCTGATCCACGACGATCAGCGTAGTGCGGCCAGCAGCCGGTCCATCAGGTCCGGGCCGGCGGCGTCGAACCAGCGGATTCGCGGATCACGCCGAAACCACGACCGCTGCCGGCGCGCGAACCGCCGGGTGGCACGCACCGTCGCCGCGACCGCCTCGTCCGGGTCGGCGACGAGTGTGCCGTCGTCGTCCAGGCAGCTGAGCAACTGGGCGTAGCCGAGAGCCTTGCCGGCGGTGGGGCTGGTCCGCAGCCCGGCGGGCAGCAGTGCGCGCACCTCGTCCAGGAAGCCACCCGCGATCATCCGATGCACCCGGCGCTCGACCCGCTCATCGAGATCGTCGCGGTCCAGGCCCAGCTGCGCACAGTCGTACACCGACTCGAACGCCGGCATGCTGGCCAGGAACGGCCGCCCGGTGAGCTCGATGACCTCCAGGGCGCGAACGATGCGCCTCCCGTTGGTGGGCAGGATCGACGCCGCCGCGGCCGCGTCCAGCGTGGCCAGCCGCGCGTGCAACGCTACCGCACCCACATCGTCGAGCTCGTCGTACAGCCGCGCGCGGATCTGCGGGGATTCGCCGGGGAACTCCAGTCGATCCAGAGCCCCGCGCAGGTAGAGGCCCGAGCCGCCGACCAGGATGGGCAGCCGCCCGCGCCCGCGGATCTCGGCGATGGCCGCTCGGGCCAGCTGCTGGTACTCGGCCACCGCTGCGGACTTGCCGATCGGCCACACGTCGAGCAGGTGATGCGCCACGCCCTGCCGCTGGGCGAGCGGCAGCTTGGCCGTGCCGACATCCATGCCCGCGTACAGCTGCATCGAATCGGCGTTCACGATCTCAGCGTCCAGGCGGCGAGCCAACGCGACCGCCAGGTCGGACTTGCCGGTCGCTGTCGGCCCGACAATCGCGATCACGTCAGGCACGCGCCGTCCAGGCCGCCGCGAAGTAACCGACACCGTAGGGCGCGGCCGCGTAGAGCAGCTCAGCGGCATAGTCGCCGACCAGCACACCGGCGGCCGCCTGCCAGGCCGGCACGCCGAAGGCGAGCAGTTCGGCGCCGAGCTTCGCGTCCAGCCCGGCCAGCGCCTCGACGTCGCCGTCGCGCAGCGCCGCCTCGACCGCGGCGTCGAACGACGCCGCTCGCGGATCAAGGTAGCCCGGGGCGGTCGTCGAGCGCCGGGCGCTGCCGTCCCCCATCACGACGAGCCCCACCTGCTCCGACTCGGCCAGCGCCAGCAGCTCGACAGCCGCGCGGGTAGCCGTGAAGTCGGAACCCACCGAGAAACCGACGGCGCCCGTGCTCGGGCCGAGCGCGTCGGCCACGAGCCAGGCGCCGACAGTGAGGGACAGCGGCAGTTCGAGGGCTCCGCCGCAGGCCGGGGAGCCGAGGTGCACGTCCAGCGACACGCCATAGGCCGAGAGGCTGCCCCGCGCCACCGGCGAGTGCATCGCCGACGAATCGCCCGAACCGATCAGAGCCAGCCGAGCGACGCCTTGTGCCTGGACGTGTCGCAGCGCAGTGCGGCAGGCGTCGCGCAATGCGTCGAGCTCGGTCGATGCGCCGCTGGCGACCGCCGGCACGAGCAGCGGCGGATTGGGCAGGAAGGCGGCGGCAACGATCACCCTTCGCACAGTATCCGTCCCCTCACCTGCGCTGATCGTGTCTAATGCTGTGTCATGGGCTCGGAGTGGGGACGCATCGACGCGGATGGCACGGTCTACGTGCGCACGTCCGACGGCGAGCGCGTCGTCGGATCGTGGCAGGCCGGGGACGCGGAAGCCGGCCTCGCTTACTACGTGCGCCGGTACGAGGATCTCGAAACCGAGGTGACCTTGCTCGAACAGCGCCTCGCCTCGGGCGCCGGTGATCCGCGATCCACCCGCACGCACGCTGTCGAACTGCACGAGCAGATCCCGACCGTCTCCGTGGTGGGCGACCTGGCGGCGCTGGACAAGCGCCTGGCCGCGCTCATTGATTCGGCATCGGAACGAGCCGACGCGAACGCGGCCGCTCGGGCCCAGGCACGGGCCGACGCTGTCGCCGCAAAGGAGCGCCTTGTCGCCGAGGCGGAACAGATCGCCGAGTCGGCCACGTCGTGGAAGGCGGCCGGGGACCGGCTGCGCGGGATCGTCGACGAGTGGAAGCAGATCAAGGGTGCCGACCGCAAGACTGACGACCTGTTGTGGAAGCGGTTCGCGGCCGCCCGGGAAGGGTTTGGCAAGCGGCGGGGCCAGCACTTCGCGCAACTCGACGCGGAGCGTGGCGAGGCCCGCCAGGCCAAGGAGAAGCTGATCGAGCGGGCTGAGGAACTCGCCGCGTCCTCGGATTGGAAGGAGACGGCGGCCGCCATGCGTGACCTGATGGCCGAATGGAAGACCGCCGGCCGGGCTGGGCGCGATGCCGAGGATCAGCTGTGGACGCGTTTCCGCGCGGCGCAGGACTCGTTTTTTGCCCGGCGTTCTGCGACGTTCGCCGAACGCGACGCCGAGCAGGTCGACAACCAGCGAAGGAAGGAAGCGATCATCGCCGAGGCAGAGGCGCTCGACCTGCGCGATGTTAAGGCGGCCCAGGCGACGCTTCGGGGGCTTCAGAGCCGCTACGACGAGGTCGGTCATATTCCGCGCGATGCGATGCGTCGCACTGACGAGCGGATGCGGGCCGCCGAGCAGCGCGTCCGCGACGCAGTCGATGCCGAATGGCGGCGCGGCAGTGTCGAGCACAGCCCATTCCTCGCCGAGTTGCGGGCCCGGCTGGCCGAGGCCGAAGCGAAGTTGGAGCGGGCCCGGCATTCCGGCGACTCGGCCCGCATCGCCCGGGCCGAGTCCGAGGTGGCGCAGCGCCGCGCGTTCCTTCCGGACTGAGCCGACACGCTGCCGGCTTTCGTATGCTCGACTGGTAATGCGCACCTATTCGATCCGCACCTACGGGTGCCAGATGAACGTCCACGACTCCGAGCGGCTGGCCGGGCTGCTCGAAGAGGCGGGCTATGTTCGCGGCGAGGGGGACGACGTCGACCTCGTCGTGTTCAACACCTGTGCGGTGCGCGAGAACGCGGACAACCGCCTGTACGGCAACCTGGGCCACCTCTACCCGGCCAAGCGGCGGCGTCCGGGTATGCAGATCGCCGTCGGCGGATGCCTGGCCCAGAAGGATCGCGGCGCCATCGTCGAGAAGGCGCCGTGGGTCGACGTGGTGTTCGGGACCCACAACCTGGCCGCGCTTCCCGTGCTGCTCGAACGCGCCCGGCACAACGCCGAGGCACAGATTGAGATCGTCGAGTCGCTGCGGAACTTCCCGTCCGACCTTCCCTCCCGGCGAGAATCTGCGTACAGCGCGTGGGTTTCGGTGTCCGTAGGCTGCGACAACACCTGTACATTCTGCATCGTGCCGTCCCTGCGGGGCCGCGAGACGGACCGGCGCCCGGGCGACGTGC
>JBKPQM010000104.1:0-10102 GCA_046734095.1 Actinomycetota bacterium | reverse complement strand
GGTCGGACGCGCCGCCTTGAGCCGCTGCGCCAGCTCCCGGTTCCCGCCGGCCAGCGCTACGCCGAGCGCCCCAGCCACGCCGAGCGCGGGCGCCCCCCGGATCGCCAGCCGCTTGATCGCATCGATCAGCTCGTCGACGGTGTGGATATGTAGAACAGCCAGCTCGGCGGGCAGCCGCGTCTGATCGATTGCGACGATGTGCCCGTCCTGCCAGTCGATAGTCCGCACAGCACCATCATGACCCTGCGAGCGAGCGATACCCGTGCCGGACGGCCGATGCGCGCACGGCAGTTTGTTGGACCTCGTCGAGCACCTGCGGAGTACCGAGCCGGGAGGCGTTCAGATACAGGGCACACGCCCACTCGAGCAGGAAAGCACCTTCCACCGCCTCCGCCAACGAGGACGCGTAATTGATCGCGCCGTGATTGGCCAGCAGCGCGGCGGTTCGTCCGCTTAAGGCGTCTACTGCCGCGGCCGCCAGTTCCTCGGTGCCGAATGGATGGAACGGCGCGACACGGATCGCTCCTCCGAGCGCGAGCAGCTGATAGTGGATGACGGGCAATTCATCGAGCACGCAGGCCAACGAGGTGACCATCGTCGCGTGGGTGTGCACGATCGCGCTCGCTTCGTAGCGTCGATAGATCGCCAAGTGCAGCTCGAGCTCGGATGTCGGCGAACCGCCCAGCACCTTGCCGTCCAGATCGGCGACCGCAACGTCGTCCGTCGTGACCTCACTCAAGGCAACGCCCTTAGCGGTGAGCGAAACCCTCTTGCCCACCCGCACACTCACATTCCCCGCGGTTCCGACCACCAGACCCGCGTCGGCCAGTCGGCGACACGCCTGCACAAGTTCCATCCACCAATTACGCCACCCCACTTCGGCGGACGAGGCATCGCACCCCGTCCCGCCGATCACTCCGGACTCGCCAGTCGTTCCCGGGCGATCTGGGCCGCGAGTTGCTCGAGCAGCGGGCCGGCGTGGGCGACGCAGCGCGCGGGGTCGGGCTCGAGATCGGTGAGGGCGTAGGCGGCGTCGAGGTCCGCGCCGGCGAGATCGCCCGCCGTGAGAGTGGATCGGCCGGCCACGGCAACGACCGGCACACCGGCCGAGCGGGCCGCGGCGCTCACACCCGCTGGTGCCTTGCCCGCGAGCGTCTGCTCGTCGAGCGCGCCCTCGCCGGTGATCACCAGTCGGCAGTGGGGGAGATGCTCGGCGAACCCGACCAGGTCCAGCACGATCTGGATGCCGGGCCGCAGTGCCGCACCGAGCACTGCGAGTGCAGCGAATCCGACCCCGCCGGCGGCGCCGGCCCCGGGCTCGGCGGACCGGTCGGTGCCGGTCACGGCCGTGACCGCGTCAGCCCAGCGGCGAAGCGCGGCGTCGAGCCGTGACACGTCTTGCGGCGCCGCACCCTTCTGCGGGGCGTAAACCACGGCCGCGCCACGGGTTCCGAACAGCGGGTTGTCGACGTCGGAGGCGACTGTTATCTCAAGGCCGCGCAACTCCGGATCGAGGCCGGCTAGGTCCAGCGAGTACGACGTACCGTCCAACGGCAACCCGCGAGCCGGCAGCGAACGGTCCTGATCGTCGAGCAGGCGAGCCCCGAGCGCCTGCAGGAATCCGGCGCCACCATCAGTGCTCGCGCTCCCGCCGATGCCGAGGACCACGCGCCGGCAGCCGGCATAGGCGGCGGCACGCACGACTTCGCCCAGCCCGTAGCTGCTGGCGTGCAGCGCGTCGGGACGACCGGCGGGCAGCCTGAGCAGTCCGCATACCGTCGCCATCTCGATGACCGCGAGTTCGCCGCGGCGCGCGTAGCTGGCTCGGACCGGCACTCCAGTAGGGCCCGATGCACGAACTGGCACGCGGGTGAAGCCCGCGGCAACAACAGCGTCGACCGTGCCGTCACCCCCGTCGGCGACCGGTAGTTGGTGCACCTCGAGGTCCGGTAGCACCGAACGGAGCCCGGCCGTGACGTGTGCGGCGACCTCGACTGCACGGAGCGAACCCTTGAACTTGTCGGGCGCGACGAGAACGTGCACGACATGCCCTCGGAAGCGTCCGGTGTCAGTCCAGCAAGGACACGGCGGTGGGCGCGTCCTCGCGGCGCTCGGCCAGATCCTCGAACTCCACAACGTTGTCGATCTCGGTGCCCATCGCGATGTTCGTGACCCGCTCCAGGATGATCTCGACGACGACCGGGACCCGATACTCTGCCATGAGCTTCTTCGCCTGTTCCAGCGTTGGCAGGATGTCGTCCGGTTCGAAGACGCGCATTGCCTTGCAACCCAGGCCCTCGGCGACAGCGACGTGGTCGACTCCGTAGCCGTTCAGCTCGGGAGCATTGACGTTGTCGAAGGACAGCTGCACGCAGTAGTCCATGTCGAAGGTGCGCTGGGCCTGCCGGATCAGCCCGAGGTAGGCGTTGTTCACGAGCACGTGGATGTAGGGCAGGTTGAACTGCGCGCCGACCGCCAGTTCTTCGATCATGAACTGGAAGTCGTAATCGCCGGACAGTGCCACGACGGTCGCCTCAGGGTCGGCGACGCACACGCCCAGCGCCGCCGGCAGCGTCCAGCCAAGCGGCCCGGCCTGCCCGGCGTTGATCCAGCGCCGCGGCTTGTAGACGTGCAGGAACTGCGCGGCCGCGATCTGCGACAGGCCGATCGTCGTGACATACCGCGTTTCCGGGCCGAACGCGCGGTTCATCTCCTCGTACACCCGTTGCGGCTTGACCGGCACGTTCTCGAAGTGCGTCTTGCGCTGCAACGTGCGCTTCCGCTCGGCGCACTCACCGGCCCAGGCACTGCGGTCGGGCAGCGTTCCGGCGGCCGCGCGCTCGCGAGCGACCTCGACGAACAGCTCGAGCGCGGCGCTGGCGTCGGAGACGATGCCGTAGTCGGGCGCGAAGACCCGGCCGATCTGGGTCGGCTCGATGTCGACATGAACGAACGTGCGCCCCGCGCAATACGTGGGGAGACCTCCGGTATGACGGTTCGCCCATCGGTTGCCGATTCCGAGAACGAAGTCCGACGCCAGCAACGTCGCGTTGCCGTAGCGGTGGGCGGTCTGCAGGCCGGCCATTCCGGCCATGAGCGGGTGGTCGTCGGGGATCGTCCCCCATCCCATCAACGTCGGGATGACCGGCACGCCGGTGATCTCGGCGAACTCGACGAGCAGGTCGGCGGCGTCCGCGTTGATGACGCCGCCGCCGGCGACGAGAAGGGGCCGCTGGGCTGCGACCAGCAGGTCGACCGCCTTGTCAACCTGCGCCCGGCTGGCGCTCGGCTTGTACACCGGCAGCGGCTGGTATGTGTCCGGGTCGAACTCGATCTCGCCCAATTGGACGTCGAGCGGCAGGTCGATCAGTACCGGTCCGGGCCGCCCCGACCGCATCAGATGGAATGCCTGCTGGAAGGTCCCGGGCACCTGCGCCGGTTCGAGCACCGTCACCGCCAGCTTCGTCAGCGGTTTGGCGACTGAGGCGATGTCGACGGCCTGGAAGTCCTCCTTGTGCAGCCGGGCAACCGGAGCCTGACCGGTGATGCACAAGATCGGGATGGAGTCGGCGGCCGCCGAGTACAGCCCGGTGATCATGTCGGTGCCGGCCGGACCGGACGTGCCGACGCAGACGCCGATGTTGCCGGCCTGGGCGCGGGTGTAACCCTCGGCCATGTGCGAGGCGCCCTCGACGTGCCGGGCGAGTGTGTGCCGGATCGTGCCGTTGCCCTTGAGCGCGGAATAGAAGGGGTTGATGGCTGCTCCGGGCAAGCCGAAAACGTCGCTAATGCCTTCGGCCTGCAAGATCGCGACGGCCGCATCGACTGCGCGCATGCGCGGCATGGCTGGATCTCCTGTTCTGGGCTACTTGCTACGGCCGGAGAGCTGTTCGACGAGCTTGAGCAGCGCGGTGTGGTCGAGCCAACCGTCGCCCTGCGCCTTCAAGGACGCGATCAGCTGCGCAACCACCGCACCGAGCGGTATGACAACGCCGGCTTGCCGCGCCGCGGCCGTGACGATCCCCATGTCCTTGTCGTGCAACGCGATCCGGAAGCCGGGGGTGAAGTCGCGGGCCAGCATCCCAGCCGCCTTGCGCTGCAGGATGGCGTTGCCGGCGAGCCCGCCGGCCAGCACAGCAATCGCGGCCTCGGTGTCCACGCCGTATGCCTCGAGGAACACGATCGCCTCGGCGACGAGCTCAATGGTGCCGGCGACGATGAGTTGGTTGGCCGCCTTGACGGTCTGGCCAGAACCCACCGGACCCACGTGGACGATCGTCTTGCCGACTACATCGAACACCGGCTGGGCGGCCGCGAAGTCCTCGGCGGCTCCACCGACCATGATCGACAGCATGCCGTCGATGGCGCCCTGCTCACCGCCGGACACCGGTGCGTCCAGGACGCGGAGCCCGCGGGCCGCACCGTCGGCGGCCAGCCGGGCCGACACGTCCGGGCGGATGGACGAGAAGTCGATCACGAGCGCGGATTCTCGGCCGGCAGCGAACACCCCGTCAGGTGCGGTGAGCACGTTCTCGACGTCGGGCGAGTCCGGCACCATGATGGCGACCACATCGGCGTCCTTGACCGCCTCGGCAATGCTTACCGCGCTGCTGCCCCCCGCGTTGGTCAGTGCCTCGATCGCCGGCTGGTTGAGGTCATACCCGACGACGTCGAATCCGGCCTTGACGAGGTTGATCGCCATCGGCTTGCCCATAATGCCCAGACCGATGAAGGCAATCGTGGTCATTGCGTGTTCTTCCCTCCGGCCGAGTCAGGTGGTTGCGCCGCGGCGCTCGCGCGGCAGCCACGCGAGGCTCTCGGCGGTCGTCGGGGTTGTCGGCTTGTACTCCAGCCCGATCCAGCCGCGGTAGCCCGCGGCCTCGAGTCGCGTCAGGTGTCCGTCGAGGTCGAGGTGGCCGCTGCCCGGCTCGCCTCGCCCGGGTACATCGGCGATCTGTACATGGGCAATGTCCGTGACGTACCGATCGATTACCGCGTCAAGCGCTTCACCGTTGGCGGCCAGGTGGTAGAGATCGCACAGGAAGCCGACATTGGCATGACCGCCGGCGTGGGCCCGCTCGAGCACGGCGGAGACGTCAGCGGCGGTGAGCAACGGGTAGGGCTTGGGCCCGCTGATCGGTTCGATCAGTACTCCGGCGCCGATCCCGGCCGCCGCCTTCGCCGCATGCCCAATGTTCTCGACGGCCAGCTCGTCCTGATCTTGTGGTCGAACGCCGTCGACGCGGTTGCCATACAGCGCGTTGAACCCGCGCACGCCGAGCCGCGCACCAATGTCGACGGCGACGTCGATGTTGTCGTGGAATTCGGCGGACCGGGCCGGGATGGAGAGCACTCCGCAGTCCGGGCCAGCCAGATCGCCGGCGAAGAAGTTCAGGCCGACGAGCGAGACGCCGGCGTCCGCGATCGACCGGGTGAACGCATCGACGTCCGCGCTCGAGGGCACGGCGCGGTCAAACGGCCACCAGAACTCCACTGCATCGAACCCGGCTGCCTTCGCCGCGGCGGGCCGCTTCAGGAGCGGTAGCTCTGTGAACAGGAGCGAGCAGTTGGCGAGGTACGGTAGACGATGCATGACCCTCTTCCGTATCGTGGAATCACTTTTTTGAATCGCGGATGAGCGTAAAAGCGATGCGGTCCGGCCGTCAACCCGTTCGGGGGGCATCTCACGGTTGCACTCGTCGGACGGATACTCTTTCGCATCGCGGAATATCGCTATCGCTACGAGGAGGAATGATGGCCAAGCGTGGTGCCGCAGACTTCGGCGCCCGCCGGTCTGGCGGTGGGGTGCAGTCAATCGCCCGGGCGTTCGTCCTGCTGGAGACCATGGCCGATCTGGGCGGCATCGTGACGTTGTCCGAACTTGCGCACCACTCCGGCTTACCTTTGCCGACGATTCACCGGCTCATGCGCACCCTTCTTGATCTCGGGTATGTGCGGCAGGAACCGTCGCGGCAGTACGCCCTCGGGCCACGGTTGGTGCGACTGGGCGAGGGCGCGAGCCGGCTGATCGGGACTTGGGCGACCCCGCATCTGCAGCGGCTCGTCCGTGCCGTGGGCGAGAGCGCGAATCTCGCTCTGCTCGATGGCGACGAGGTCATCTACGCCGCCCAGGTGCCGGGACGGCATTCCATGCGAATGTTCACCGAGGTCGGCCGCCGCGCCGGCGTGCACTGCACCGCGGTCGGCAAGGCGATGCTCGCCGCCATGCCGCCCGATCGTGCCACGGATATCGTCCGACGTTCGGGCCTCGCGGCTCAGACCGCCCACACGATCACAACGCTCAAAGCCATGCAGGCCGAACTCGCACACATTCGTGAGAACGGCTACGCCATCGACGAAGAGGAACAGGAGCTCGGCGTGCGCTGCGTCGCCGTCGCCCTCCCCGGAGAGCCGGCCCGCGCCGCAATTTCAGTCTCTGGCCCGTCCACGCGCATGACCGACTCGCTCGTCGCTGGCGCGGTACCCATCTTGAGGGATACAGCGCGCGCTCTCGGCGCCGAGTTCGATCTCGCCGGAGTCGCGGCCCGCGGCAACGTGAGCTGACCGACACCACCCGCCGACCCGCACTTTTGTCGCGCGTCCCGGTGGAACACGGCCGCGCTGTTTTCTGATCAAGAGGGCGAAGTGGTCGCCGGCGCAGCCACTTGACCTTCTTGATCAACTAACGTGGGGCATCAGCGGTGAGATCGGCGGGGCGACCCGACTCCGAGCCGGACTTCGACGTGCTGGAATCCCGGTCGTCCTGACCGCAGCGGCAGGCCACCACGGCCCCGCCGGACGCCGGCGAGCTCACGTCCAGCCGGCCCGCCCCAGACCACGAGCTCACCCGGCCCTGCGCGGCTGCGGTCCGCGCGCTGCGACACGGCTTCGATCACGACCCGGTGCTTCGCCGCAGCCGATCCGAATGGCCGATGCCGGGTCTTACTGTTTGTGGCAAGGGCGTCGAGCTGCTCGGATTGTTTCGAACGATAAGAGCCACGAGGAAGCGCAAACCATGGTTTGCAACTCCGACACCTACCCCTACAGCCGTAGATCGTTACCTGAACCCCTGTCCGGCGGTGGCTTCCGAGAATTCGCTGCCCGTCGAGCAGGAACGCGCGCACACTGCAGGTCTGGCCTCCGACCTAGCGTGCGCGACTGAGACCGGGCGCCGGCGTCTTGAGTCCGTGATTGCGTGATCTTGGACTTGTGGCTGAATGTCGACCGTAAGTCCAAGATCACGCGCCGAGAGAGAACAGCTGGTCGGTGATTGTTCTTGCTGATCCCGCGAAATATAGGAGCTCTGCCAGGGATGATCAAGGCTCGATAACGTGGCGGGCGGCCGTCCAGAGGTCGAGGTCACGAAGTCCGGCTGTAGTACTACGACGCTGAGCGTTTAATGCTGCACCACGCCGACGAAGGCATATGGTTCCGCGATCTACGCACCACTGAATGAACTCTGAGCACTGTCCCTGGAGAGGCCGCGTCACGCGGTGCGTAGCGGGTCCGTCGGGCTCCGGCAGCGCTACGCACCGGCCGCCTAGTAGTCGTGGTCTTTCGCGGCGCGGCGTCAGTTGACGTCAAGCACGTCACGTAGCCGACGCGCGAAGGCTTCCGGTTGGCCGGCGTACCCGAACTCGCCGCCGAGAAAGCCGCCGTGGTGGCTTGGGAAGATGGTCGGCTGCTGCCCGAGCAGTTCGGCGGTGGCCATCGCGGTACGTCCGGTGAACGTGCCCAGGGACTCCTCGCCCACGGCGATAACGACGCGTGTCCGCGCGACGGCCAGGGCATTCACATCGACGTGATAGCTGCTGACGGCCCAGGACCGGTCGGAGAGTAGCGGATCATCGCGCGACCCGTCGTCCTCGGTCGGCATCCCGAACAGGGCGGGATCCGGGAGGGGCTGGCCGAAGTACTCGTCGGTGAACTCACCCTGCCACGAGGTCATGGCGATGAATGCCGCCATGCCGGTACCCCACCCTTTGGCCTCGTATGCGTCCCTGACTGCGGCGCGGGCGCGCTCGGCCGCCTCGGCGTCGGGGAGCATCGGGATGAGCGGCGGCTCATGGGCCACCAGCGTGGTCACGTCCGTGGGGTAGGCCGCCACCAGCGCGAGCGCGGTCACCGCGCCACCGCTGCTGGCGAACATCTCGACGGGGCCGGCGCCGAGCACCTCGATAACGGCGTGCACGTCCTGCGCCTGAACCGTTGGGGTGTGGTCGAACCGGCCGTCCTTGCGGATACTGCGGCCAAGACCGCGCGGGTCGTACGTGACTACCGTGCGATCGGGGAAATGGGACGCCAATGTCGCGAAGCCGCTGGCGTCCATGGGTTGGCCGATCATGAACAACGGCGGGCGTCCGTCGGTGGTGGGCAGGGGGCCGTCGACGTCGTAGGCGATATCGGTCTCGGTGGTTTCGAGCACGTGTGTGGTCGTCATGCGAGCTATGACGTCGCGGGGGTCGAGAACTCATCGGTGGCTCGGGCGCGCGTCTCATGTCGTCTACGCGGTCGGGGGTTGGCCGGCAAGGGCGACGCCGCCTAGCCCGCGGATAGTCCGACTTTGCCCCTCGGGAGCACGCTGCGAGCGACCCGCGCCGTGCAGCCGGAGGGCAAAGTCGCGCCCAGGGGACCCGCAGCGTCGCGCGCCGTGCATCCGGAGGGCAAAGTCGCGCCAAGGGGACCCGCAGTGGCCCGCACCGTGCAGCCGGAGGGCATAGTCACGAATTAACCCCACGCGGTTTGGTGAGAGTCAGGTCAGTTGCTGTGCGACGTGGGAGATCTGAGCTCCCAGGCGCTTGACGAGCTTCGGGTCGAGCTGATCGATAACCCGGGCCCGGGCGCTGTGCAGGTGGTCGGGGTAGGCGCGCTTCAGCTGGCGCAAACCCGCCGGCGTGAGCGACGCGACGTTGCCGCGACCGTCCTCGCTCGCCCTGCGCTTCTCGACGAAGCCGCGAATTTGCAGTTCTTCCACCAGCCGGCTCACCCGGCTGGCCGACAGCTGGATCGCGCTGGCGAGGTCGGACATGCGCAGCTCGTGATTCTCTGCCTCCGAGAGGTTCACCAACGTCACGTACTCACTCAGTGACAAGCCGGTCGCCCGCAGATCGTCGTCCAGGACTCGTGGCAGCGTGATGATGACCTTCATCAGCGCGCGCCACAGCGCTTCCTCGTCACCGGTCAAGGGCGCATCTCGGACCACAACCCCCAGAATAGCTTGCTTCGGTAAGCACGCATGCGCCGGCCGCGAGCGAGATCCCGAACTCACGATCACGGGACCCGCTTCGTACCGCGATCGCACTGTGGACCGCCAGACTGGCGGGCGACAGGGTACGAGGCCGCGCGATCGCCAGCGACGTGTCCGATGTACGACAAAGGCCGCGGGGCTTGGTGCAAGGAGCCAAACGGCCGGTGAGCGTTGGGGCGAGCGCACAAATCTGGCCGTCGAGGTTGTGCGCCGCGCACTACGACGCGGCCGGTGACCTCTTCTTACGGTCGAGGAGGTGATACGGATGCGCACAGAACCTCGAACGGCCGTCGCAGATTCGGCGGATGTCTTGCGTTCGAGATTGCCTAAGGAAGTGCATGCGCTTGCTCAAGAAAGTACAGTGGACGCCATGACCCATGTCCGAGTCGTCATCGCGGAGGACCACGTCCTGCTCCGCGAAGGACTCGCCAGCCTGCTCGGACGATACGGCTATGCGGTCGTGGGCCAAGGCGGCACTGCCGAGGAGCTTATCGAGCTGGTCCGCGAGCACGAGCCGGATTTGGCAATCTCGACATCCGCATGCCTCCCAAGTACGAGGCCGAGGGGCTGCACGCCGCCGAGGTCATCCGGCGGGAGATGCCTCAGGTTGCCATTCTCGTCCTGTCCGCGTACGTCGCGGTCAGGGATGCGATGGATCTCCTCGAAAGTGGGGAGCGGGTCGGATACTTGCTGAAGACCCGGGTTGTCGACGTTGAGATGTTCCACGACGTCCTTGCACGCATCATCAGCGGTGCTTCCGTCGTTGACCCCGTGCTCGTCCGGGAACTTGTGGCGGCGCGCCGTACTGAGTACCCGCTGGATGTGCTGAGCCGACGTGAACACGAGGTCCTCGCC
>JBKPQM010000103.1:0-13630 GCA_046734095.1 Actinomycetota bacterium | reverse complement strand
CCCCGTTGCCTTCGTCCGAGGCGGCGGCCGAGCCCCGCTTCCGTCCGGCCTTCGCCGGCTCCGGCGGCAGAGGGATCGGCCTGGTCGTCGGCGGCCGCGGGATCGGCTTCCCTGCCGGCTTCGGCGCGCCGCCGCCGGCGGGGCGCCGGCGCCGTCCCGGCGGCCTCATCCGATGGGAGCCGGCCCGGCGCTTCCGGTTCGGCAGCGAGCGCGTCCGGCACCTCGGCTGTCGACTCAGCGGCCAGCTCCGCGGCTTCGGCGGTGAGCTCGGCCGATGTCGCGTGGACCACGCCGGCGACGGCTGCCATGGCACTGGCGGCGGCTCGGCGTTGCTCCTCGTTCACGGGCTCGACCGGCTCGGCCTCGGCGGTTCGGCCGCGGCGACCGCGGCGACGTGGCGCTTTGTCGTCGCCGTCCGCCGAGTGGCGCACCTCCAGTGGCTCGGTGTGCACGAGCAGTCCCCGGCCACCGCACGTCGGGCAGGTCTCGCTGAACGCCTCTAGGAGGCCCTCGCCGACCCGCTTGCGGGTCATCTGCACCAAGCCGAGCGAGGTCACCTCGGCGACCTGGTGCTTCGTGCGGTCACGCCCGAGGCACTCGGTGAGCCGGCGCAAGACGAGTTCGCGATTCGACTCGAGGACCATGTCGATGAAGTCGATGACGACAATGCCGCCGACATCTCGCAGCCGCAGCTGGCGCACGATCTCCTCGGCGGCTTCGAGATTGTTGCGGGTGACGGTCTGCTCCAGGTTGCCCCCCGCCCCCGACCCCACGAACTTTCCCGTGTTGACGTCGATGACGGTCATCGCCTCGGTTCGGTCGAACACCAGCGAGCCGCCAGACGGCAGCCACACCTTGCGATCGAGCGCCTTGACGATCTGTTCATCCACCCGCAACTCGTGGAACAGGTCAATGTCCGCCGTGTGGTGGACGAGGCGGTCGGCCAGCTCGGGCGCGACCTCGTCGACGTAGTTGGAGATCGTTTGCCAGGCCTCGGCCCCGGACACGATGAGTTGCCGGAAGTCCTCGTTGAACAGGTCGCGCACCACCCGGATGGCCAGATCCGGCTCGCCGTACACAAGCGTGGGCGCCGCCTTGGGCTTGGCCGTGGTGCGCTCGATCGATGCCCATTGCGCTTTGAGCCGCTCGACGTCGCGCGTGAGATCGTCCTCGCTGGCGCCCTCGGCCGCGGTACGGACGATAACGCCGGCGTCTTCCGGGACGATCTTCTTCAGGACCGACTTGAGCCGGTGTCGTTCGGTGTCGGGTAGTTTGCGGCTGATGCCCGTCATCCCGCCACCGGGCACGTATACGAGGAAGCGGCCCGCCAGCGACACCTGACTGGTCAACCGAGCGCCCTTGTGACCAATTGGGTCTTTCGTCACTTGGACGGGCACGGCGTCGCCCGGCTTGAGCGCGTTCTCGATCGCGCGCGCCTTGCCTTCGAGCCCGGCCGCATCCCAGTTGACTTCGCCGGCGTACAGCACGCCGTTGCGGCCCTTGCCGATGTCGATGAAAGCCGCCTCCATACTCGGAAGCACGTTCTGCACGCGGCCGAGGTAGACGTTGCCGACGGATGAGGTCACGGCGGCCCGGCTCACGTAGTGCTCGACCAGGATCTTGTCCTCGAGCACGGCGATCTGGGTGCGATCGCCGTTCTGGCGTACGGCCATAACGCGGTCGACGGACTCGCGGCGAGCGAGGAACTCGGCTTCGGTCAAGATCGGCGGGCGGCGCCGACCCGAGTCGCGCCCGTCCCGGCGCCGCTGCCGCTTTGCCTCCAGCCGGGTAGAGCCCTTGACGGCTCGGACGCCGTCACTCTCCTCGCCTTTCGCACGCGCCTCGCGTACATGCACAACGGTGTCGGGCGGATCATCGCCCGATGGCTCCTCGTCGTCCGCGGACCCGGCTCGCCGACGCCGCCGGCGCCGCCGCCGCGTCGAACCAACCTCGCTCTCCTCCTCGACGTCGGCGGACGGCTCAATCTCCTCGGCTGGCTCGGGGGCTTCGTCGCCTTCCTCTTCGTCTTCCTCGATCGCCTCCGCGGTTGTTTCGCGGGCCCGGCCGCCGCGGCCCCGCCGGCCTCGCCGGCGACGACGGCGGGCCCCGGACGCCTCGTCGGCGGCCGCCTCACGGACCTCTTCGGGCTCCTCGTCGATCTCGGCCGCCACCTCTTCGATGAGGGCCGCGGGCTCGGCGGGTGGCGTCCCTCGGCGGCGGCGAGTCGCGGCCGGTGCCTCCGGCGCGACGAACAGCACCGCTTGGGCGGTGAGCGCGGGGGCCGGCTGCTCGTCGTCAGCCGACGCTGCGCCCGCTTCGTCGCCCGGTTCCGGGCTGGCCTCGGCGCTGGCCTGGTCAGCGGTTGCGGCGGCGGCGCTCGCCTTGGCTCGGCGACTGGCCCGCTTGCGGGGCGGAGGGACCTCGGCCGGCGCGTCGGCGGCCGGCTCGGCGGGAGGCGCCGCGGACGCGGCGACCTTCTTCGCGGCGGCCTTGCGCGGGGAGCGTCGAGGTTTTCTCGGCTGATCCTCGCCGCCGGCAACCTCGCTGGGGCCAGGATCGGTATTGGTCGGTGTTTGTGGGTTGTCCGGTTCGAGCATGTGCTCGGTCACTCCGTTTCGGCCTCCGGGCGCTGCTATGGACAGGCTCCAACCCGTCCTAGCCGCGGCCGCTCAGAGGCGGTTGAGGCGAGCTGCCGGCGAGGCGGCTCGCGAAGCTCTCGCTGGTCGTCCCTCGCAGGGCGACCTCCTAGCGTCCGATCAAGGACTACGACGTCGCCCCGCGCGTCATGCGGTCGACGGCGAACGGATCACCGATCGCGCCGAATCCGTCGAGCGGCCCCTGCGCCAAGCGCGCCGCACGGTAGTGCCAGCGCGGTGCGTCTCGGGCGAGACCGGCGACGGTGCGCAACGCTGCGAGAACGTCGTCGGGTCGAACAGCCGGCGTTTCCAGCCGTACGACCAGATCCATTATCGCACGGCCGCCGGATTCGGCGGTGACGGACGCGGCGAGAACGGGTGCCCGGGCATCCACGATCTTGCGGCCGTCCTTCGTGAGACGCTCGACGCCGACCTCGGACCGGGCCAGGAACGAGGCGACGACACCGGCGAGGAGGTCGGGGTCGACGTCGTCGAGCTCGACCCGCCAGGCCGTAGCGTCCATCCGCTCGGCCAATGAGCCGCCGGAGGCCTCGACCGCCTCAACGATGTCCAGCCCCTCCGGAAGTGCGGCGTCGACGGCTGCCCGCAACTCGTCAATCTCGACGTGCTGGGCCAGGCCGATCTCGAGATATTCGGCTTCGCTCGCGACTCCGGTGGGAGCGGCCCCCACGTAGGAGATCTTGGGGTGCGGCGTGAACCCGGCCGAGTACGCCATCGGGACGCGGGCGCGCCGCAACGCCCGCTCGAAGGCGCGCGCGAAGTCGCGGTGCGACGTCAACCGCAGCCGGCCGCGCTTTGCGTAGCGGAGCCGGACGCGCTGGACGACCGGCGGTGGGGGCGGCCCCTCAGGCACGCGACGGGACATTCTTCCAGTGTGCCGTCAGTCAGGACACGCCGGAGGCTCAGGCCAGCGGCCGCTCATCCGCGATCGACTCGGAGTTCTGGTCGAATAGCGACCACAAGTCCAAGATCATGCCTGCGAGGGCGGCTCACCGGGGCACGAGGGGAAGCAGCGCCCGCCCGGTCGGGCCGACCTGGATGTCCGTGCCCATTGTGGTGCAGACGCCGCAATCGAAGCACGGAGTCCAACGGCAGTCGTCCTGCTCGAACTCCGCCAGCGCGTCCTGCCAGTCGTCCCACAGCCACTGCTTGTCCAGGCCGGAGTCGAGGTGGTCCCAGGGCAGCACCTCGTCGGCCTCTCGCTCGCGTGTCGTGTACCAGTCGAGGTCGACCCCGACGTCGCTACAGACCTTTGTCCAGCGGGCGAAGGAGAAGTGCTCGGACCAGCCGTCGAAACGGCCGCCGTCGCGCCACACGGCCTCGATCACCGCGCTCACTCGGCGGTCGCCGCGGGAGAGCAGGCCTTCGATGAGGGACGGCTCACCGTCGTGGTAGCGCACACCGACGTTGCGGCCGAGGGAGCGATTGGCGTTGATCGCACTGCGCAGATTGCGCAAGCGGGCGTCGATCACGTCCGGTGCGGCCTGGGCGGCCCACTGGAACGGCGTATGCGGCTTGGGCACGAACCCGCCGATCGAGACGGTGCAGCGGATGTCCTTGCTACCCGTAGCCTCGCGTCCCGCCCGGATGACGTCGTGCGCCATGTCCGCGATCTCGAGCACGTCCTCGTCGGTCTCGGTGGGCAGGCCACACATGAAGTAGAGCTTCACCTGCCGCCACCCCTGTGCGTACGCCGTTGTGACGGTTCGGATCAGGTCGTCCTTGCTGACCATCTTGTTGATCACCCGGCGCAGTCGTTCCGAACCCCCTTCGGGGGCGAACGTCAGCCCGGACCGCCGGCCGTTGCGGGAGAATTCGTTCGCGAGGTCGATGTTGAACGCGTCGACGCGAGTTGAGGGCAACGACAGCGACACCCGCTCGTTCTCGTAGCGGTCCGCCAGCTGTTTAGCCAGCGGGCCGATCTCGGAGTGGTCCGCGCTCGACAGTGACAGCAGGCCGACCTCCTCGAATCCCGTTGCCGCCAGGCCGTCCTCAACCATGCGGCCGATCGCCTGGATCGACCGCTCGCGGACCGGACGAGTGATCATGCCGGCCTGGCAGAACCGGCATCCCCGCGTGCAGCCGCGGAAGATCTCGACGCTCATCCGCTCATGCACTGATTCGGCCAATGGGACGAGAGGTCGCTTCGGGTACGGCCACTCGTCGAGGTTCATGACCGTGTGCTTGACGACCCGCTCCGGGACGCATGGACGGTTCGGGGTAACGGCCTCGATGCGCCCGTCCGGCCGATACGTCACGTCGTAGAAGCGGGGCACGTACACGCCGCCGGTGCGGGCCAGCCGCAGCAGCAGCTCCTCGCGCGACGCCCCGGAACGCTTCGCGTCACGGACGGCGTCCGTGATCACGCCGACGATCTGCTCGCCGTCGCCGAGCACAGCGGCGTCGATGAAGTCCGCGATCGGCTCGGGGTTGAAGGCGGCGTGACCACCGGCGATCACGATGGGCTGCGTCTCGTCGCGGTCATGGGCCTGCAACGGGATGCCGGACAGGTCGAGCGCGGTGAGCAGGTTGGTGTAGCCCAGCTCGGTGGCAAAGGAGACGCCGAGGACGTCGAAGTCCCCGACCGGCCGATGCGCGTCGACGGTGAACTGGGGCACCCCGTGCTCGCGCATCAGCGCCTCGAGGTCGGGCCACACTGCGTAGGTTCGTTCGGCCAGCGCATCATCGCGCTCGTTGATCACTTCGTACAGGATCTGCACGCCCTGGTTGGGCAGGCCAACCTCGTACGCGTCCGGATACATAAGCGCCCAGTGCACGCTGACGTCGTCCCAGGCCTTGACGCCAGCATTCAGCTCACCGCCGACGTACTGGATCGGCTTGCTGACCAGGGGCAGCAGTGGTTCCAGCCGCTCGAACAGGGACTCCACGCCGACTATGGTACGGACGGCCTCCGTTCGACTTTGCCCCTCGACGACCGGTTTGGGGGCCGGTGCAACTGGCCGTCAAGGGGCAAGGTCGGGAGGATCGGCGGTAGCCCGGCTGTGGTTCACCGCCAGCAGGAGGCCGATGGCAAGCGACTGCGCAAACATCGACGAGCCCCCGTAGGAGACGAACGGCAGCGGTAACCCGGTCACGGGGGTCAGGCCGAGGTTCATGCCGATGTTCTGGAACGCCTGGAACGCGAACCAACAGGCCACGCCAACGGCGAGTAACCGACCAACCGGCTCGGCCTGGGCCGCGATACGCAGCGCCCGCCAGCACAGCACGGCGAACAGGGCGATGATCAGACCGGCGCCGACCAATCCGAACTCTTCTCCAGCCACGCTGTATACGAAGTCGGTCTGCTGCTCGGGGACGAACGCCCCGCGCGTCTGCGGGCCTTGGAATAGGCCCTGTCCGAACAGACCGCCGTTGGCGATCGCGATATGCGCCTGCATGACGTTGTACGACGCGCCGCGCGGATCCTCTCCGGGATGGGCGAATACGCGAAACCGCGCGAGCTGGTACTCGGCGAGCATGCCCGACTTGATCGCCAGAAACACGACCAGGGCGCCCAGCGCGATCAGCCCGAGCGTCCAGCGGGCTGGGACGTCGGCCGCGATGAGCACGCCGAAGCCGGCCGCGGCGAGCACCATCGCCGAGCCGAGGTCCGGCTGGAGCATGATCAGCACGAGCGGTACCGCGATGAGTCCGACCGCGATGAGGATGTCGGACGTTGTTGGTTCACCAGGGCGTCGGCGCTCGGCCGCTCGTTGCCAGAACATCACCGCCATGCCGGCGATCAGGCCGAGCTTCATGAACTCCGACGGCTGCAGCTGCAGCCCCCCGGGGAACGACAGCCAGGCGTGCGCACCGTTGATCGTGGTGCCGAACGCGAACACCGCGAGCAGGCCGAGCAGGCTGACGAGGTAGAGCGCCGGCCCGAGCACGCGTAGCCGTCGCGCGTCCACGCGAGCCGCGATCACCGCGAGGGCGATGCCGATGCCGATGTTGCCGAGGTGGCGGTAGAGGTAGCCCTGCGGGTCGTGGCCCTCGTCGGCCAGCCGCTGTCGAGTTGCCGACCATACGAGCAGCGCGCCGATCAGGGCCAGGGCGAACGACGTGACAACCAGCCACATGTCCACGCCGTACCGCACGCGACGCCGCCGAAGAACCCGCGACGGCGCCAGTGTGAAGGATGCGCTGGGATCGCGGGCGAACACCGTCATCGCCGTGGTCCGATCGCCGGCGGCGTCGCCTCCGGGCGCGAGTCGCGCAGCACGGAAGGCCGACCGGCGCCGAGCAGCCCGTCGTAGACCTTGCGCACCATCGGTGCCGCGGCGGTCGCGCCGGTGCCGGCCTGCTCCACCGTGCCCGTCACGACGAACCGGGCTCGCCCGTGCGCGTCGATCGGCCCCCAAGACGCGAACCAGGAGGTGTCCTGCTTGCCGAACGACTCGGCGGTGCCCGTCTTGCCGCCGATCTGCTTCTTGTACGGCGCGCCGTCAAAGGCGATGGCCCCCGACACAGAATGGTCGTCGGCGAAGCGCAGGGAACTGGCGATGTACCTCAACAGGCTTCGGCTGACCGGCAGTTTGGCTTTGACGGTCGGCTTGATCGTGTGGACGACCTTGCCGTGCTCGTCGACGACCGCCCAGCCCAGGGTCGGCCGCCACAGAGTGCCACCGTTGATCATTGCCGAGTAGGCGAGGGCGAGTTGCAGCGGCGACATCGTCGTCTCGCCCTGGCCGATCGCCATGTCGGCGTTGTCGCCGGCCCGGTACCGCCACCCGTCGGTGCAGTTCTCCCGGGCCAGCTTGGTCAAGAAGGCCCGCTGCGCGGGGTCAGGCTCCTGCGGGAAGCCCCGCGCGGCATCGGCGCAGTACTGCGTGCGGTTGGCCTTCCAGCGGGCCAGGCGGGTCTCGCGATCCGCGTAGCCGCCGGCCGCCTGCTCGTCGGCCGGGAGGTCGACGCCCGGCGCCGAGCCGACGCCGAACGCAGTGGCCATGTGCTGCAGGTACTCGTTCGTCTTCTTGCCGGCGTCGGCGCGGGCCTGGTCGGCGTAGTACTCGTTCGCGGCGAACGCGTAGAACCACGTGTCGCACGAGACCTTGAGGGCCTGGGTGAGCGTGAGTGGGAACCCCGGGGACTCCGAGTCGAAGTTCGTCTTCACCCGCCCGTCCACGGACAGGGCCGGCGGACACGGGTAGGTGCCGTCGAGGCTGGCTTCATGGTGGGTGATGATCGACGACGAGCTGATGAGCTTGAAGGTCGAACCTGGCGGGGACGCGCCGGCGACGGCTCGGCTCACCAGCGGGTCGTTCGCGCTCGGTGCCGTGAGCCGGCGGTAGTCACCAACAGAGATCCCGCCGACGAACACCTGCGGGTCGTACGTCGGGTAACTGGCCACGGCCAGGATGCGGCCGGTGTTGGGATCCATCACCACGACCGCGGCGCTTGTCGCGGGCTTCCCGGCCTTGCGCGACTTGGCGATCTGATCGCGCATCGCCTGCTCGGCCAAGCGCTGGACATTCAGATCGATGCTGGTGACCAGGGTGTCGCCCGGGGTCGCGGGAACGTCGGTCGACGGCCCCACGGCGTAGCCCCGAGGGTCGAGCTGCACCAGCTGAGCGCCGTCGGTACCCCGCAGCATCGAGTCGTACTGCTCCTCGAGGCCGGCCTGGCCGATCGTGTCCACGTCATTCAGCGCCGGATTGCGCTTCTCGTCATCTGCGCTGACCGCGCCGATGTAGCCGAGCACGTGCGCGGCAAGCGAGCCGTCCGGGTAGTCGCGTACGGTCTGCGTCTCGACCGTGACGCCGGGATAGAGCTCGCGGTGCTCGGAGACGGCGAGTACGTCGGCCGTCGAGGCGTTGGGCTCGACCGGTACCGGCTGAAATGGCTCACCGGTCCAGCACGGTGATGGGACGTGCACGCCGCACGGCGTGATCGCCTGCGCCAGGTCGTGTTGCGGCGTGTCGAGCAGCGTGGACAGCCGCGCCAGTACCGCCGCGCCGTGGTCAGGTTGCTGTATCAGCGCTTCCCGATCAACGGTGATCACGTGGGTGGCACGGTTTTTGACGATGGGGCGCCCACGGGCGTCGACGATCTGCCCTCGGGGGGCGGGCACGGCGTACTCGCCCCGGTGGAGCAGCCCGGCCGTCTGGGTGGGCTTGTGTGGGTCGAGCACCTGGATGTAGTAGAGCCGCCCGAACAACGTGAGGACGAGCGATCCGACGAGGACGGCGACCACGGTGAGGCGCCGGCTGCGCCGCTCAGCCATGTCCGGCCATGCTGAGAACGTCCGACCGGAGAAGCCACCGGGTGAGCGGGATGACCAACGCGGCGAGCACGAGGTTGCCGGCCAGCGATGGCAACACCCCGCGGACGGCCGCCAGCACGGTGCCGCCCGGCTCACCCACCACGGTGAGGCCCAAGGTGGTCAGCGCACCGGCGGCGACGGCGGCCAACGCGGCGAGCAGCACCTCGGGAACGAAGCGACGGCGCTCATCGGCGAGCAGCCCGCAGCAGATGCCCACGCCCATCCAGCACACGGCGAGCAGCCCGGCCGCGTGGGCAGATCCGAGGTCGGCGATCAGCCCGCACGTGAAGCCGAGCGATATGCCGGTACCCGGACCGGATTCCAGGGCCACGGCGGCAACGAGCACCGCGGGCAGGCTGAGCTGGGCGGTGAGGGCGGCTGGGGCGACGACCGTGGCCTGCAGCAAGAGCGCGGTCACGATTGCGGCGCTCGCGGCGGCAACGCG
Organism: Actinomycetota bacterium; assembly: GCA_046734095.1. Taxonomy (GTDB): domain Bacteria; phylum Actinomycetota; class Actinomycetes; order Mycobacteriales; family Jatrophihabitantaceae; genus DASXRA01. The sequence goes on along the minus strand of JBKPQM010000103.1, from coordinate 4,266 downwards.
GACCACCGTCATCGGGCCGCCTCGGCCGGCGACGGCTTGGTCCGGATCACGCCGACGATGTCTAGCGCCGTCGGCGAAACGGTCGCTTGCGCCTGCGCCACGGACGTGCCGTCCGCGTCCGTGTGCACCGAGGTGACCGTGCCGATCTCCAGGCCTGCGACGTACGTCGACTGCCCGGCCGGACCGGTCACCAGCCGGTCGCCGACCGACAGCGATGCGGTCGGATCGAGCGGCTCGACGTGGAACCCCTTCGTGCCCTGCCCGGTCACGAGCGCGAGTTCGCCGGTGCGCGTGTCGCGCGCGCCGACGCCGGAGCCGGGATCGGCGGCCAGGAGCACCACGCAGCTGACCGCGCTCACGTGCAGAACCCGTCCGATGAGCCCGAAGCCGTCCGTGACGGTCTGTCCACTGTGGACGCCGTCGCGGCTGCCGACATCGAGCGTGACAGTCCAGTCGAAGCCGCCGCCGGGGCCGAGCGCGATCACCCGCGCCGGCACGACGTCCCAGTTGACCGCGAGCCGGCCGAGGTCCGCGCTGGTTGCCTCGTCGGCCGCCTCCTGATCGAGGCGGGCCCGCAATTGGGCGTTCTCATGACGTAGTCGGGCGATCGTGTCGCGGTTGCTCGCGGCGTCCGGCACGCCTTGCACGAAATGCCGGGCCGGACTTAGGACGCGGTCGGTCCCTCGGTAGAGAGCACCCATCGCGCCCCGGACGCCGCCGTGCGCGCCGCGCAGCCCCGAGCCGGTGATGTCGATCGCGAGGAACACCCCGGCGACGGCGACGAGAACGACCACGGCGATGCGCTGCTGCTTGGTGAGGCGGCGCGTGTTGGCAGGCCGTCGCGGGCGGAACGTCATGTCACCGTCGTGGGCCGTCGACGACGACCTTGCGCAGCTGGCCGAAGTGTTCGACCACGGTTCCGGTGCCGAGCACCACCGAGTCCAGCGGACGTTCGGCAACGAGCACCGGGATGCCGAGTTCGTGCTGTAGCCGCGCGTCGAGTCCGCGCAGCAACGCCCCGCCCCCGGTCAGGACGGCGCCGTGTGCCACCAGGTCGCCGGCGAGCTCGGGCGGGCAGTGGTCGAGGGTGGACTTGACGGCGGTGACGATGCGCGCGACGGGGCCGTCCATGGCTCGGCGTAGCTCGTCGCCGGCGACGGTGACGTTTCTGGGCAGGCCGGTGCCCATGTCGCGGCCGCGGATTTCGGCGCGTTTCGCCCCGGCAACCGGGAACGCGGAGCCAACGGCGATCTTCAGCTCTTCGGCCGTCCGTTCGCCGATCAGCAGCCCGAACTCGGTGCGGACGTGGTCGACGATGGCCGTGTCGATCGCGCTGCCGGCTACCCGCAGGCTCGTCGACGCGACGATGCCACCGAGCGCGAGAACGGCCACCTCGGTGGTGCCGCCGCCGATGTCGATCACCATCGACCCGGACGGCTGGTTGATCGGCAACCCGGCACCGATTGCCGCAGCCATCGGCTCGGCGATGATGTGCACCCGGCGGGCCCCGGCGGCGTAGGCGGACTCGCTCACCGCCCGCTGCTCGACGCCGGTGATGCCCGAGGGCACACACACCACGACCCGTGGGCCGCTGAACATCGGTGGCCGTCGCAGCACCGTGCGCACGAAGAAGCGCAGCATCTCGGCGGTTGCCTCGTAGTCGGCGATCACACCTTCGCGCATCGGCTTCACCGCGCGGATGGTGCCCGGGGTGCGGCCGATCATCCGCTTGGCGTCGGCGCCCACCGCGACCACGGCGTTGGTCGACGTGTCGACGGCGACCACTGACGGCTCGTTCAGCATGATGCCGCGACCGCGCGCGTACACCAGCGTGTTCGCGGTGCCCAGGTCGACCGCGAGGTCGCCGGACAGCATGCGCGCACTGCGCTGCCCGCGTGTCAGCAGAGCGAGCGGGGTGAACGCCACGAGCGCAACGCCTTTCCGGAACGAGAATCGCCGTGGCGATCGTATGGTTGTTGCGGCTTGTGACCCGGTTGCGACTCGCGGATCGGCCCGTATCAGCGCAGGTCGGGGAACCAGACCTTGATCTCCCGATCGGCGGACTCCACCGAGTCAGACCCGTGCACGATGTTCTGGATCACCGGCAGTCCCCAGTCACGGCCCAGGTCGCCGCGGATCGTGCCGGGCGCCGCCGCGGTCGGGTCAGTTGACCCGGCCAGTGAGCGAAATCCGTCCACGACGCGGTGTCCCTCGGCTACAAGCGCGACGACCGCGCCCGAGGACATGAAGTCGACGAGCGGCTGGTAGAACGGCTTGCCGACGTGCTCCGCGTAGTGCTCGGCCAGCAATTCCACCGTAGGAACCCGCATGTCGAGCGCGACGATGCGGTATCCCTTCGCTTCGACGCGCCGGATCACCTCACCCGCCAGCCCGCGGGTCACCCCGTCGGGCTTGACGAGGATGAGCGTGCGTTCGAGCGGCGTCCGCGTCACCTCGGCAGCGTATCGACCGGGTCAGGAGACGAGCATCCGGACGCCGCCGGGTGTGCCGACGAGCTCATGACGCAGGTTGAGCACGTAGAGCCAGACCCCGACGAAGAGCGCGGCGACGATGAAAAAAGCGTGTACCCACACGCCGATCAGGATCAGCGGAATGTGCAGCGCGCTGCCCAGGCCGATCCCCCAGCGACGCCGCTGAACCGCAGCCGCGGCCACGAGTACGGCGGCAAATCCGAGGAGCAGGCCGGTCTTGAGGCCACCGAGTCCGGCCGGGGTTTGCGCGATGGCCCGGGGTACCAGCAGTACGACGAACGCCTCCAGACCCAGCACCGCGGCCAGCACGCGCCGGCTCGCCCGGTTGACGCTCTCGCGGCGCTGCTCGTCGTCGGTCACGGTGCCCCCAGCAACGTACGCGCCTCGCCGGCCGTAACAACCGACCCGGTGATCAGCACGCCGGACCCGGACAGTACGCCGTCCGGGTTTTGCTCGGCGAGTCGCACAGCCGCCTCGATCGCGTCGTCGAGGCGGGGCTCAACCGTGACGCGATCGGCACCGAACACCGCTACCGCGGTCGCGGCCAGTTCGTCGGCCGGCAGGGCGCGCAACGATGAGTTCTGGGTGATCACCACCTCGTCGAGCGCTGGTTCGAGCACCTGCAACATCGCCTGGGCGTCCTTGTCGGCGAGCATGCCGACCACGCCGACGAGCCGGCGGAAGTCGAACTCATCGCCGACGGCGTCCACCGTGGCCCGCATGCCGTGCGGGTTGTGGGCCGCGTCGACGATCACGGTTGGCGCCACTCGCACGACCTCGAGCCGGCCGGGCGAGCGCACCGACGCGAACACATCGCGCACCGTGCCGATGTCCAGCGGCCCGGACGCCGCTCCGGCGCCGAAGAACGCCTCGACGGCGGCGAGTGCCAGCAGCGCGTTCTGAGCCTGGAACCGCCCGTGCAGCGGCAGGAACATCTCGTCGTACGTCCCGCCGAGACCCTGCAGCGTGAGCACCTGTCCGCCCACGGCGACGTGCCGGTCGACGATGCCGAATTCCGCACCCTCGCGAGCCACAGTGGCGTCGACCTCGGCCACCCGGCGCAGTAGCACGATCTCCGCGTCGTCCTGTTGGCTGGCCAGGATCGCCGTCGATTCGGGCTTGATGATGCCGGCCTTCTCGGCGGCGATTTCGCCGACCGAGGTGCCTAGCAGCTGAGTGTGGTCGAGGTCGATGGGGGTCACGACGGCGACCTCGGCGTCGATGACGTTGGTCGCGTCCCAGACCCCGCCCAGGCCGACTTCGACGACCGCGACGTCGACCGGTGCGTCGGCGAAGATCGAATAGGCCAGGGCCACCATCACCTCGAAGAAGCTGAGCTTGATGTCGAATCGACTGTCCACGAGGTCGAGGTACGGCACGAGTTCGCGATAGGCCTCGACAAACGTGCGGGGGCTGACCGGCTCTCCGTCGACGACGATCCGCTCGGTGATGGACGACAGGTGCGGGCTGGTGAACCGGCCGGTGCGCAGGCCGAATCCGCGCAGCAGCTCGTCGATCATGCGGGCGGTGCTCGTCTTGCCGTTGGTGCCGGTGAGGTGAATCGACCGGTACGCACGCTGCGGATCACCCAGCAGCTCGATCAGCGCCTCGATGCGCTCCTTGGTGGGGTTCATCCGCCCTTCGCCCCACCGGCTCGTGATGTCGAGCTCGGCCATGCGCAGGAGATCGGCGTAACGCTGCGCCTCGGTCACCGCCACGCCCCCCGAGTCTAAGGACCCCTGCGACCTTGCGCCCGGGCTGCACGCTGGACGGC
>JBKPQM010000102.1:0-14530 GCA_046734095.1 Actinomycetota bacterium | reverse complement strand
TCTCCTGCGGCGGCGGACCGTCGGCCAACTGCTGGCTCTGCTCGCTGACACCGAAGATGCCACCGGCGACCACCCCAGCTGAGGCTGGGAAAACCTACCCTTCCTCGGCACCGCAATCGCGCCATTCAGCTCGACCGTTTCACCCAGAATCCTCAAGTCACCCTGCTCGCATTGTGGCATCGAGCTCTTGCATCGATCGCACCGCGCTGGCCCATTCGCCGGCCTCAGCGACGTCCACCCGTGCACGGCGAACAGGCTAACCATCCGTGGCGGACCGCGTGGAACATGTCGGCCGCCAGTCCGCTTCAGGCACGGGTCCATGTTCACCGCGAGTTTCTTGCGGTGAAGTAGAGTTGACGGTACTGAGGGTCTTTCGCACGACAGCATCCATGCTGGCCTCGCCCCTGGTGATCAAATAATGGGCCCGAATTCGGACCGGATCGGCGCGGGCCATGACTGCCCTCGAAACCCCCACCGCTGTTCGCCACTCAGATCGGCCGCAGGCGGCACCTGGACCGTCGGACCGACCACGGCTGCACCTGCGATCGTCGGCCAATGCCGGGGGATTCGTCGACGGCGGGTGGTGGCCGCGTTCGCTGGACCTCAGCGTGGAACTTCCGCCTCTGCTGACCGCGATGTGGTCGGCCGGTTATGACGTGTTCCGGATCGTGTACAACCTGACGGCGTGGGACCCCGCGCCGCGCAGGCTGACTGTGTCAGGTCGGTGGGTGAAACTGGCTGGCTACCGCCTGCAGGACAAGGCGTCGATCAGCCTGGTGGACAGCGGCGGTTGGAAACGCATCGTCCTGGCAGTCGTCCCTCCGCAGACCGACCCCGTGGTAGCTAGGCGGGCGCTCGCGCTCGCCGGCCTCGACGGCGATCCACACCGCGCTGCCGAGATCCTCGCCCAGGCAAGGACACCTGCCGCCGCGGTCAACCGCAGCGGGTGCGTCGACCTGCTGCCGTGGGCCGACTGGGAAACCGACGGCGGGCGCGTGCTCACGCCGTGAACGGCTCCGATTCGAGCAGAGGCAATGATGGCCGACCCATTGGCATTGCAGCTGCGTAACCTGCAGAGCCTCGTCGAGATCGGCGTGGACGAGAACACGACCGTCGTGTTCCCCGTCCCGTTGATCACCACGATTGCCGGATTGAACGAGGCAGTCTTCGGGCTCAGGACCAGGGCGGCGGCCTTGTGATCCTGCGCAACGGCGACCTTGGCGACGCTCGCTGCCGCTGTCGGTTCGATCGAGTAGTCGGCACCATGCTGGCAGCCGGGCCAGAGCTGCAAGACGACAATGACTTTGGTCTCCGCGCCCGTTGCGTCGGTCATCACGGCGCCCGCCGCGCTCGACGACAACGTGGTATCGCAAACAACCAACGGAGGCGCCGCCGAGCTAACCACCAGGCCGGCCGAACACCCGCTAACCACCAGGGCGGTGAGAAACGGCTAGCGACAGAGCCGCTCGAATGCCGATCACAGTGTTCAGACGCTCCAGCCGCACCATCTCGTCGTGATCACAGACGCGCGACGGTGTAGAAACCGGGGATCGCACATGAGGGGTCGTGCTGTATCGAGGCTGCCTGCACAATTGCGCCGTTGAGTTCGCCCAGCCATGAGATCGTCATCACCCGCCTGGGCGGCAAGAGTGGGAGCTATGCGAGCGGTTGTGTACGACCAGTTCGGTCAGGAGCCGGAGGTTAGGACCGTCGGCGATCCCGTTCCGTCGCCGGAGGCCGCGGTCATCCGGGTCGAGGCCACGGGGCTGTGCCGCAGCGACTGGCATGGCTGGCAGGGGCGCGATGCCGTGCCGATCCCGCTGCCCCACGTGCCCGGTCATGAGCTCGCCGGAACCGTGGAGGCCGTAGGCGCCACGGTCACCGGCTGGCGAGTGGGTGATCGGGTAACCGTGCCGTTTGTGTGCGCCTGCGGCAGGTGTGCCGCTTGCGCTGCCGGCGCGCAGCAGGTCTGCGAGCGGCAGACCCAGCCTGGCTTCAGCCACTGGGGCTCGTTCGCCGAGTACGTGCTGATCGAGAATGCGGACCTGAACCTCGTCGGGCTTCCGGCCGCCCTGTCGATGCGCGCCGCGGCGAGCCTTGGCTGCCGCTTCGCTACGGCGTTTCGAGCCGTGGTCGCCCAGGCACAGCTAGCGCCGGGCGAGTGGATCGCCGTGCACGGGTGCGGCGGCGTCGGCCTTTCCGCGGTCATGATCGCGGCCGCGGCTGCCGCGCAAGTGATCGCGGTCGACATCGCGCAACCGGCATTGGCCCTGGCCCGACAATTCGGCGCCGCAGTGACCATAGACGCTTCGGCGACCACCGATATCGCCGCGGCCATCATCGCCGCGACTGGCGGCGGAGCCCACGTCTCGATCGACGCGCTGGGCAGCCAAGCAACGTGCGCAGCCTCCATCAACTGCCTACGCCGACACGGCCGGCACATCCAGGTCGGGGTGCTGCCCGACCCACCATCGGTCCCGATGCACCGGGTAATGGGGCTGGAACTGACCATTCGCGGCAGCCACGGCATGGCCGCGCGCGATTACCCGCCGATGCTGGATCTGATCAACGCAGGCCGACTCCGGCCGGACCTAATGATCACAAAGACGATCGGGCTCGACGACGCGCCATCCGCATTGGTCGCCCTCGGATCAACCTCCCCGACCGGCGTCACGATCATCGAACCCCACGGCAGGCCCACCGTCTGAACGACCCGTGATACCCGATCCAGCAGCCGCGCTCACACTCCACGCGCGCCCCCGGGCCAGCCGCGTAAATCTCGCTCAGAAACGTCTTCGGCCCGGAAATCACCAGATTCGCGTTCGCGTCCGAACGAGACCTGGCTATCACCAAAAGCAGCGCCGCTCTTCCGTAACGGCCGGGCGACAAGCGACGAGTTGACCGAGTCGATCGCCATCGGCGCGCCGTCAAGTCGGCGGCATCATGCGCAAGCGCCGGCTCTACGACCGCTGGGCGCAGCGGTTGGCGAAGGTACGCAGGATGGTCCGCGGGTGCACGGCGTCGACCTTGATCATCTCTGCCTTCAGCGTCTCAGCCGCCTCGGGCGGGAAGTACCCGTGGTGCTTGTAGACGTCGATCCGGGTACGGATTCCCGCGGCATCGAGTTCGGGGTGGAACTGCGTCGCGTAGACGTTGCGCCCGATCCGGAAGGCTTGCACTGGGCACGACGGCGACGCCGCCAGGACGACTGCCTCGGCCGGGAGCTTGCTGATCGCCTCTTTGTGCCCGACGAACGCCTCGAACGTCACGGGCAGCTCGGCGAACAGTTCGTCGTCTCGGCCCGCAGCCGTCAGCGAGATCGGAACGGCTCCGACCGGCTCGCTGAACTGCCGGTCGACGGTCGCGCCTATATAACCGCCGATCACCCCTATGCCGTAACAGCAGCCCAGGAAAGGAAAGTCGCGGGCGGTGACCTCATCGAGGAGCGCGAATAGCTCGGTCTCCGCACGGCGCTGGTCGACGGACTTGTCCGGCTGCGGGTCGCTGAAGTTGTACGGACCACCACCCAGGATGATTCCCGACCAGGCGTCGAGGTTGACTGGGCCGAGCGACTCACGATCCAAACGGACCCGCACCAGCCGGCACTCGTCGAGGCCGCTGAACCGCAGCATGGCTGCATATTCGTCGTCCGCAGCATCATCCTCGGCGCGGATCGACAGCAGCAGGAACGGCGCTGGAGCGCCTCGGGTTCGCATGGCGCACGCAGCCTATCGTGCGCGGCTGCGCACGGCTAACAGACCTCGCGCGCCCGCGCCTCGGTGGCCTGACACGCTTCCCCAGCGTTTACGATCTTCCTACTCGTCTTGACGGCGTGCAGACAGTCGTAGCCCCGGCGTTGCGCGGGAGGTAGCGACGCGCATGAAGGCAGCCTGGCTGTGCACCCGCTACTTCTGGCCAGCGACGGTACGCCGTCGGGTCGTGCGAGCACGGCGACCTCGCCCTGTCCGCTCACTGCTCTCAGCAGGGACGATCTGGTGCAGATCAGTCCTTACTAAGTATTGACCGATATCTTGATGCGGTGGGTGATGACATCTGGACCGGTTTGGCTGACCAATTTGCCGATGAGGCCTATGCCTCAGTGAAGGGTCGGCTGCGCACCTACGTGATGCATCAGCAGTTGCTGCAGCACTTGCTGGCACCTCCAGCGCCCGTTCTCGACGTGGGCGGCGGCGCTGGCCATCAATCGTTCCCGCTGGTCCAAGCCGGTTACGACGTGACGTTGCTTGACCCGTCGTCGGCGATGCTGAACAAAGCCCAACGGCGACTCAAGCGGCTGTCCGGCGAGACCCAGCGACGTGTGACGCTCGTGCAGGCCAACGGCAAGAACGCCGACGAGGCAGTCAATGGTCGGCGCTTCGCCGCCGTGTTGTGTCACGGCGTCCTTGGGTACCTGGAGCAGCAGGAGCCAGTCATCGACCAGCTGTGCCGGTGCGCTGCGCCCGCCGGCGTCGTATCGATCATGGCCGGTAACGCCAACGCCGCGGCGGTGCGCCCGGCCTTGGAACGGCGGTGGGATGACGCTCTGGCATCGTTTGATGCCACGGCCGAGATAGGGGTGCTGGGAATGCCTACTCGGGCCGACACAGTGGAGGAGCTCAGCGAGCTCGTGCGGAGCCGCGGCGTCGAGCCGCTGAGCTGATACGGCGTATGGCTGTTCGTCGACTGGCTCGATTTCAGTGGAGCTGTGTTAGACCCAAGCGATTCAAAGCAGCTGGCGGCGGCGGCCGCAGTCGAACTCGAAGCCAGCCGACGAGACCCCTACCGCCAACTCAGTCGGATCTTTCATCTGGTGGGACGCAAACGTCCGAGCTGACCACGACAACAGCAACAGCGCCCGGTGACGACGAACAAGCCGGGGGCACGTCCCGCCCGCGCCTCGACGTAAGTTCCTTTATGTATATGACACGCTCTCGTAATTGAGTTCCGGCTGCGCGCGATTATGTGTGCGTGGGCGGGCTGCTGACGTTCACGGGCCGGCAAAAGGTCGATCTCAATGAGACAACCTGGCGCTGGGTAACACTGACCCGCTTTCGCATCAACGCGCCCGCAGACAACACCGCGCTGCTGGCCAACCTCATTGGCCATCCGAAATTTCAAGGCCTTCCCTATGCTACATATCTATAAGGACGCCGGGCCTCAGCGCCCTATTCGTACTGCGTGGCGGCGTGCTCTCGAGGGTCGCGGTGGTGGCCAGCGGTTGGGCTCGGCGGAGCGCGCGCTTGGTCGTCTTGACGGGCCCGACCACCTCACGCCCGGTTTCGGCGGCTGGACACTGCCATGATCAGTGCGAGCAGCACACCAAAACTGAAGATCAGCGTTCCCATGACGTTCACCTGGGGCGGCAACCCTAACCGGGACGCGCCGTAGACCCAGAGCGGGAACGTGACCGTCGCGCCGGCATTGAAGCTTGTGATGATGAAGTCGTCGATCGACAAGGCGAACGCGAGCAGCGCGCCCGCCATGACTCCCGGAGCGATCATCGGCAGGGTTACCTTGCGGAACGTGGTGAACGCGTCGGCGCCGAGGTCGCGCGCCGCCTCCTCGAGCGATGGATCGAGCCCCGCCATACGCGCACGTACGGTGATCGCGACGTACGCGATGCTGAACATTACGTGCGCGATGATGATCGTCCAGTACCCGCGGGGAACCCCAACGGTTATGAACAGGGTCAGCAGGGACGCCCCCAGAACGACCTCGGACGCAGCGATGTTCGCGAACAGCAGCAGGTTCACCGAACCCGACCCACGGAACCGGTAGCGCCCGAGCGACATACCCAGCAGCGTGCCCAGCACGGTCGCTATCAGTGTGGAGATGCAGGCGATCGTCAGCGAGTTCTCCAGCGCCCGGGTCAGATCCGGGATCGCGAACAGATCGCGGTACCAGCGCAGGGTAAAGCCCTGCCAACGGATGTTGAACCTGCCCGTGGTGTCGTTGAACCCGAAGACGATCATGACGATGATCGGTGAGCACAGCCAGAGGATCACCAGCCAGGTCCAGGTCGGGAGCAGCCAGCGGAATGAAAGACGCCGCCGTCGGCGGGGTGCCGGCGGCGTTTCGCTGACGGTCGGTTCGACGGCAGGTCCGGCCAGCGCGGTCATCGTCCGGCCACCGCCCCGAAGACGTCCTCGGTTCCGAGCGCCCGGGCGTACGCGAACACGCCGATGAGTAGCCCGGCCATGAGGATGAACGAGAGCGTCGAAGCCATCGGGTAGTTCAGGTTGGTGAAGAACTCGGTCTGGATGATGTTGCCGATCATGGTGGTGTTCGTGCCGCCGAGGATCGCCGCGTTCACGTAGTCGGCCGTTGCCGGCACGAACGTGAGCAGCACGCCGGCGAACACGCCGGGCAGCGACAGCGGGAACACGACGCGCATGAATGCCGCCCTTTTGGTCGCGTACAGGTCCGCGGAAGCGTCGAGCAGAGCCGGGTCGACCCGCTCCAGAGCGACGTAGATCGGCAGCACCATGAAGGGCAGGAAGTTGTAGGTCAGGCCGCCGATGACCGCCGCCGGCGTGGCGAGGATCTCGAAGCTTTCCCCGACGATGCCCCAGTGATTCAGCGGCGACAGGATGATCCCGTTGTCAGCGAGCATGAAGTTCCACGACTGAGTCCTGATGACGAACGAGACGAAGAACGGCAGCAGCAACAAGAAGAGCAGGCTCGCCTTGTGCCGGCCCCCGCGGAACGCGATCCAATACGCCACCGGGTAGGCGATAAGCAGGCAGGCGGTGGTGGCGATCAGGCCGTATAAGGCTGAGCGGATGAACTGGACGTGGTAGCGATCCCAGCCGTCGACATAGTTGCGCCAGCGGAACGTCTGCTGGAACCCGGAGACGATGTCGCCGGTCTGCGTCGACATCGACAGCATGACGAACGTAGGCACAACGAAGAAGATCACCAGCCACAGCCAGGCCGGCAGCGCCAGAAGGTACGGCGCCAGCCGGGCGGCCACCCGCGGCCGGCTCATCGTGAGGCACTCGGCTGGCCGGGACTCACGACTGGTAGATCGGCTCGAAGATTGAGTTCCACTTGGTTTCCTCGGTCGGCGTCAGCACCCGGTAGCGGTGCAACCGGGCGGCATCCTGGGCGGTCGGGAAGATCAGTGGGCTTGTCGCAAGATCCTCGAGCGCGGCTTTGTCCTCGCCGGTCGCCGCAGCGGCGTCCTGCTTCATGACGGCCTGGGCGCCGGGCACCGGAGTGATGTACTGGATGGACTCGGCCAGGACGGCTGCGATCTTCGGCTGATAAACGAAGTCCATATACGTCATCGCGTCGAGCGGGTGGGCGGACTTCTTCGGGATGCACATGTTGTCCGTGAAAATGACGGCGCCCTCGTCCGGCACGACGAACTTGAGACTCGCGCCCGACGCGTTCGCCTGGTAGATGTCGCCGGACCACGCCATGGACGCCCAGATGTCCCCCTTCGACAGGGGCGTGATGTAGTCCTGCTCGTAATACTTGCGAACGAGGCCGGCGTTGCGCTGCTTCTTCAGCCAGTCGGCCGCCTTCTGCCAGTCGGCCTCGGTGGACTCCTCAGGTTTCACGCCGACCGCCAGCAGCGCCGAGTTGGGGAGGTCTTGAGTGTCACCGAACATGCCGACCTTGCCCTTCAGCTCAGGGTCTTGCAGGTCCTGCCAGCTCGTGATCTCCTTGCCTACCCGCTTCGGGTCGTATCCGATGCCCGTGATGCCGGACTGCCAGGCCATGGTGAACTGGTTGCCCTTGTCGTAACTCGGGTTCTTCACCACGCTGCCGGCGTTCGCGTAGAAGTTCTTCATCATGGCCTGGTCGAGCGGCGTCAGGTAGCCGAGCTCCATCAGCTTGTCGAGGTAGATGCCATTCGTGATGACGATGATGTCGTAGCCGATCGACTGGCCGGCCGCGAGCTGCGGCTGGATCTTCCCGAAGAACGACGCGTTCTCCTGGATGACCTCGCTGTACTTGACCTTGATGCCGGTCTGCTGGGTGAACGTATCGATCGACGGGTGGTCATTCTTGTTCGTGTCGCTGGCGTCGATGTACAGCGGCCAGTTGGCGAAGTCGAGGTTGCCGGTCTTCTTCTGGGACTCCCAGAACGACTGTGCCGAGCTCTGCACGGCCGAGCTGGGCTGCGCAGCACCGCCGCCGCCGCTGCCTTTCACGCCGCACGCCGCCAGCGTCATCGAGAGCGCCGACAATCCGCCGAGTTGCAGGGCCCTCCGGCGGCTGATGCGGGGACTCATCAGGCCACGCAAGAAGTCAGCCGGCAGATCATCGCGCTTGGGCAGGTCAGACATGGGATCCTCCGTCACGGCGCCGTGGGTTCAGACGTACGTTCTCGAGCGGACAGGCTGCCGGCGAGCGCGAGCGAGTGCTCAGCGCGCCAGCCCAGCCAGACCTCGGCCTCCCGCTCGGCGACGTCGCGGGAGTCCGAGGAATTCTGAACGAACACCGTCAGCTCGGTGCCGTCGGCGGTGGTGACGGCGTACTGCGTGGACGTGCCAAGGTAGATGACCTCGTTCACCCGTCCGCGTAGCGCGCACCACTCGGGTGATGGCGCGCCCGCTGAGATGACGATCTTCTCGGGACGGACGGTGAGGTCGAGCGGCGCGCCGACGACCGCGCCTTCCGCGTCCGGCACGACGAGACGCTCGCCGGGCGCAGAGTCGAGGACGGCGGTCGCGCCGTCCACTTCGCGGACTTTCCGGCTGATGAGGTTCGAGGTGCCGATAAACCCCGCAACGAACCGCGTGCGCGGGCGCTCGTACACCTCGCGCGGCGTGCCGAGCTGCTCGATGCGCCCGGCGTTCATGACGACCAGCCGGTCGGACAGGGTGAGCGCCTCGTTCTGGTCGTGCGTGACGAAGACGAACGTGATACCGACCTCGCGCTGGATGCGCTTGAGCTCGAGCTGCATCGCTTGGCGGAGCTTGAGATCCAGGGCGGCCAGCGGTTCGTCCAGCAGCAGGGCACGCGGACGATTGACCAGCGCCCGGGCGAGCGCGACCCGCTGCTGCTGGCCGCCGGACAGCTCGCGCGGGCGGCGGTCGGACTTTGCCTCGAGCTGCACGAGATCGAGGATCTCGCTGACCCGCCGATTCATCTCGGCCCTCGGCACCGACTTGCGGCGCAGGCCAAATGCGACGTTTTCAAAGACCGACATGTGCGGGAACAGTGCGTAGGATTGGAAGACCATGTTGACGTCGCGGTGGTTCGGCGGAACGCCGACGACGTCCTTGCCCTGCAGGAGTATTCGCCCCTCGGTCGGTTCCTCGAACCCGCCGATCATGCGCAATGTCGTGGTCTTGCCACAGCCGGACGGCCCGAGGAGCGAGAAGAACTCGCCCTCGCCGATGACCAGGTCCACGAGCTCGACCGCCGCCACCGTGCCGCGGCGCGAGTGGAATGTCTTGGCGACACCGACGAGTTCGATGGCCGGCGTACGCACCTTGTCGTCAGCCGCCGCCTGGCGGGCGCCCTGCCTCATCGCGATCCGTTCATCGTCGGTAGTAGGCGACCTCGCCAGTCCCATATATCCCCCGTGCTCTACGGCGTCGACGAGGCATACTTGCACGGCGGTAAACCCGTGACAAGGAATTCCGCAGATTTGAAGCTCGTTCGCGACGGAATCACTTGCCACACGTGGCTCTGACCGGTAAACGTCTACGTCGTGGCTCGATCGCGCGAAACCCTCGATGACACATCGAAGGCGATCATCGAGCAACTCCAGGAGGACGGCCGCCGCGGGTACTCAGCCATTGGCCGCGCCGTTGGCCTGTCCGAGGCGGCGGTCCGCCAGCGGGTGCAGCGACTGGTCGACAACGGCGTGGTGCAGATCGTCGCCGTCACCGATCCCATGCAGATCGGCTTCGCCCGGCAAGGGATGATTGCGATCTCTGCAGTCGGTGACATCGAGGCCGTCGCCGACCAACTCGCAAAGATCGACGAGATCGACTACATCGTGATTACGGCCGGATCGTGGGACATCCTGGCCGAGGTGGTCGTGGCTGACGACGAGCACCTGCTGCGGCTGGTAAATCGGCAGATCCGCACGATCGAGGGCATTACCCGAACCGAGTCGTTTCTCTATCTCAAGCTGGTCAAACAGACCTACGACTGGGGCGCACGATGACGACACGACCGTCAGCGTGAGCGAGGTACCGGCCTGAGCACCTACCGCGACCTGTCGCTCTGGCACGCGACCGTGCCTGGGTCCCTCGAGCCGCGACCGCCGCTGCCCGGGTCCACCGCCGTCGACGTCGCGATCGTAGGAGCCGGGTACACCGGGCTCTGGACGGCGTACTACCTGCTCGACGCCGACCCGTCGCTGCGCGTCGCGCTGATCGAGAAGGACATCGCGGGGTTCGGCGCGTCCGGCCGCAACGGCGGTTGGTGCTCGGCGCTGTACCCCGTGAGCGCACGCGCGCTGGCGCGTGAGCACGGCCACGAGGGCGCCGTCGCGCAGTACGCGGCGATGCGCGACTCGCTTGCGGAAGTGGTTCGGATCGCAGCCGAGGAAGGCATCGACGCCGACATCGCCCGCGGCGGGACCGTGGTCGTCGCACGCTCCGAGCCACAGCTGCGCCGCGCCCGAGACGACGCCGAGGAGGCAGGCGCGTTCTGTGTCGATCTCGAACTGCTCGCCGCGGACGCCGCGCGCCGGCGCCTGGCCGCGACGCACGTGGTAGGCGGCACGTATACGCCACATTGTGCGGCGCTGCACCCGGCGAAGCTCGCCCGCGGGCTCGCGGACGCCGTCGCGCGGCGCGGTGCGGCGATCCATGAGCGCACGGTGGCCCTTGCGATCGAGCCCGGCGCGGTGCGTACCGAGCGCGGGACGGTGCAAGCCGACGTCGTCGTTCGGGCGACCGAAGGCTACACGCCCGGCCTGCGCGGTCAGCGACGCGTGATCGCCCCGGTGTACTCGCTGATCGTCGCGACCGAGCCGCTCACCCAGGCGGTTTGGGACGAGATCGGCCTCGCCGGCCGGGAGACGTTCGCCGACTACCGGCACCTGATCATCTACGGGCAACGGACGGCCGACGGTCGCATGGTGTTCGGCGGGCGCGGCGCGCCGTACCACTTCGGCTCGCGAGTCGCCGCGTCCTACGACCGCGTGCCGCGGGTGTTCTCCGCACTCGAGCGCACGCTGCACGAGCTGTTCCCGGTGCTGCGCGATGCCCGGATCACGCATAGCTGGGGCGGCCCGCTCGGCATCACGCGCGACTGGCACGCATCGGTCGGCATCGACCGCGCGACCGGCATCGCCTGGGCCGGCGGCTACGTCGGCGACGGGGTCTCGACGACGAACCTCGCCGGGCGCACACTCGCCGACCTGATCCTGCGCCGCGACTCCCCGCTCGTCCGCCTGCCCTGGGTCGGGCACCGCTCGCCCTCTTGGGAGCCGGAGCCGCTGCGCTGGCTCGGTGCCAACGCCGCGCTGCGCGCAATGACCTGGGCGGATTCCGCTGAGGCGCGTCACGGCCGCCGCTCCCGGTCCGCGAACGCCGTCTACCGAATGCTGAGACGATGACGTGCATAGTCCGCACGACCATCCCGGTCGGCGAAAGAAGCCGGCCCACGGCGATTGCGCGTCACGGCCGGTGCCGGCGTAATCGCTCATTCGGTTAGTGCGGTGCCGCGGTGTCCTTTGCTATCGCCATACCCTGTGGTATTGCCGCGGCCGTGGTGTACGGCGCGTCGACCGCTGTGCAGCACTCGGCCGTCAACACCGGCCTGGGCCAGGTGGACGCCCGCGGCCTGCTGCGCCTCGTCACGAACCCGCGTTGGCTGCTGTCCGTGGCGGGCGATGGGCTCGGGCTGGTGTTGCAAGTCGTCGCGCTTGCAACTGGGCCGGTCGTGATCATCCAGCCGTTGCTGGTGCTCGCCGTCCCGGTTTCGCTGCCGATCGGGTGGGCGCTCGGCGGGCCCCGCCCTCGTCGGGCGGACTACCTCGCGTGCGCAGCGATCATTGGCGGACTTGGAGTTTTCTTCGGCATCGTCGGCGATCCCGGCCCGTCCGAGATACCACACACGCCGGCGATCGTCGTGCTGATCGTCGTTGCGCTGGGTACCGGCGTGCTGGTGAGCCTGTCCGTCCCTCGCGCCCCGGCGGTGTGGCGGGCGGCCGTGTTCGGTGGGATCGCCGGCGCCTGGTTCGGCATCGTCGGCGTGCTGATCAACGCAGCGTCCGACGTGTGGCAGCGGGACGGCCGTCACGGGTTTACCGAGCCGCTCGGCGCGACGCTGCTGATCGGCGTGCTCCTCATCGGCGCGGCCGGCGTGATCCTCACGCAGATCTCCTTCCAGGTCGGCGCGCTCGGCGCGAGCTTTCCGGCCAACGAGTCGGCCGCGCCGTTGGTGGCCGTCCTCCTCGGCGGTGCCCTGCTCCACGAGAACGTCCCGGTAAGCCCAGGGGAAGTCCTCGCCTACGCCGCCTGCTTCGCGGTGATCCTGGCCGGGACGATCCGCCTCGCGAACCCGCCCGCGTGGCGCTCCGGCCCGCCCGCGTGAGGCTCAGGGCCGGACGAACGGAAAGGCAAGCGTGGAGCGGATGTTCGTGCCGGTGAGCATCATGACGAGCCGGTCGATGCCGATGCCCAGCCCGCCGGTCGGCGGCATCGAGTACTCCAAGGAGGTGAGAAACGCCTCGTCGACCTCCATCGCCTCGGGGTCGCCGTTGGCAGCAAGCAGCGACTGCTCGGTGAGCCGCTGGCGTTGGTCGATCGGGTCGATCAGCTCCGAATAGGCAGTGCCGATCTCGGTGCCGAACGCGACGAGGTCCCATCGCTCAGCCAGCCGGGGGTTGCGGCGGTGTACGCGGGTGAGCGGCGAGGTCTCGACCGGGAAGTCCATATAGAACGTCGGCAGGTCAGTGTGCGGCTCAACGAGCTCGTCGTAGAGGGCGAGCACGAGGTGTCCGGCGCTCGCCTCGCCGCGATCGAATAATGATAAAAGGGGGCATTGTGTATTCTGGCGAATTCCCGAATATGGGTGCCCCCACGGTTCAGATCACCGTCGCCGGTAGCCAGCCCGTGCTACGGCCGATCATGTGGATGTTCATCGCCGTGCTGGTCACGTTCGTGATAACGCGGACCATCACTCGGCTGATTCGCGCCGGAGCTAGCTCGGGGCTCGGCAACGTCGAGGTGGGCGGCATCCACGTGCATCACCAGGTGTTCGGCATCCTGATCATGATCGCCACCGGCATCGTGTTGCTCGCCGCGACACCCGAGGGCGTCGCGCTGAACGTGGCTGGCGCGATATTCGGCATCGGAGTGAGCTTGACACTGGACGAGTTCGCCCTGTGGTTGCACCTGCGCGACGTGTACTGGAGCAACGAGGGGCGGCAGTCGGTCGACGCGGTGTTCTGCGTGCTGGTCGTGACCGGCGTGCTCATCGGCGGCGCCGACTTCGTCTCCGGGCGCGTCGGCAGCAGTTCGTGGTGGGCGTCGATCGCGGCTCTCGCGGTGACCCTCGGCCTTTCCGTGGCGTGCTTGCTGAAGGGCAAGGTCGTCACCGGCGTGATCGGCATCGTGCTGTGGCCGGTCGCCGTGGTCGGCGCGATCCGGCTGGCCAAGCCGGACTCGTGGTGGGGCCGGCACCACTACGCCGGTCGGCCGCGCCGCGACCAGCGCGCCCATGCCCGGTTCGACCAGCGGCGCGAGGCCCGCTGGAACCGGCTGCGCGATTTCGTCGCCGGTGCCCCGAATCCCCAGGCGGCCAGTCCCGCGTCGACCTCAGCCGGACCGAGCCGGCAGCCGTAGCGTCACGGTCGCCACCGTCGCATTGCCCGTACCCTAGGCAATGCCGAAGCTGTTGATCTTCTCAGGGTAGATGCGGATGAAGCCGTCGCCGAATCCCGGGCCGAGCGGTGCGCCGCCGGTCGGCACAGCCTCGGCGCGGCCGCGAATTTCGAGCATGCGCGGCGTGAAGGGATTCATCGAGACAAGATCATCTATGACGATGGCCGCCCAGCCGTTGGCCTGGACGTCGCGGTATTTCTTGGTCGTCGCGACGTGGTGACCTCCGATGTCGATGGTGCCGAGGTCGGGGTTGTACCGGAAAGACGTGGGCACAACGTGGGGCTTGTGGTCACGACCCGACGTGGCAAGGCGCCCTAACCGCTGACCGGCCAGGTACTGGATCTGTGCAGTGCTCAATTCAGCCATGCCGTTCAGTAGACACGTTGAAGTGCACTTCACATCCAGCCGCGACGACGACCGAATTGGCATCGTGACTTCGGGTGCCACTCACGCCAGCCGAGCAAGGTCATGACCGGTCAATCCGGCCACCTCGGAACCGGCCAGGCTCGGGCGGGACGACCCGCCGCCAGGCTCGCGTGAATGACGCGAGCCTGGCGGCTCAGGGTCAGATGACGACGATGCCCGCCGGGGTCGCACCGACGGGCAGCGAGGTCGGGGAGCTGGACAGCTCGGTGAGGTCGCCTCGGTGGACGGTGAACGCGGCAACGGCGCCGATCGCGCTCTCGTCGACGTACAGGAAGCGGCCGTCGGGGCTGAGCCGGGCG
>JBKPQM010000101.1:0-7132 GCA_046734095.1 Actinomycetota bacterium | reverse complement strand
ACGCCGCCACCACGACCGCGAAGGTCACTCGCGGCACGCTGTCGTCCCGGACAAGTGTGGGCGGCTCGCTGGGCTATGCCGGCGACTACACCGTGCTGGCTCAGGGCCACGGCACCGTCACCGGCCTACCGGCGGTGGGGCCGGTGATCCGACAAGGACCGGTGCTGTATGAGGTCGATGGGCAGCCGGTCGTGCTTCTGTACGGCTCGACGCCGGCCTACCGCACCTTGGCCGAGGGGGCCAAAGCCAGCGATGTGACCGGTAAGGACGTGCAGCAGCTCAACCGCGCCCTAGTCGCGCTCGGCCATGCCAGTAGTTCTGATCTGGACCCATCCTCGGATGAGTTCAGCTGGGCCACCAAGGCCGCGATCAAGGAACTGCAGGAGGCCCTGGGTATTAAGCAGACCGGCCGGCTCGATCTCGGCCAGGTGGTGTTCCTGCCCACCGCCGCGCGGGTCACCAGTCTGACGGCGGCTATCGGCAGCCTGGCGGGCGGGACGATCCTGAAAGCGACCTCGACCACGCGCCAGGTCACCGTGAGCCTGAACGCCGCACAGCAGTCGCAAGTCAAGGTCGGCGACAACGTCTCCATCACGTTGCCGAACGGACGGGCCACCCCCGGCCGCGTGTCCTCCGTCGGCAAGGTCGCCACCACGTCCGCATCCGGCTCGGACAACACGCCCACGGTCGAGGTCAAAATAACCCCCACCGACGCAGCAGCCACCGGCACGCTGGACAAGGCGCCGGTGCAGGTGGCGATCATCACCGACACCGTCCGCAATGTGCTAGCGGTGCCGATCAACGCGCTGCTGGCGTTGGCCGGTGGAGGGTACGCGGTTGAGGTCGTCGCGAACGACGGGCTGCACCACCTCGTTCCCGTCTCCCTCGGACTCTTCGACGACTCCGCCGGACTGGTCCAGGTCACGGGAGCGGGACTGGCAGCCGGCCAACGCGTGGTGGTGCCGGCATCATGACCACCAACGCGACACTGCCCACCACTGACCGCCTCACCGCCCAAGGCACGCCGCGGCGGGTGCTGGAACTGCGCGCCGTATCCAAGATCTACCCCAGCCAGCCCCCCGTCACCGCGTTACGCGGCATTGACCTCACCGTCACCGCCGGCGAACTGGTCGCGATCGTCGGCCCATCCGGCTCGGGAAAGACCACGCTGCTGCACGTTATGGGCACACTGGACCGGCCCACCGCCGGCAGCGTGCGGGTCACCGGCGTGGACGCGTCCGACATGACCGACCGGGAGCTGGCCTGGCTTCGAGCCACCCGTATCGGGTTCGTGTTCCAGCAGTTTTTCCTCGCCGAACACGCCACCGTCCTCGACAACGTCGCCGACGGCCTTCTCTATGCAGGCGTCGCGTACCACGAGCGCCGCGAACAAGCCGCGGCCGCACTGACGGCCGTCGAACTCGGCGACCGGCTGTACGCCCGGCCGACACAGCTCTCCGGCGGGCAACGCCAGCGAGTGGCGATCGCTCGTGCCCTGGTCGGCGAGCCGGCGATCGTGCTCGCCGACGAGCCGACCGGCAACCTCGACCGGGCCACCGGCCAGGCCATCCTGTCTCTGCTGGACCAGCTCAACAGCAGTGGCACCACGATCTTGGTGATCACGCACGACCGCGACATCGCGGGCCGCATGCCGCGGCGCGTCGAGATGCTCGACGGGCGCATCGTCGCCGACGGTGCCACGAAGGCAGCGTCGCCCATCGACGGGTGGTGGCTGGAATGACCATCTTCGACGCCGGCTTCCGACGCCTCCGGGTGATCGACCTGGCCCGGGTGGCTAGCGTGGGGCTGCGCACCCGCAAGCTGCGCGCCGGGCTTTCGGCGCTCGGGATCGCCATCGGAGTGGCCGCCATCGTCGCGGTGCTCGGCCTGTCGTCCTCGTCGCAGGCCGGCCTGCTAGCCGAGATCGACCGGCTCGGCACCAACCTGCTGACTGTCAGCACCGGGCAGACCATCACCGGCGATACCGCCAAACTCCCCACGGCCGCCCCAGGCATGATCAGCCGAGTTGGCCCCGTCACAACGGTGGAGCAGGTCGGCGTGCTGGACAAGGTTCGCGCGTACCGCAGCCCGCTCATCCCCACGGTCAACAGCAATGCGATCTCGGTCCAGGCGGCCAGCCTCCACCTGCCCCGTGCCGTGACCACGAGCATCGCCCAGGGCCGTTTCCTCAACGCCGCCACCGCCCGGTACCCGGTTGCTGTGCTCGGGGCAGCCGCGGCAAGCCGGCTCGGCATCGACCGGATCTATCCCGGCGAGCGCATCTGGGTCGGCGGCCAATGGTTCTACGTCATCGGCATACTCCACCCGGCGACGCTGGCCCCCGAGATCGATAGCGCGGTGCTTGTGGGTTTCCCATCCGCCGCGAGGTATCTCGGATTCGACGGGCATCCCACCACCGTTTACATCCGGGCGGCCACCGACCGGGTCGATGCGGTGCGATCCGTCCTCGCCCCCACCGCCAACCCCGAAAACCCCAGTGAGGTCACCGTCAGCCGCCCGTCCGACGTGCTCGTCGCGCGCGCCAAGGCCAAGAGCGCCCTCAATGGCCTGTTCCTCGGGCTCGGCGCGGTCTCGCTGCTGGTCGGTGCCGTCGGAGTCGCCAACATCATGGTCATCTCCGTGCTCGAACGCCGCTCGGAGATTGGCCTACGCCGTGCCCTCGGCGCCGCCAAAGGGCAGATCCGCGTCCAATTCCTCAGTGAAGCCATCCTGTTGGCCGCCCTGGGCGGGGCCATCGGTGTCGCCGCCGGTGCCGCGTCAACGGCCATCTACGCCTCGACGAAACACTGGGCGGTCGTCGTACCCACTCTTGCGTGGGCCGGCGGACTCGCCGCCGCCGTACTCATCGGTGCCATCGCCGGATTGCTACCCGCCGTACGCGCGGCTCGCATGTCACCGACCGAAGCCCTCTGGACCGTTTAAACCGATCGATCGAATCGAGACCACCGTGAGAATTGATAATGACGCCCACTCCGTACCACTAACGGATGTTATCGAGCGGCTCCTCAACGACTTCGGCTCGCAGTTGGCACGGTCCGTCGTGGCCGCGGTCGTGCAACGCTGCCGTACCGAACTCGACATCGTTGCCCGTCCCGCACTGCCCGAACTCGTGGAGAGGCTCGCCCGGCAGCGCTTGGACGACCTGATCACCACGCGCTCGAACTTCATTTCGGCAACCAAATAGCCACCGACCGCGTGAGTTTGAGCAAACTTCCAGGTTGACTTGGTCTACTCGTTCTTGACGAGGGACTGGGCAGGATGCGTAACGCCATGCGACGTGCGTTGGTGGTCGACGACGAGGCGAATGTCGGCTACTTGGTCAGTACGGCGCTGCGTCTGGACGGGTGGACCGTCCAGGTCAGCGAGACCGGTCAGGAAGCCCTCGCCGCCGTGGAGGAGTTCCTCCCGGACGTGATTGTCCTCGACGTCATGCTCCCGGATGCCGACGGCTTCGCGTTATGCGAGCGCCTGCGGAAGCGAGCCGTTACGGCGCCGATCATCTTCCTCACCGCGCGTGGGACGGCGACCGACCGGGTGCGGGGACTGACGATCGGCGGCGATGACTACTTGACCAAACCGTTCAGCGTCGAGGAGCTCGTCGCCCGCTGTCGGCTCCTAGCCCGGCGCGCCGATGGCGCACAGCGATCGGCTGTGCTCCGCTACGCCGACCTCGAAGTGGATGAGGACGGGCACCGGGTCACGCGCGCCGGCGGGGTCGTGCACCTGTCCCCGACGGAGTACCGGCTGCTGCACTACCTGCTGCTCAACGCCGAGCGGGTGGTGTCGCGGGCGCAGATCCTCGATCGGGTGTGGGACTACGGCTTCGGTGGCGACGCGTCAAACGTCGAGTCGTTCATCAGTTTTCTGCGGCGCAAGATTGACAGTGTCGAGCCAAGGCTGATTCACACGGTTCGCGGCGCCGGCTACGTCCTCCGAGTCGAACGCAGCTGACAATGTCGTTGCGGCGTCGGCTGATCGTGGCTCTTTCGGTCGTGGGGCTCGTCGTCGTCGGCTCGATCGTGGCCGTGCTGATGATCCTGCGGGCCAGCCAGCACGACCAGCTCGACAAGCAGCTGTTCGCCACCATGCGGGAGCTGCTTGCTCGAGCATCGTCTTCGGCCGGCGGGCGACTCCCGGACACTGCCGCCGGCGCTGGTAATGCAATCGAGCCCTCGTCCGTCCAGCTGCCGAAGCTCGCGCCCGACGTGATACAAGCGCACGCCACGGAACGGTCGGCACGGTTCAAACCGTTCACCGTCGGCCACTATCGCGTGGCAGCAGTCGAGGCTGCGCCCGGGCGCGTCGTCGTAGCTGCCGTCTCGAGCGACCAAATCGACGCGACGTTCCGGCGAGTCACGATCGGGTCGGCGGTCGTCGGCGCTGCGTTGCTCGCAACGACGGCCATGCTCGCCTGGTGGGTCGAGCGGCTGGGCCTGCGCCCGATTCGTAAGGTAGCCGCGGCCGCCGAGGCGATTGCGTCGGGAGAGGTGAGCCGGCGCGTCGAGGCCCAGCGCCAGGGCACTGAGGCCGGAGATCTCGCCCGGTCCTTCAACGTGATGGTTGACCAGCGGCAGGGCGTCGAAGAGCAGCTGCGCCGATTCGTCGCTGACGCGTCCCACGAACTGCGGACCCCGCTGACCACCGTCAGCGGAGTGTTAGAGCTCGCCCAGTCCGGATCGCTCTCAGGGCCTGAGCTTGACGAGGCGGTGCGTCGAGCGAGATCCGAAACGTGTCGCATGACCGCCCTCGTCGAGGACCTGCTGCTGCTCACCCGGCTGGACCACGCGCCCCCGCTCGCCAGGGAAGACGTCGACCTCGCCGCCATCGTCAAGGATGCCGTTGTCGACGTGGGCGTGGTTCAGCCCCAACGACCGGTGACCGCCGACGTGCCCCTGCGCGCGCTCGTGCGCGCCGACGAGGCAGCGTTGCGCCAGGTCGTCGCCAACCTCGTCAACAACGCGATTGTCCACACTCCGGCGTACGCGGCACTCCAGCTGGCCGTTCACCCTCGCGAGGACACCTGGGTGCTGGACGTGCGCGACGGCGGGCCGGGGTTGACAACCGATCAGGCCGCGCACGTCTTCGACCGTTTCTACCGAGTGGCCGGCGGCCGGAGCCGTCGCGATGGCGGGACCGGGTTGGGGCTCAGCATCGTGCAGTCCGTCGTGGCGGCCCACGGCGGGCGCGTATCCGTGTCGGCCGCCCCAGCGCAAGGCTGTTGTTTCCAGGTCGTACTGCCGGCTGACTTCGAGCAAACTTGCAGGCTATCTAGCGAGGACGGCGAGGACCCGGTGACACGGTCGTCCCGTGACCAAGACGCACACGGGCAAGGCGACCAGTAACCGGTGGCGGACGATTGCGGTAGCGGCCACGGCGATCGCGCTGCTTACCACGGCGTGCTCAGCACCTGAGACAGCGAGCGCCAAGGCGCCGCAACCGTGGCGCGACCTCGACGCCTATCTCAAGCAGAGCGGCTTCTCGGGAACCGCGCTCGTCGCGAAGGACGGCCGGTCGTTGCTCGCGCAGGGCTACGGAACGGCTGACCGCTCCCGCGGTGTTCCCAATACGCCTGCGACGCGCTTCTGCATCGCCTCGCTGGGCAAGATGTTCACCGCGGTGGCCATTGCTCAACTGGCCCAGCAGGACATGTTGTCGTTCGCCGACCCGATCGGGAAATACCTGCACGGGTTCCCCGCTGAGGTGGCCGACAAAGTGACCATTGCCGAGCTGCTTACCCATACTTCGGGGCTGGGCGATGTCGCGCTCGGTACGTCCCAGCCGCCCCGCACGTTGGCCGGCATGATGGCCCGGATCGTCAGGGAGCCATTGCAATTCGAGCCCGGTTCGCGCTTCTCCTATAGCAACGACGGCTACATCGTCCTCGGCGCGCTCATCGAGCAGGTGACCGGACTCGCCTACGCCGACTACATCCGACGGCACATCTTCAAGCCCGCGGGCATGACCGATTCCGATGTCAGGGTATACAGGCCAGCTGAGGTTCCCCGCATGGCGCACGGGTACGTAGTAGGTGATGACGGACAGATGCACGACAACGCCGAGATGCTCCAGATCGGCAACCCCTCCGGCGGCGCATACTCGACGGTCCGCGATCTGCTCAGCTTCGCGAAGGCACTCACCCGTTACCGGTTGCTCAGCGCAGAGCTCACCCAGACGATCCTTGCCGGCAAGGTTGACGTGCACCGGCCCGGCGGCCCGCCCGTAGACATGTACGCCTACGGCTTCGCCGACCAGACGATCAACGGCGTTCGCATCGTCGGTCACAATGGCGGCAGCCCGGGCTACGAGGGCCAGCTCGACATTTACCTCGGCAAGTGCTATGTCGTCGCTATTCTGGCCAACCAGGATCAGGTGCTGGTGCCGGCGATCCGCAAGTCCGAGGAACTGCTCACCAGATGAGGTGAGTCCCGTGTCCAGTCGAGCGAGATCAGGTGGGCACGCCGCGGCGCGGTCCGGCACCTGACGTCGAGGGATCGTGGGCAGCCAAGAGTTGGTCAAACGCGTCGGCCGTTATCGATCCCGGCTCGCCGCGGTTCTGCAGCCGCAGCAGGTCAGCACGAAGGGCGGCGTCCTCCTCGATCGTCGTGGCGTCGATGCCGGCGGCCCAGGCCGCAGCGATCGCGCTCGCGTTTTGGTCAGCCGTGCTCCGACGACACCGCCGATGCTGCCCGCGCCGTAGACAACAAATCGCACTCGGTCAGCGTGCCACCACGCTTCGCGCAGCGGACTTGCTCGAGGACTAGGAGTAGTGGGTCCCACTCGCCCGCCCACCAGCCCGCTCATGCGCATCGTGTGGATCAGCGCTGGCTGCCGCTGCCCCAGGCCGTGCCTGCCGCCGGGACTGCGATGTCGCGAGCTGATCGAAGCAGTAGTAGATCGCCAGCGCCGCGTGTACCGACAGGGTCGCAATCGCGCTGACGAACGACAGCCCGATCGTGGCGAGGTAGGCGATGTTGCCGATCCCGAAGCGGCGCAGCGCGGCTCGGCTGGCAGCCGGATCGACGTGCTCGTGCAGCAGCCCGACGTCCCTGGTCACCGCGATCCACAGCACGCTGTACGCCAGGCCCATCGCCAGCATGGTGCAGCTGTAGAT
>JBKPQM010000100.1:0-9263 GCA_046734095.1 Actinomycetota bacterium | reverse complement strand
GGTCGCCGTCAGCAGCGACGCCGGCCACGTCGACAGCACGCGACCGTTGACCGCCGCGGGCGTCACCTGGAGGATCGAGTCGCCACCGGGAGCGACGACGTCGGCCGATCCGACGCCGTAGCTGGAGTAGAACGACTTCATCCGCAGGTTGCCGGTCGCCGTCACGCCGACTACACCGGGCACCTCGACCGGAACGACTGCACAAGCGTTCGAGATCTCGCGAGGCGGGGGATTCATGATGGTGTCCGGGCTGGTCGCGTCGACAGTCGGGTGGGACAGGTCATCGGCCTGGTTGCCTTCGGCGGCAACCACCAGCGTTCCGCGGGACTGCGCGAATTGGATCGCCCGCCGCTCGGCCGTCCAGATCGCCCGCTGCTCCGGGTCGTTCTTGCAGTTGAACAGCCAGGGGTCGGCGAAGTAGCTGTTGTTCGTGATGTCGATGCCGTGCTCGCCGGCCCACACGAACGCGCACACGACGGCTTCGGGGAAGAAGAAGCCGGCGGCGTTACCCGCCTTGATGCCGGCGATCTTCACCTTCGGTGCGACGCCAACGATGCCGCGTCCGTTGTCGGCCGCAGCGATCGTGCCCGCGGTGTGCGTGCCATGTCCGTTGTCGTCGGCCCACGCCGCCGGGTTCGTGTCCGGGGTGCCGCTGACGCACGACGCGCTGTGTGCGAAGTCGACGTTCGGCGCCAGGTCGGGGTGCGTGAAGTCCAGCCCGGTGTCGATGTCACCGACGACGACTGACTGGCTGCCTTCGCTGATCGCGTGCGCCTCCGGGGCATGGATCTGCGCCATGTCCCACTGCAGTGTCTCGAGCGGGTCGCCCGGGCTGGCCGCGGGCGTGGCGTCGGCACCGGCCTGGACGTCGCCGAGCTGGGTGCCGAAGCCGTTAGTACGAGCGGCCCCGCTGACCTCGGCGTTCTGCTGAACGGCCGCGGCGAAGTTCGCGTTGTTCGACCGAGCGATCACGACGCCGATCTGGCCGTAGTTCGCCACTAGCGTCCCGCCGGCGTTGTTCACGGTGGACGCAGCGTCGGCCGAGGACGCGCCGTCGCGGTAGAGCACGATGTAGGTCGAAGTGGCACCCAGTGGGGCCGCAGCTACCGGCGAGGCGCTCACCGCGGTCGTAGCCAGGATCACCAGCCCCGTTGTCGCGACGAGCGCTTTGACTCGTGACGGCATCACATTCATGGACATCTACCCCCCGATCAGGAAATGGTGACGTACGCCACAGCTCATGGCTGGACCCCCGACCTAAGCACTCGGCGTAACCCCGTGACAAGGGTGCAGTCCTCGCAGTTCCGCCGTCCCGCTGCCATCATTGCCCCCGTTATCCGGACTATGTCGACCAATTGCCGCCTTCGCCGGCTCTGGCCAGATCGAGGGAGTGCAGCGTGCCAGCTCGTCGGGCGAGCCGATCGGCGGTATTGATCTGCCAGGGGCGGGCCGCCGCGCACGGAATCACGCCGACGCCTAGATTCAGCGACCCGACCGCCATGGCTTTGCTCACCGATGAAGAGCGGACTCCGGTCGCGCAGGTCCGGGCCGGAAAGCCGCCGCCGGGTTGGGCTGCGCGCGCGGAGTTCGAGTTGGTGCGCGCCACTGCCGAAGTAGTCGTGCCCCGTACGGTGGCGATCGACGACGCGATCCGGGGCCGGCCCGCGCCACAGCTGGTCATCGCGGGCGCGGGCCTGGACGGGCGAGCCTGGCGGATGCGGGAACTTCGCGACATCGACGTGTTCGAGGTGGATCATCCGGCCTCACAACTCGACAAGCGAGAACGCGTCGGGGACCGGCCGCCGATGAGCCGCTCGCTGACGTACGCACCGGCCGACCTTGGCCGAGATCGGCTCGCCGATGCCCTCGGTGCAGCTGGCCATCTGCCGACCGTGGCGACCACGTGGGTGTGGGAAGGGGTTGTGCCCTACCTCAGCGAGGCGGAGGTCACCGCAACCGTGGCCGCGATCGGCGAGCTGTCCGCACCGGGCAGCCGTCTGATCGTCAACTACCAAACGCCCTCGGTCGCGGCCGCGACCGGCCGGCTCGCGGTCCGGGCGGCCACCCGCGTGTCGCGCCGGCGCAGCCTGTGGGCGGACGAGCCCCGCCGGTCGTCGTGGACGCCTGCGGCGATGCGCACGCTGCTCGGCAAGTACGGCTTCTCGCCCGAGGCCGACGACGATCTCCTCACCATCGCCGAGCAACTCGGGTTACCCGTGCGGCAGCGCCGCTCACTCCGCAACGGCCGGGTGGCCGTCGCCGAAAGCTAGGCCGGTTCTACGACGACGGGCTCGACGGCCGTCGTTTCCGGCGCCGGTACCTCCTGCGGGAAGAGGTAGGTGCCTACTAGCGCCGCCAGTGCTCCGCCCACGAGCGGGGCGATGATGAACAGCCACAGCTGGCTCAACGCGAGGCCTCCGACGAACAGCGCGGGGGCGATGCTGCGAGCCGGGTTGACCGAGGTGCCGGTCAGCGGGATGCCGATCAAATGCACGGTAGCCAGTGCCAGGCCGATCGCGACTCCGCCCAGCTGCGGCCACGCCGCTCGGCGAGTGACAGTGAGGACGACGAGCACGAACAGGAGGGTCATCACGACCTCGGCGAGAAACGCCCCGACGGTGCCGAGATGAACGATCGACGCGGGGCCGAAGCCGTTTGCTCCCAGCCCGTTGCGGTCGGTCGAGTAGCCCCGGGCACCGCCGAACATCGCGCGAAGTACGCCCGCGCCAACGATCGCGCCCACGAGCTGCGCGATCCAGTACCCCGCGGCTTCGGAGACCGGGATGCGCCGGGCAACGAGAAATCCCAGCGTCACGGCCGGATTCACGTGGCAGCCCGTGAGCGGGCCGAGTGCATATGCCAAGGCGAGGAGCACCAACCCGAACGCCAGCGCCGTCGTCACGACGCCGGCCGACACGCTCAACCCGGTCAACGCGAAGCCGAAACACAACGTCGCGGTGCCCACTCCGAAGAACACCAGGCACGCCGTTCCTAATGCCTCGGCGACGAGCTTGCGGACGTCCATCACTCTCCCCCAGAGGTCGGCGACCCGCCGGCACGCGGATCCGATGGTCCCATCGTGGGGGGATGATCACGATGTGTCCAGCACCGTCGCCGGGCGGCTCAGTCAGATCGGGTCGAGAGTCCAGCGAGCGATCATGGCTGGAAGCGATAACCCATGCCGGGTTCGGTGAGCAGGTAGCGGGGCCGGCTCGGGACCGGCTCGAGTTTGCGACGCAGCTGGGCGAGGTAGATACGCAGGTAGCTGCCCTCGGTGTGGTCGGGATCGCGGCTGATCGCGCTCAGCAGGTCGCGGGCGCTGATCAGCCGGCCGGGGTGGTGCAACAGCACGTCCAAGATGCGCCACTCCGTCGGGGTGAGATGCACCGGGGAGCCGTCCGCGCGGCGCGCGGTTCGGGCGACGAGGTTGATCGTGTTGGGTCCGACCAGGACCGTGCCCTCGGAAGCTCCTGGGCCGGCTCGCCGATGGACCGCACGCAGGCGAGCGATGAGTTCGTTCATGTCGAACGGTTTGGTGACATAGTCGATAGCCCCGAGATCGAGCGCGGCAACCTTGTCATGACTGCCCGTCCGAGCCGACAGGACGACGATGGGCAGCGCCGGTTCGCGACTGCGCAGCTCGCCGATGACCGCCAGCCCGTCACGATCAGGCAGTCCAAGGTCGAGCACGACGACGTCCGGCGGCAGACCCACAACCTGCTCGATCGCGTCCCGTCCAGATGTGGCGGTCGCGACGTCGTACCCGCGGTTGCGAAGGTTCAGGACCAGAGCGCGCAGCAATTGCGGCTCGTCGTCGACGATCAGGATGCGTGTCATCGCCGCGGTGCGACGGGCAGAGCTACGACCGCGATGAGGCCACCGCCCGGGGTGTCTTCCAGCCTGATCGTCCCGTGCATCGCCTCGACGAAGCCGCGGGCGATCGCCAAGCCCAGCCCGACACCGGCGCCGTCGCTGGCGGTCGCGTCGTCGCGGCGCTGGAACGGCGCGAATACCGCCTCGCGGTCACTCGACGGGATGCCGGGGCCGCGGTCGATCACCCGCAACTCGACATCCCCGCCGTGGGCGCTGGCGGCGACCCGGACCGTCTTGTCGGGCGGGGTGTAGCGCACCGCGTTGTCCACGAGGTTGGCCACGACGCGTTCCAGCAAACCGGGATCCGCCATGACTTCGGGCAGGTCGTCCGGGATGTCGACCTGGACCAGATACCCGTTCGCGCCGTGGTCGAGGGCTCGGCTGACGACATCGTCGAGGCCGATCGGCCGCGCGACGATCGACAGCGCTCCGGCCTGCAGTCGGGACAGGTCGAGCAGGTTGGTCACCAGCTCGGTGAGCCGATCCAACGCGGCATCGGCATTGGCGAGAAGCTCCTGCCGGTCCGGTTCGCTCCAGGCGATTTCACTACTACGCAGGCTCGTCACGGCCGCCTTCGCGGACGCGATCGGGGTGCGCAGATCATGGCTGACCGCGTTGAGCAGGGCAGTGCGCATCCGATCCGCTTCGGCGAGCGGCTCCGCGGCTTCGGCCGCCTCGGCGAGCCGGCGTTGCTGGTACGCAACCGCTACCTCGGTCGCGAAGGCGGCGAGCAGTCGCTGGTCCTCGGCCGCGAGCTGCCGCCCGCGCAGCGCGACGATCAGGTTGTCGCCGATCGGCACCTCGGTGTCGCTGTCTTCGGGACGCAGGCACGGGGAATCGCCGACACTGTCGACGCAGGTCCAGGTGCCGCGCAGGCCGCCGGCGGATGCCCCGCGTCGGTCGGCGCCGACGCTGGCCGGCGCGTCCGTGTCCCTGCGCAGCAGGGTCACGCTGTTGACAGCGAATGTCTCGCGGATGCGTTCGAGCAGCGCCGGGATGGCCTGTTCGCCCCGGAGCAGGCTACCGGCGAGTGTCGAGAGCGTCTCGGCTTCGGCGTTGGAACGGGTGGCCTCGGCGGTGCGCCGGGCGGCCCTGTCGACGACGCGGGAGACGAGCAGCGCGGTGAGTATGAAGACCACTAGGGCCAGGATGTTCTCGTGCTCGTTGATCGTGAATTGGTGGATCGGCGGCACGAAGTAGTAATTGAGCATCAGGCTGGCGGCGATCGCGGTCACGAACGCGGGAAGGAAGCCGCCGACCAGGCTGACGATGATCACCACCAGCAGGAACAGCAGCAGATCACTTCCAAGGCTGAGCTCGGACCGCAACGCCGCGCAGATCGGTGTCAGGGCGGCCAGCAGAACCGCCGCGAGTGCTAGGCCGATGAGCTGGCGGCGTGGCGTGAGGCCGCTCGTCAGCCGGGGCAGCCGGCGGCCCTTGCCGACGTACTCATGGCTGACCACGTGCACGTCGATCGGCCCCGACAGGCGCGTGATCGTCATGCCGGTGCCCGGGCCGGTCAAGGCGGCGAGCGCCGGATGGCGCCGGCTCGCCCCGATGACGATCTGGGTGGCATTGTTCGCCCGGGCGAACTCCAACACGGCTTCGGGGATGTTGTCGCCGATGATGGAGTGGTAGCTGCCGTCGAGGGATTCGACGAGCAGGCGCTGCTTGTCCAGTTCGGCGACGCTCGAGCCGGCCAGCCCGTCGCCGCGGGCGATGTGCACGGCGAGCAGCTCGCCGCCGGTTGCCCGGGCCGCGATGCGCGCCGCCCGGCGGATCAGGGCCTCGCCCTCGGGGCCACCGGTCAGCGCGACGACCACCCGCTCCCGGGTCTCCCACTTCTGGGCGATGCCGTGCTGCTCGCGGTAGCGCTGCAGCCCTTCGTCCACCTGGTCGGCCAGCCAGAGCAGGGCGAGTTCACGCAGCGCCGTGAGATTGCCCGGCCGGAAGTAGTTGGACAGGGCAGCATCGACACGGTCCGGCTTGTAGATGTTGCCGTGCGCCATACGCCGGCGTAGGGCCTCCGGCGTCATGTCGACGAGCTCGACCTGCTCGGCGGCGCGCACCACCGAGTCCGGCACGGTTTCCCGCTGCGGGACGCCGGTGATTTCCTGCACGACGTCGTTGAGCGACTCGAGATGCTGGATGTTGACGTTGCTGATCACGTCGATGCCGGCCTCGAGGATGGCCTCGATGTCCTGCCAACGCTTGGCATGGCGCATGCCCGGAACGTTGGTGTGCGCGAGCTCGTCGACGATCGCGACTTGGGGGGCGCGGTCTAGGACGGCCTGCAGATCGAGTTCCTCGAACTCGGTGCCGCGGTACGTGATCTTCTGCCGCGGCAGGATCTCCAGGCCGTCGAGCTGCGCCTCGGTTTGCGGCCGGCCGTGGGTCTCGACGAGGGCCACGACGACGTCCGTGCCTCGCTCGGCGCGCCGTCGCCCTTCGGCGAGCATCGCAAACGTCTTGCCCACCCCGGGTGCTGCGCCGAGGTAGACGCGCAGCTGGCCGCGGGTGCTCATCTCTGGAAGGGGTAGGCCTTATCCAGCGCTACGTTCAGCTGTAGGACGTTGACCCTGGGTTCACCCATGAACCCGATATCCCGACCCTTGTCGTACTTCTTCACGAGCGCGTCGACCTGCGGCACCGTGATGCCTCTGGTCTTGGCGACCTCCGCCTCCTGGAGCTTCGCGTACGCCGGGCTGATCTCCGGGTCCAACCCGGCGCCCGACGCGGTGACGGCATCCGCCGGCACGGCCGGCTTGGTGGGAGCGTTGCCCTTGATGGGCACGACCTGACCCTTCGAGTAGTCCTCGCCGAACTTGGCGAGCTCAACCGGGACGCCCTTGTAGGTGCTGATGAACGGCGTCGCGCCCGTGGTCTGGTTGAGGCTCGCCACGCGGGTCACGTGGCCGTGGTAGCCCGGGCCTGACCAGAACACGCCGAGCACCGCGCCGACGCCGTCCGGCGTGCAGAACGGCCGGGAGCCGTCCACGCCGTACATCTTGCCGATCGCCAGGCTGCGCGAGCACACCTGAGTCAGGAGGCTCTGCGTTCCGGTGTCGCTCTTGTCCGCCGGATCCGGCAGCGTGTCCACAATGGACTCGGGCCCCAGGTTGCTGGCGCTCGATGCCGTCGGGTCGTAGCCGTCGCCGGCGGCCGAGGGACGCGACTGGAAGTACTGCGGCAGCGGGTTGCCGTCGCTGTCGGTGAAGCCCTGTCCGATCAGCTTGGACCCGACGACCTGGCCGTTGACCTTGAGCAGCGAGCCGTCGGCGCGACTCTTCAGGCCGGGGATCTGCGCGACGACCGTGATGAAGAGTGGGTAGGCCACGCCGAGGATGACCGTGAAGATCAGCAACATCCTCAGCGCAGCTGTGTATTGCCGCACGGAGTTGAGCACGGATCGCATCAGCGAACTCCAGGAATGAATTGAATGACGAGGTCGATCAGCTTGATGCCTACGAAGGGCAGGATTAGGCCGCCGATGCCATAGATATACAGGTTGCGGCGCAGCATCGCGCTGGCGCTGGAGGGCCGGTACCGGACGCCCCGCAGAGCAAGCGGGATCAGCGCGACGATGATGATTGCGTTGAAGATCACCGCGGACAGGATCGCCGACAGCGGCGAGTGCAGCCGCATGATGTTCAGCTTGTCCAGCCCCGGGTACACGGCCGCGAACATCGCCGGGATGATCGCGAAGTACTTGGCCACGTCGTTGGTGATGGAGAACGTGGTCAGCGCCCCGCGGGTGATCAGCAGCTGCTTGCCGATCTCGACGATCTCGATCAGCTTGGTCGGGTCGGAGTCGAGGTCGACCATGTTGCCGGCCTCTTTCGCCGCCGACGTCCCGGTGTTCATTGCCACGCCGACATCGGCCTGAGCGAGCGCGGGGGCGTCGTTCGTGCCGTCGCCGGTCATCGCGACCAGCTTGCCGCCCGTCTGCTCGCGTCTGATGAGCGCCATCTTGTCCTCGGGCTTGGCCTCGGCGAGGAAGTCGTCCACGCCGGCCTCGTCCGCGATCGCCTTCGCGGTCAACGGGTTGTCACCCGTGATCATCACGGTGCGGATGCCCATCCGGCGCAGCTCGTCGAACCGCTCGGACATGCCCACCTTCACGACATCCTTCAAGAGGATCACGCCGAGCACCTCCGGCGCCGCCGGGCCCATTCGTTCGGCGACCACTAGCGGCGTGCCGCCCGATGCGCTGATGCCGTCCACGATCTCGCTGGTACGCGGCAACACGGTTCCGCCGTTTTCTCGCACCCATGCCGTTACCGCTCCGGCCGCGCCCTTGCGCACCTCACGCGACGGCTGACCATCCACCGCGGTCAGGTCCACTCCACTCATCCGGGTTTGAGCCGTGAACGGCACCCATTTCGCGTGCGTGAGCTCCCCCGGCGCCCGTTCGCGCAACCCGTATCGCGACTTGGCGAGCACCACGACCGAGCGTCCCTCCGGCGTCTCGTCGGAGAGCGACGAGAGCTGCGCGGCGTCCGCGAGGTGGTCGACGTCCACGTCCCCGACCGGGATGAAGTCGGTCGCCTGGCGGTTTCCCAGCGTGATCGTGCCGGTCTTGTCGAGAAGGAGCGTGTTGACATCACCGGCCGCCTCGACGGCTCGGCCGCTCATCGCCAGCACGTTGCGCTGAACGAGGCGGTCCATGCCGGCGATGCCGATCGCCGACAGCAGTGCCCCGATCGTGGTCGGAATCAGACACACGAGCAGTGAGACGATGACGATCCCGGTGATGCCGTTCT
The DNA here is from genome assembly GCA_046734095.1 of Actinomycetota bacterium. Taxonomy (GTDB): domain Bacteria; phylum Actinomycetota; class Actinomycetes; order Mycobacteriales; family Jatrophihabitantaceae; genus DASXRA01. The sequence goes on along the minus strand of JBKPQM010000100.1, from coordinate 627 downwards.
GGTCCAGCGCCGCGGTGTTCGGGATGCCGGGCTGGTTGACCTTGGCGAAGATCGCCATCGGCTGCAGGGTCACCGTGGCCAGCAGGAAGATGATCGTCAACGAGGCCAGCAGGATGTTCAGCGCGATCTCGTTGGGCGTCTTCTGCCGGCTCGCGCCCCCGACGAGCGCGATCATCCGGTCGATGAAGCTCTCCCCCGGCTTTTGCGTGACCTCGATGACGATCCGGTCTGAGAGCACCCGGGTGCCTCCGGTGACCGAGCTGCGGTCGCCGCCGCTCTCCCGGATTACCGGCGCACTCTCTCCGGTTATCGCGCTCTCATCCACGCTGGCGATGCCGTCGATGACGTCGCCGTCACCGGGGATGACGTCGCCGGCCTCGGCGACCACCCGATCGCCTTGCTGCAGCTGCGGCGCCGGAACGGGCTCAGTCGGTCCGGTGAAGTCGTCATGGTGCACCAGTCGCCGGGCGATCGTGTCGGTCTTGGCCCGGCGCAGCGATTCGGCCTGCGCCTTGCCGCGGCCCTCGGCCACCGCTTCGGCCAGGTTGGCGAACATCACCGTCAGCCACAACCACACCACGATCCACCAGGCGAACACCGACGGGTTGGCGATCGCGATCACCGTGG
>JBKPQM010000099.1:0-9349 GCA_046734095.1 Actinomycetota bacterium | reverse complement strand
CTCTGGGCCTCTACCCCTGACAACTGACCGTCCGTGGTCACGTGAGCCGCCACGGCGCGTTGATCGCGGTCCGGCTTACCGGTCCGAACTCTGGATGCCCGATTTCGGACCTCCGCTAGCCGAAGGTAAAGACATACGCCTCCACGCCGGAAGCGCCGAAGTCGATCTCGAGCGTGCGATCGCCGATCCGATCCCAATGACGGACGAGCTGATACAGCCGCGGCTGGATCACGGTTCCGTGGCCCAGCTCGTCGACATCGAGCCCGTGCGCATCCCCAGGCGGCTCCCCGTCGACGAGCACGCGGAACGGCACGTGCGCGCCGGGCTCGCGCACCCGCAGGACGAGATGGGCGTCGCGAGCGTGAAAGCGGAACGCGATCCTGCCCTCGGTTGCGTTCAGCACACACGCCTTGCTTTCCATCGTCCAGTCGCCGGAGAGCGCCCACTGGTTGCGCCCGAGCGAATCCGGGGCGGAATAGGTGTGCGGCTCGTCGAACGCGGCACCGCCCGGCGAAGCGAGATTTCGGCCTTGCTCGTATCCGAGGTACGTCTCAGGCGAGCCTAGATTCGCCCAGTCGGCCTGTGCCTCGAAACCTTCGGGATTGACCGAGACGAGATCGTCGGTGATGCCCTCGACGCCCGCCTCGCGCAGCAGCATCTGAATCGCCCACTCGCACTCGTCGTACGCGCCCTCGCCGAAGTGGTGCTGCCGGATCCGTCCTGCCGCGTCAGCGACGTAGATCGCGGGCCAGTACCGGTTGCCGAACGCCTGCCAGACCGCGTAGTCGCTGTCGAGCGCGATCGGATACTCGACCCGCAGGGCGCTCGCGGTCTCGCGAACGTTGTCGATCTCGCGCTCGAACGGGAACTCGGGCGTGTGGACGCCCACGACGACCAAACCCCGCTCGCGGTACTTCTCAGCCCACGCGCGGACATAGGCGAGCGTTCGGAGCCAATTGATGCAGGTGTACGTCCAGAAGTCGACGAGCACGACCTTGCCGCCCAGGTCCTCCATGGTGAGCGGCGGTGAATTGAGCCACCCGGTCGCGCCGTCGAAACCGGGCAACCGGCCCTCGGAGGGCAACGGCGTCGCCCCTGGATGACGCTGGACGCCGAACCAGCTCATCGCGTACCCACCATGACAGCCCCGATCACAAGAAGCCTAGGTCGTTCTCCCAGTACACACGATCCGACGAGACCGCGGTGGCGGAACTCATCCGTGCCGGGTGAGGAATGTGGCGACCGCCGCTGGTTGACTGGACGGGTCGGCCGGAGGCGGCAGGAAACCCGCACTCCGTGGCGGCATCGCCGCCCGCCACCGCGTCGCCGCACGGCGGTGCCCTGACGTTGGGGAGAGATCATGTCAATCGGACCGGTACAGCTCATCGTGCTCGGGTTTAACCACCCCGAATTCCACGGCGAGATCATCGATGCGCTCGAGGACCTGCGGAAGTCAGACACGGTGCGCGTCATCGATGCGCTCGCCGTCTACAAGGACGCCGCGGGTGAGCTCGAGGCGGAGCATCTGAGCAATCTCACCGAGGCGGAGGCCATCGAGATGGGCAGCAAGATCGGCGCCCTGATCGGTCTCGGCTTTGCCGGCGAGGAAGGCGCCGAAGCCGGCGCGGTCGCCGGCGCTGAAGCCGCGGAGGAAGGCGATTCGCCGCTGCCCGATGCGGACGCGTGGGACGTGCTCGAGGACATCCCGCCGGACTCGGCTGCTGCGCTGCTGCTGATCGAACACCACTGGGCCGTTCCGCTACGTGACGCCGTCGTGCGCGCCGGCGGCTTCCGCATCAGTGACGGATTCATCAGCCCGCTGGATCTCGTTGCACTCGGCATGCATGAGGCCGACGAGGCACAGCAACTGCACGAGCTTGAATCGACGACGGCCAAGTCCGGGTAATCGATATCGAGGAGGAGAAATGTTTGGTAGTCGCAGAGTGGCCCGCCGGACCTCACGGCGCACCGCGCGTCGGGTAAGCAGGCGCTGATCGCAGGCAAACGAAGTTCGTCGGACGGGCCGCAGTCCAGATCCCCATGTCCCGACACGCCAGGTCGTGCCTAGCACCAGCCATCCTCGGGTCTCGCCGTCGGACGGCGTGCTCAGCCTCCGCAGGCTGAATCCCGCGCCTCGACCAAGCCGCTGAGTTGGGATGTACGCGCCTGGTCGATCAGGTCGCGGAGTTGGTGACGGCCGGCGACGCCGAGCTTCGGGTACACGGGGCGCGAGGACTTTCGGGCTGACGTCGCTCGTATTAGCGTCCCGGTCCTGATCGTGCAGGGCGATCAGGACCGGATCATGCCGCTCGAGGCCACCGGGAACCGGCTTGCCGTCATGCTCCCCGATGCTCGCCTGGCCGTGATTCCGGAAGGGCCGCACGCAATCACCTGGACGTACGCGGCCGACGTCAACCGGACGCTCGTCAGCTTTCTACGCGTCCTGTGACGCGCTCAGCTGCCGAGAAGGTCATACGCCGCGACCCACAGCGTGTACGGGTTTGCCAGGTTCGGGTAGGCCGCCGTCATCTGGTCGATGAGATCGGCCGGCGAGGAACTGCGCGCCAGCGCTGCCTCGAAGTCTGCGATATACCGGCGGCATTCGTCGATCTGGCGGCGGGCGTCGTCATCGGCGGCTTGCGGGTTGCGATGGCCGGCGACGATCGTCTGGGCGTCTAGCGCCGCCACCGCATCGAGCGCCCGTAGCCAGCTCTCGCGCGAGTTGGGGGTCGAGCGCATCAGCCACATGTGCGTCTGGTTGTAGACGACGTCGCCGGAGACGACCAGGCTCAGGCCGGGGACGTGGACGACGCTGGAGTGGTCCGAGTCGGTTGTGCCGACCGGGATAAGCGTGGCCGTCGAGTCCCCGATCGGGATAGTGCTCCCGGCAATGGACGCCGGAACGACCGGATTGCCGGTCAGCTGACCGGGAAAGAATCCGCCCCACACCTGCATGTAGCCCGGCGACGTCTGCTCCTTCATCGCGGGGATGGACTCGGCGAGGGCCACCGGCTGGGCGTCCGGGAACGACCGCAGGATCTCCGGCAGGCCCAGGAAGTGGTCGGCGTGGGGATGGGTGATGTACACGTATTCGGGCCGGCAGTCGTGGGTTTGCACCCAGGTCGCGAGCGAGCGGCCTTCCTCTTCGGTGATGAGGCAGTCGACCAGCAGTCCGGAGTCGCCACTCCTGATGAGCGTCGAGGTGGAGGGCGGCCAGGTGGCCTGACCCACCGTCGCCTCGAAACTCGGAATGCTGCTCGGAATCGGCTTCGGATCCACGACGAACACGTCGAAGTCGAGGCTCATTGCTTAAGTCAACTTCCGCCGCGGCGAGAACGCCAGGCGTATCCGGAGGGTGCAGTCAACATGCGGATTCGCGCATCGGACCCGTTGGCGATCGTGGCAGTTGACGGCCGCTGTCGTCCATCACCGCGGACCCGTGGATCCGCCGGCAACCGGCCGTCAAGCCGCCGGAAGTGCTTCATCGGCCGACCGGCTAGGTGCGCACCTTACTGAGGAGCGCCGGGGTCTGGGAGGTGCCATCGGTAGGGCCCGGCAAGGTGATCGAGTGCGGGCTGCGGGCCCCAGGAGCCGCGTGCGTACAGGTGGATGGGCGGCGGGTTGTCCAGCAATGGAGCCGAGACTTCCCAGAGGCGTTCGATCCCGTCGGCGCGGGTGAACAGGGTTTGATCGCCGAGCATGGCGTCTAGCAAGAGCCGTTCGTAGGCCTCCAGGCCGTTGGCCGCGCCGAAGGAGTCGGCGTAGCGGAAGGTCAGGGCGGCCGGCTCGAGCCGCATGGTGGCGCCGGGTTGTTTGGCCAGGAAGCTGATCGTGATAGTGCCTGGATCGGCGAAGTCGATGACAATTTCGTCGCGCCGCCCGGCCGGGCCGGGGCGGACCGGGAACATCGCCAGCGGCGGACGGTGGAACCCGAGGGTGATCACCTGCCGGCTCGCGGCCAGGCATTTGCCGGAGCGCAGCAAGAAGGGGACCCCGGCCCATCGCCAGTTGTCGATCTCGGCGGGTACGGCGGCCATCGTCTCCGTGCCCGAGCCCGGGGCTACCCCAGGTTCGTCGGTATAGCCGCTGTACTGGCCGCGGACCGCGTGCTCGGGGTTGAGCGGCTGGACCGCGTCGAAGACCTTGGCCTTTTCGTCGCGCAGGTGCTCGCCGTCCAAAGCGGTGGGCGGTTCCATGGCGACGAACCCCAGGACCTGGAACAGGTGGGTGACGATCATGTCCCGGTAGGCGCCGGTGCTGTCGTAGAACTCGCCGCGTCCCTCGATCGAGAGCGTCTCCGGCACGTCGATCTGGACGTAGGCGATGTGGTTGCGGTTCCACACCGGTTCGAACAGACCGTTGGCAAACCGGAACGCGAGGATGTTGTCGACCGATTCCTTGCCCAAGAAGTGGTCGATCCGGAACACCTGCGATTCATCAAACAGGGCATGCACCGCCTGGTTCAACGCCCGGGCCGAGGCGAGGTCGGTGCCAAACGGCTTCTCGATGATGACGCGCGACCCGGCCGCGAGGCCGGCGGAACCGAGCATGGCCAACGTCGACTCGAAGGCGACCGGCGGGACCGCCAGATGGCACAGCCGCCGTGGCTTCCCGCCGATCTCCCGCTCCGCCCCCTCGACCGCCGCTACGAGCGAGTCGGTGCGGGCGGGTTGCGCGCTGGCAAAGGAGAGCTTGTGCTGGAAGGCGTCCCAGGCGTCGCCTTCGGGCTTCACGGTCCCGAATTCGGCGATCGCCTGGCGGGCATGTTCGCGGAACTGCTCGCTGGTCAGGTCGCCGCGGGCGGAGCCGATGATCTGGTACCTGTCCGGCATCAGGCCCGACACGGCCAGCCGGAACACCCCTGGCAGCAGCTTGCGCCGGGCCAGGTCGCCGGTCGCCCCGAACAGCACGAGCACGTGATTGTCCGGACGCGGCACGGATCCCCGGACCCGGCCCGCCCGGGAAGGTGCCCCGGTCATTGTGGGCGCCTCCGGCCAGCCGCTGCGCCCAGGCCGGTGGCGGCCGCGAGTGTGGTTGTCGAAAGCATGGCTGCTGTACCTCTCATCTCCCGATCTGGCCCGCGCCGTCCATCGTGGCCGCGCGTGCGAGGGATGACGGGTGATGCTAAGCACGGCCGGCGACGAAGTTAACGCCCTCGTTGGGCAGCGACCGGCAGCAGAGCCTACTGACGTCGATCTTTGGACGAGGTCGCGACGCGCGGCCGAGCCGAGGTCCCGGAGCCAGAGATGATCAAGCCCGTCCGGCGGCGAACCGGCGAAGCACGGGTGCGAGGACCTCGGCGTCCACGCTGTGCTGCTGGCCGGCCACCGGCTCAAGGGTTGCCGTGGGCAACAGGTCGGCCAACGCCCGGGCCGCGTCGATCAGCCACGGGTCCGTGCCGGTCCCGTGCATGACGAGCACGGGAACGCTGACCGTCCAGCGATGGCTCGGCAGCGGCCGGCCGGCCATCGTCGTGCCCATGATGCGGCCGTCGTAGGCGATGGTGGGGGCGACGCCCTCCAGGGCGGGCCAGAACGGGCTCTGCCGCATCCCGCCGACGAACTCGGCTGGCACGTTGGCCGCCGCGGTCATGAACAACTCCACCGCGTCGCCCGGACGGCCGTCGGCGTTGGCCGCGTCGAGCTGCTCGACGTAGTCGGACGGGAGCGGCGGCCGGCTGTCGTTGATCACGAATGGCGGCTCGAAGAGGGCCAGTCGCGAGATCGGCAGCCCGGCCGCGGCGGCGTCCAGGCAGAGCACCGCACCAGAGGAAAAGCCGCACACCGTGGCCGACCCACCGGCGTCGTCGATCAGGGCCGCGAGGTCCTCGATCTCGCGCCGCACGGCGTACGGAGCGGTGTCGCCGCTCTCTCCACGCCCGCGGCGGTCGTAGGCGTATACCGTGAAGTCGTCGCGCAGTAGCTCGCCGACCTGAGCGTTGAGCTGCGAGACGGCCCGATAGGCCGTGGCGCCGTCGACCATGATGAGCGGCTGGCCGTGACCCCACGTGTCGAAGGCGATGGCCGTGCCGTCGGCGGATTTGGCTGTTCCCATCGTCGTTCCTTTCAAGATCGTCGGGTTGGAACTGTACCGTACCGTACTAGGCTCGTACGGTACGGTACGGTACTAGACACAGGAGGCAGCGGCAAGAGATTTCAGGAGGGCTCGTGGCTCAAACGAGTGCCACCGCGGACACCGACCGAACCGAGCGCCGGCGGCAGGCGATCATCGAGGCGGCGACCGAGGTGTTCTTGCGGCACGGCTACCTCGGCGCCACCACGGACGAGGTCGCCGCGCGGGCTTCGGTGTCCAAGCAAACCCTCTACAAGCACTTCGCCGACAAGCAGCGCCTGTTCGCCGACGTCATCCTCGACCAAGCCATGCAGGTGGTCGACGGGCTGGCGGAGTCGGTCAGCAGCAGCCTGCACGACGCAAAGGACGTGCGCAAAGCGCTGCGCAGCCTCGCCGACGGATTCCTGAGTGGCCTCCTTAAGCCCGACGTGCTGCGCCTGCGGAGGCTGGTGATCGCGGAGGCGGATCGCTTCCCCGAAGTCGGCCGGGCCTGGTTCGAGCGGGGCTTCGGCAGCGTCCTGCCGATCCTGGGCGACGCGATGCGCGGCCTGGCCGACCGCGGCCTGCTGCACAACCTCGACGACCCGACGCTGGCCGGGTACCAGTTCGCCGGCCTGGTCATGTACCTGCCGATGAACCAGGCGATGTTCGCCGGGACAGAGGCACTTCCGCCGGCCGACCAGCTGGACCGCATCGCCGAGTCGGCCGTCGACGTATTCCTCGCCAGGTACGGCTAGAGCGCCGTTTCGTCAGAGGCTGGCAGTAGCTTTCGGTGCATGTCTAACCCGGTCGAGATGCAACGCCCGGAGCCGCCCATCGCCGGCGATGAGGCTGCCACCCTTATCGGCGAGCTCGAACGCTTGCGGTCATACATCGCCTGGAAGTGCGGCGGACTGGACGCCACCGGTCTGCGGGCGACGCTTGGCCCGTCGACGATGACGCTCGGCGGGCTGCTCAAGCACCTCGCCCTGGTCGAGGACAACCACTTCGCCCGACTGCTGCTGGGCCAGGAGGCGGGGCCGCCGTGGAACACCGTGGACTGGGACGCCGACCCGGACTGGGAGTGGCGGACCGCGGCCGACGACTCACCCGACGAGCTGATGGCGATGTGGCTGGACGCGGTGCAGCTGTCACGGACGCGCGTCGCGGAGGCCTTGGCCGACGGCGGCCTCGACCACGTGGGCCGGCACGTCACCGCCGACGGCCAGTCTCCGAATCTGCGGCGAATCCTGATCGACCTGATCGAGGAGTACGCGCGACATCTCGGGCACGCGGACCTGATCCGCGAGTCGGTGGACGGACTGGTCGGCGAGGATCCATCCGGCTAAGGATTACCGCGCGCCTCGGTCGGCAATCGGCTCGTCGCTTGCGCGACCGGGGTCAGCACCGGGTTTCACGACCAGCCGCCACCGGCGTTCGAGCCGCCGTCGGACGACGGCGCAGGCGACGGCGCGGATGCTGCACTCAGGCTGGTGATCTGCTGGCCGGACGGCGCGACGAGGTACCACGGTGCACCAAACCCGTCACTGCCTTCGCCGTTGGTCTGCCCGGCAGCCTTGTCGCCGGCGAAGTAGTACAGCGGATGCCCGGCGTAAGTGACCTGCTTGCTGCCGTCGGAGCGGGTGATCGTGCCGAGATCGCTGGCGGTAACCCCCGCACCACCGGTCGGCGTGCCCTTGGCGATCAGCGGCGGCCACGCCGTGGCGCAGGCACCCGAGCACGTCGACATCGTGCTGTTGTCCGGAACCCACAGGTACAGTGACCGGCCCGCGCTGTTGGTGAGGAAGCTTTTGCCGTTGCTGGCGTGCACGTCGACGGTCATCGCCGACATGCCGCCACCGCTCGTCGATGGCGCTGAGGACGCCGGCGAGGCCGGAGATCCGCTCGATCCGCCCGAGCTGCAGGCGGCAGCAAGAACCGCCGCCGCGGCCAGGGGTCCGCCGACGCGGATCGCCAACGAGGCCTTTCTGGATGTGAGTAGGTTATTCATTTGGTGTGCTTTTCCTTTCGGTGGAATATCCTGCTATCTCGTATTGCCCTCCATTGCTCAAACACGGTGCTGCGGCACACGGGGTTCGGCGGATGCGGTATGCGCTGCATCACCGTTCGGGAAAGAAAATGGTTTGCGGCCGGGAAGCGGTGGCCTGCATCACGTGAACCACAGCCGGTGATGCCGCGTGCTTATAAGTATGCGGACCTACATCATCGACGTATCGCGGGGACTCGCCGCGGCCGGCGTCTTTCTGGCTGCGGTAGTTCACCTCGACCTATGGGTACAGGGCTTTCGCTCGATCTCCACCATTGGGCCACTGTTCATGCTCAACTTCGTCGCCGGAATGATCATCGGCATCGGCCTGCTCGTCTGGCGGCATTGGCTACCCGCCCTGGCCGCGGCCGGATTCGGCGCGGCGACGGTCACCGCCTTCTGGATCTCGGTTGTTCACGGCTTGTTCGGCGTGAAGGAAACGACCAGTGGCTCCTCAGAAATACTCGCCGAAATCGCCGAGTACAGCGCCATCGTATTCGGGCTAGCCGTAGTCGTGATGCTGCTCTTGCCGCAGCACCCCCGGCAAACGAATTCGCGAGTGCGCTCGACGTCGGCGCGTCCACCGTCATTCACGATGCGCGCTCACGTACGGCGGTAGCGCACGTACGTCGATCAACGCGCGTACGTCGATCAACGCGCGTACGTCGATCAACGCGCGTACGTCGATCAACGCGCGTACGTCGATCAAGAGGACGAAGTGGCCGCTCGGACAGCCAATTCGCCCTCTTGATCAGGTTCCACATCGCGCAGCGCGAGGTGACCGGCGGCCGCTCGGCGGAGTCGTTGCGCGGACCCACCGTGTCGACGGGGGTTGACTCCGTTCACGCATCATCTGAGTCGCAACCTCTCTTGACATCTACCTAGGACCAGCGTGTTCGGATCACGCGTCCAGTGTCAGCGACCGGCAAGAGATGCGGGTCGTAACAGCGACCGCCGCGCTGCTCACCGAACGACAGCTGGCCGCCGACCTGCCACCGGTGGTCGACCTCGACGATGTCGTCGCTGCTTACGACGACTACCTCGGCGAACTCGGCGACAGACTCAGCTAGAGCGTCGCGCTGTGCTGGCAGCCACGCATCCTTGCTCCCCGTTCGAGACTGGATCGGGAGGATCATCGGATCATGGAAAAGTTCTCGCTGACCGAGACGGCGCATCGCCAGTTGGATCAGGCACGCACGGCGTCCGGCAGGCGCAGCGCTACGACCGTCTATGGAGGGCATGAGCACACCC
>JBKPQM010000098.1:0-14995 GCA_046734095.1 Actinomycetota bacterium | reverse complement strand
TGACGCTGATCCAGAGTGCGGCAAGGAAACCGGGCATCGAGCCGCCGTGTCCGATGAGGGTTCGATCACCGTGGTACAGGATCTGGATGCCGAGTCCGTACCCACCCGTACGGTCACTCGGCCCGGCGACGGCGCGCATCTCCTCGAGGGTCGACGCCGCGAGCACATCCGGATGACCGGACGCCAGGAAGGTGGCCCAGCGGCACATGTCCCGGGCCGTCGACCACAGCTGGCCGGCCGGGGCCATCGGCCCGGCGTCCTCGGCCGGTTCGGGCAGCAGGACGTCGGCCCAGGGGTGTACCGCCCAGCCCTGGGCATGCGGCGCGGACGGCAGCAAGGTCGTCCGCCTCATGGTCAGCGGATCGAGCACGTCGTGTCGCAGCGCCGTGCCCCACGGCTCGCCCCGCAACTCAGCGACGAGCGCTCCCAGCACACCGAAGCCAGGATTCGAGTAGTGAAACCGCCGCCCGGGTGGATGCCGGAACGGATCAGGCCCGAGGGCGTCGGCCAGCGACGCCTTGCCCGGCACCCGCTCCCACCACTGCCCGGCCGACTCGGACGCCAGCCCGGCTGTGTGAGCCAACAGCTCGGCGATGCGCGCCTCCCCGAGCGGTGTGCCGGGCAGGTACTTGTCGAGCCGGTCGGAGAGGTCGAGACGCCCCTCGTCGCGCAGCCGCATCACCTGTACGGCAACGAATGTCTTCGAAATCGAGCCGATCCGATACTGCGCGTCCGACGGATCGCCTGCGACGGCTCCGCGCCCGGCCGTCCACACCGGCGAGCCCTCGCGAACGATCGCCCCGACGACCGACGGAACGCGTCCCTCGGCCTGCGCCCGCGCGATCCGATGCAGCAAAGCGTGCTGGGTGGTGAGCAGCAGCTCGTCGGGCATGGCTGAAAGATAGAGCCTCGATGAAAACGAGTTGCCGCTAGCCCATCGCGCTGACACCGTCGACGCCGGTGGGCCCAGCGCGCGGCGCGGGATGGGGCACGGGCCGACGACTCGTTCGTTTCCGCGGGAGGCGGTTCGACAGTGGGCATCGACATCGTGCGCGTCGATCCGCTCGACGCGACGCAGCGGCCGCTGGTCGCCGAATGGCGGGCCGTCCTCGAGGCGTCCGAACGCACTGAATACGGCGACGAGCACTGCGTCGACGCGCTCGACCAGTACGTGGCCAGTTACCGCAACCAGCGCTACGAGCGCCGGGCCGCGTGGGCCGCAGTCGCGCACGGCAAGGTCGTCGGCCACCTCAACGTCGAGCTACACCTTCACGACAACACGCATCGCGCCGAGTTGACCCTCGCGGTCCATCCCGGGCATCGCCGCCTGGGCGTCGGCACCGCGCTACTCGAAACCGCCGAGCGCGTTGCCCGCGACGAGGGCCGTATCGTGCTGGGCGTCGAGTCGGATGTCGCAACGGAACACGATGATCCCGCGGTAGGTTTCGCGGCCCGGCACGGTTTCGGCGCGGCCCAGCAGCAATTGCACAGCCGACTGACCTTGCCGGTCGAGGTCGAATCGGCCCGCGCCGATGCGGAAAAGCACGCCGACGACTACGACGTGTTGACCTCATGGGACGGAATCCCCGACGAGTGGCTGGCGGACCGGGCGTTGTTGGCGCGGCGGATGAGCACCGACGCCCCGCTCGGGACGGTGGACTTCGGCGAGGAGGAGTGGACCGCTGATCGAGTACGTCACGACTTCGACCTGATCCGCGAGGAGGGCCGGCGGGTGGTTGAGGCGGTGGCGCGGCACATCCCGAGCGGGCAGCTGGTCGGCTATACGACGATCGCCGTGACCGAGGCGAGGCCAGAGATGGCCGAGCAGTGGGCGACGCTGGTCCTGAACGAGCACCGGGGCCATCGCCTCGGGCTGCTGCTCAAGGCGGCGAACCTGCAGGCCCTGGTGGCTGAAATGCCACAGGTGCGTCGCATCCACACGTGGAACGCGGTGGAGAACGAGCCGATGCTGCGAGTGAACCAGTCGCTCGGCTTCGCGCCGGTCGGCCTGATGACCGAATGGCAGAAGAGATTGGCCTAGCGCTCGAGTATCGAGCCGGGATCGGGCGGCACGTCCACCGCATTCTCGTCCAGCGCCTCGACCGGGACGATGTCCAGCGCTCGCTCGTGCGTGGCGGCCAGCACGACCGGCGCCGCGACGCCGGCCTCATAGGAGGCCAGCCACCGCATCGCGACCACGCACCACCGATCGCCGGGCCGAAGTCCGGGAAAGCGGAACTCCGGAAGGGGCGTGATGAGGTCGTTGCCGATTTCGCGCTGGTGGTCGAGGAACTCCGCCGTCATCACCGCGCAGACGGTGTGACTGCCGATGTCGTCCGGACCGGTACTGCAGCACCCGTCGCGGTAGAAGCCGGTGAGCGGGTCGGTGCCACACTCTTCGAGCGGGCCGCCCAGCACATTGCGCTCGTCAGTCACGTCGCCAGTGTGCTCTCCGTGAGCTGCCTCGCCGGTTAGCCGCGCACGCGCTTATCGTCGGCCGATCACGGCCGCAGGGATGACCATGACATCGACGGTTACCCCCAACGTTCTGGCTGGGCATTATGGTCCCGCAGAACGAGACGAAAGCGAAGCGGCGATGTTCGAGCTCGGCACCGACGGCCCGACGCAGATTCTGGTCGCGGTCGACGGGTCGGACACCTCGATGCGCGCCGCGGCCTACGCGGTCGGACTCGCCCGCCGGCAAGGCTCGCGAATCGTCTGCGTGTACGTCGGGCAGATAACCGGTATCGCGGCCAGCGTCCCGGCCGCCGTCGGCGCACTCATCCAGATGCACGACAGCGTGGCGCGCGGCCTGCGTGCGCAGATCGAGGAGCGGGTGCCGGAAATTGGTGTCTCGGTAACGTTCGTCGAGCGCCGCGGCGACCCATACACCGAGATCGTTCGCGTTGCCGAGGAGATGCGGGTGGACGCCGTGGTCGTGGGGCGCTCGGCCCAGCGAGGTCACCGCTTTGTCGGCTCGTTGGCCGTACGCCTCGTCCGATGCGCCCGGTGGCCGGTTATCGTCGTGCCGTAGTAGCTACACGTTCTGTGCAACAGCCAAGCCCCTCGGGCGGATCAGGCTTACGGCGTCGTCCTGGTCCACGTCGCGCCACCGTCGGCCGTCTGGTAAAGGCGCGGCTCGTCAATGCAGTTGACCTTGCCGCTCGCGCAGGCCCGGACCGTGATCTGCGCCAGCCCGGCCGACTCGTCCTGAAAACTCAGCACGTCGACCGGTCCGGGCAGTCCGCGCCCGGGCATGGTGCCGCTGGCGCCGCGGATCACGGTGTGCAGCACGGTCGACGCCGGATCGGCGACTATTAGTCCGTCCGGGCCGTACGGACTCACGACGGCACCCACCCCTGGCCCGGTATCGCCGCTAACGCGGACCGTGCCGATGAGCGCGAAGTGCGATCCGTCGGTCGTGCGGTACAGCGCGACCGCGCCGGGCCGGGTCAACGGGACGACCGCCCCGCCGCCGAGCGAAACCGGAACGCCGATGGCTGGGACGTCGGGCGAAACGTTGCGGTCAGGCGCGACCGGCCCGCCCACCGGCTGGGGTCGCCACGTCATGCCTCGGTCGGAGCTCACGTACAGCCGCGAACGCAGCGGGCCACCGGGCGCGACGATTCCGAAACCGGCCCAAGCAATGTCCGGTCTGCCGGGCGCGTTGGCTCGGGCCAACGGGCCGCCGCTCGGTCCCACGAACAACTGCGAGTACCCGCCGGCGCCACCGGCCGCGCCCGGCACGGAGACGGCCACTGCGACCTGCTTCATGTCGGTGGACATCGCGACGCCCGCGGCGTCGGCCGGCTCGTCCAGGCGGGCGGACTGCCGCTGCCAGGTGCGCCCGGCATCCGTGGACCGGGCGAGGTGCAGGCTCAGTCCGGAGAGCGATGCCACCAGGACCGTCGGCCCGGATGCCGCGATGCTGTTGCCGGGAGCGGGCGGTTCGGGGGGGTGCAGTGACCGCCATGAGCCGCCGGCTGCGATCGACACGATGCCGCCGCGGTGCGCGACCCAGGCGACCCCGCCCGGCGTGACCGACACCCGGGTGATCGGAACCGGATTGACGGGCATCCGCGAAATCGGCTTCCCGGTGACGGCGGGCCCCCCGCTGGGCGCAGCGGCGCACGCCGAGGCGGTGAGTCCGGCCGCGACGAGGCAGGCAGAGAGGCGGCGTGCAGTCATCGGCACGCCGTCGAGGAGGACGCGAAGTCGGCATTGGCGACGACATACGAATTCGCGCAGCGGCTGTCGACGTTGAGTCGGACGCCGTGCCAGGTTTCGTCGTGCGCGCCGCGATACTGCTTGTGACGCTGCCGGTTCACCCAGTGGTTGGCTGGGATGCACGGCAGAACGGACGTGGACGGGTTGCCATCCCAGGCTGCGCCGTCGATGAAATCCGGCGGCGGGCTCAGCGTGGCGAACTTGTCGAGGAAGCTGGCGCACGTCGAGCCGTAGACCCCGGCCCGCTGCGCCGGGGGCACGTGCAGCTGGTCCACCCAGCCGTCGATGAACGCCCGCGTCGCCGCGATGCAGGCAGCCGTGTTCGTGCCGCCGGAGCTCTCCAGGTCGTAGTCGACCGGCGAGTTCGCGGACAGGCCGAGCGCGATCAGCGCGTTGTAGGCGCGGCGGGCCTCGGTCTTGCCCTGCGCATACGCGGTCGTGGTGGTGCGGCTGAAGTACGCGGCTTGGCCCGGCTGGCACGGATTCTGCGGACCGACCCAGATGGGCAGCAGCTTCCAGCCTTGGGTGGTCACGGACCGCACCCAGCTCGCGGTGAGGTTGGGCTGGCTGCAGCCCCGTGTGGACCCGCCGATATAGATGCCCCAATACAAGTAGGGTGTGTTATTCCAGAACGCGCTCATCTGGGCCAGCGACGGCGCGGTGCAGCTGTCCAGCCCTTTCCCGAGCAGGTAATGCGTGGACGGGGCCGCCTGGGCGGGTGCCGCTATAGCGACGGATGCGCTCATCGCCAACACAAGCGCGGCCAGCGCGCCGCGGAGCCTACCCCTCCCCGCTCCCACGCAAATAATGATGAAGGCGGCGGGACGGCGCCGTCAAGGCCGGCCGACGCTTGCCACCCGGCATCTCGGAACGGGAGAAGAATCGCGAGTTGCGCCGCAGAGAACGCCGGGTAAATGCCGGTCGGCCGCCTAATGGCTCTCGCGCAAATCAGAATGCGAATTGCCTACCCACCGAAGAGGAGCCCGACGGCGTCGGGGTTGTAGGCCGTAACAGAGGTCTGGCTGCGGTGCGCTGATGAGCCACCGCAGCCAGAATCGCCCTCGGCCGGTCATTCCCCCCGTAGTGGCCCCGTCGAGAACGCGCACCCCCGGCGCAGCCGAGGGTTCAAACTCGGAACTATCCGCACTGCGACCACCTATGTCAACCCTGTGTCAAGCGAGGGCTACGGATCGACCTGGTCCGGCTCGGCGGCTTTACGTCCACCTTGCTCGACGGTTGGTCATCCGGGCGCCGCCAGCAGTGGCCGTCCCGTTTCGTTCACGTAAGGAGACAACGTTGTCGGCCCCGATGACCTATGCTTCTGAATTCCCACGACCCGCCGCGCCCGGCCGACGAGCAGGATAACGATGTCAGATGCCTGATGACCCGACCGTCCCCAGTCGGCCGACCCTCCGCCAGGTAGCCGCGCTGTCGGGCGTGAGCCTGAAGACCGCGTCTCGGGTGATGAACGGCGAACAGTACGTCGCCGAGTCGACGGCGGCCAGGGTGCTGGCCGCAGCCACCCAGCTCGGATTCCGCCGCAACACCATCGCGCGCGAGTTACGCTCCGGGGCCCGCTCGACGTCGGTCGGGCTGATCATCGGCGACCTGGCCAACCCGTTCTACTCGCGCATCGCTCGCGGAGCCGAGCGGCGGCTGCGTACCGACGGCCTGCAGCTGATCACTGCGAGCAGCGATGAGGATCCGGAGCTCGAGCACCGACTGATCGCGGACATGCTGGAGCGGCGGGTCAGCGCCATGCTGATCGTCACGAGCGGCACCGACCACACCTACCTGGAGGCCGAACGCCGCCTGGGCACGCCGATCGCGTTCCTGGATCGGCCGCCGAAGGACATCGTCGCCGACACGATCGTGCTCGACAACGTCGGCGGCGTGCGCCAAGCGGTCGAGCACCTGGTGCGGCACGAGCACCGGCGCATCGGTCTGGTCGGTGACCTGCGACGGCTTGAGACGCATCGGGAGCGCATAGCCGCATTCGAGCAGGCGATGACGGCGGCCGGTATCGCCGATTGGCAGGCGTACGTGCGCGCGGATTCTCACGACGTCGAGACGGCCGAGCGCGCCGTGCGCGACCTGCTCGAACTGGATCCGGCGCCCACGGCACTGTTCACGACGAACAACCGGATCACCGTAGGGGCGTTGCGGGCCCTGCGCGGCCGGGAGAACCCGCCGGCCCTCGTCGGCTTCGACGATTTCGACGTGGCCGACCTGCTCGGCGTCACGGTGATCGCCCACGACCCGGAGCAGATGGGCGAGCTCGGCGCCGACCTGGTCGTCGGTCGGCTCGGCGGCTCACAGGGACCGGCGCGCCGGGTACTGTTGCCGACCCGGCTTATCGCCCGCGGCTCCGGGGAACGCCCAGCCCGTTCGCCCAACTGAGTGATCAACCCGACGCGCCGCTCGTGATCGTCGGTCGCCTCACCCCCACCAGGTGATCAAGACGCCGAAGTGGCGGCGGCCGCAGCCACAAATCCGTCTTGATCAGCGCAGGTTGGGGTCGCGTCACCCCGACCACGTGATCAAGACGCCGAAGTGGCGGCGGCCGCAGCCACAAATCCGTCTTGATCAGCGCAGGTTGGGCGCCGAGCCGGAAGGTTGAACGCGAAGCGCCGGGACGCCTGCCGACTCAGGGTGCTCAGCGGCCGCGTCAGCCCATTCGACGAGGCCGGCAACGTCGATGCCATAGGGACGCGCGTCGCGATATGGCTGGATAGCGGCGGCGCCGCGACGCAGCAGGTTCGCCGCGCCCGTTCGGTTGCCCCGGGCGGCGTGCGTCAACCCGACCGCCAATTGCGCCAGTCCCTTCCACAGCGCCTGATCCGACGGCGGCGCCCCCTTCCAGGCGTCCTCGAGAACCTCGTGGGCGTGGAACGGCAGTCCGGCGTCGAGTAGCCGCTGCGCCTCCGTCAAGGTCTCATCCGGCTGCCGCTGGACACCTTCCGGCTGGCGCGCGACGCCGACCGCGCCCCGCGGCAGCGGCCGTCCAAGGGCGTCGCGGGGCCGGGCATTGCGCGCCCGACCACCCGTGTCTCGGTCGCGATCGACCCCATCCGCCACCTGTCCATTGTGGGCGCCCGCCGGGCGGCCGGGTGGCTACGGCTCGTAGCGGGGACGCGGCTGGAACCCGGCGGCCCGGTAACACTCGTCGATGAGCGTCATGGTCGCGACCGAGTCGTCGGGGTCGATCGGCAGTGGTTCGCCCTCACGCAGCCGGGCGATGAACGCCTCGAGCTGATACGTGTAGGACAGGCGGGTGCCAAGCTGCTCAACGCGATATCCGGCCGGCGTGGCGACGAAGATCCGATCGTCTTGGTGCGGCAGTACGAAGTTGGCTGCGGTCGCTTCGCCGCGACTGCCGACGATCCGGCACGTCATCCGCACGCCGTCGCCGGCCATGTTGCAGCGGGCCAATCCGGTCGCGCCGGACGGGAAGGACAGGTCGGCGTCGAGCCATTCGTCAACCGCGGGCCGGCCCGGACGCTCCGCGCCCCGCGCCCCGGTGAGCGTCGGCTCGCCGCCGGCCCACGGCGCCAGCATCCGATGCGCGTGCAGCGCGTAGCAGCCCAGGTCCATCAGCGCGCCCCCGGCCAGCGGCAGCGACCAACGAGGATCGTCGTCGTCCGGAGCGGGAATGATCATCGTCGCCTCGACGTGTTGCAGATCGCCGAGCTCACCCGAGTCGAGCAGCTCGTGCAGCCGCTGCGTCACCGGATGAAATAGGTAGTGGAAGCCCTCGAGCACGACGACGTCCGACTTCGCCGCGGCGTCACGTACCTCGCTTGCCTCGTCGGCGTTGCTCGCAAACGGCTTCTCGGACAGGACGTGCGTGCCGGCTTCAATCGCGGCGAGATTCCACGGGGCGTGCAGCCCGTTGGCCAGCGGATTGTAGATCGCCTCGACTTCGCGGTCGGCGATCACGTCGGCGTACGAGTCGAGGACACGTTCGACCCCGTAGGCCTCAGCGAACTCCTCGGCGCGGGACCGATCGCGGGCAGCCACAGCCACCAAGCGCGTACCGGTGTCCCGCGCGGCCGGGACGATCGCCCGCTGGGAAATCCGGGCCGACCCGAGCACGCCCAGACGAAGCGGTTCAGTCATGGGGAGCACCGTAGCGTGCGCGCCTCAGGGGTTGATGATCTCGGCGACCGTCGACATCGTGATCAGCGGAGAGTACAGCTCCATCGCGTCAAGGGCCCGCTGGTGATCCTCGGCGCTGGCGCCGGCGCAGGCATCAGCGGCCACCGTGACGAAGATGCCGGCGTCCGCCGCCGCGAGCGCAGTCGACAACACGCAGCAGTCGGTCGACACGCCAGCGAGCACCAGGCGCTCGGCGTTACCCGTCAGCTTCGCCAGCGCGTTGCCCCACTTGCCGAACGTTGTCGCCTCGAGTACGGGATGATCACCGGGGTCGAGCGCCAGCCGATACAGCGGGGCCGACGGCGGCTCCAGCGCCCACGGCCACCGCTCGTAGTACGCGCGCCAAGCGCCCTCCGGCTGCGATGGCGCGACGAAGCGGGTGAACACCACGCGATCGGCGAAATGATCGACCAGCTGCTGCACGGGCGGCACGATCCGGTCGAAGCCAGACGTCGCCCACTCGCTGGACGGATCAGCGAACACGCTCTGCATGTCGATGACGACGAGCCACGGCTGGGTCATCGTGCCTCCTGCCGGCGCACCCGTCCGGCGGTACCGACCAACGTGCCGACAAAGCCTAGGGCCAGCGCCACGAGCACCCCCAGGTTGGCGAACGCCCACGCCCCGGACTTGCCACCGAGCCCGAACGGCCCGAGCAAATAGCCTTGCCAGCTGAGCCAACTGGCGGACGCGTTGGTGACCAACCCCCAGCCGAGCGCCGTGCCAGTAATGATCAACAGAACCGATCCCAGTGCCACATCACCGTACCTGCCAGTACGGTCGTAGAGCTCGTCGTCAGCGTAGTCGGTCCGACGCAGCGCAATGTCGGCGAGCATTACTCCGCACCACGCCGCGATCGGCACCCCGAGCGTTATCAGGAAGCCCTGGAACGGGCCGATGAAGTTGTGCGAGAAGAACACCACGTAGATGGTGCCCGCCACCATGATCGTGCCGTCGATACACGCGGCCAGATAACGCGGTATACGCAGCCCGGCTGTAAGAAGAGCCAAGCCACTGGAATAGATGTCAAGCACGGCCCCACCGATCAGGCCGAGCACGGCGACGACAACAAACGGCACCAGGAACCAGGTCGGCAGGATCGTCGTGAGCGCCCCGATCGGATCGGCGCCGATGGCGGTGCTCAAGTCAGTGGACGAGCCGGCAAGAAGTAGTCCGAACACGAGCAGCACTATCGGGCCGAGCGCGCCGCCGAACGTCGTCCACGCCACAACGCCCACGCTTGACGAACGGCGCGGCAGATAACGACTGTAATCCGCGGCGGCGTTCACCCAGCCCAGCCCGAAGCCCGTCATGACAAAGACCAGCGCGCCGATAACCTCCTGAGTCGAGCCCGACGGCAGCGCCGACACGGTATGCCAGTGGATGTGGTCGGCCGCCAACCCGATATACACGACAGTGAGCACACCGGCCACGACTGTGATCACCGCCTGAAGGCGAATGATCAGGCCGAATCCGATCACGCCCGCGGCGACGGTGATCGCCGAGACGACGATCAAGGCCACGACTTTCGTCGGCGTCCCACCGCCCCAGCCGAGCCGATTGAACACCGTCGAGGTCGCCAGCGTGGCCAGCACGACGAGCACGGTCTCCCATCCGACCGTCAGCACCCAAGAGAGCAGCGCCGGAAGCTTGTTACCCCGCACGCCGAATGCTGCGCGGCTGAGGACCATTGTTGGCGCCGAACCACGCTTACCCGCCAACGAAATCCATCCGCACAGCAGGAACGAAACCGTAACCCCGATCACGCCCGCGATCGTCGCCTGCCAGAACGAGATGCCGAACCCGAGCACGAACGCGCCGTAGCTCACGCCCAGCACCGAGATGTTCGAGGCAAACCACGGCCAGAACAGATCGCGGGGCCGACCCCTGCGCTCCTCCTCGCGGATGACGTTGATCCCGTTGAGCTCAACGCCCCGCCGGGCGACCGCGACGGGTCGCTCGACATCCGTCATACGGGCCATCGCGATCTCCCAGGTCGATATTCGACTTCGCGGCGCGCTATAACGCACCAAAATGCGTCAACCAGGGGAGACGTGCGACTATGCCCGATCAGCTCGTGCCGTGGACACTCGAGGATCCGCCAGCCACCGAGTCGGATCCGCGCAACCTGCTCCTGCGGTACCTCGACTGGTATCGGGAGACGTTGCTGCGAAAGGTCGACGGGCTCTCCGACGAACGACTGCGCACGCCCGTCCACCCGCTCGGCTGGTCACCGCTCGGGCTGATCCAGCATCTGGGTTGGGTGGAACGGCGCTGGATGCGCTGGGGCTTCGCGGCCGAGGACGTGCCGCCTTATCCCGAGGACGAGTGGCGGCCCGACGCCCCGACGTCCGAGGTGTTGGCCACCTACCAGGCGGAAGTGGCCCGGTCGCGCGAACTGGTTACCAGCCATCCGCTGGGCGCACCGTCCCGGATTGGCGGGCGCTTCCCCGACCCGGCAAGCGCTCCGACGCTCGGCCGCATCCTGTTCCACCTTCTCCAGGAGTATGCGCGCCACGTCGGCCACCTGGACGTCGCCCGCGAACTCATCGACGGCGTGACCGGCGAGTGACGGTGTGGCGGTGTTCGATCAGGGTGTGTCGATTGTACTGAGCGGGCAGCGGCAATACGCCGTCCTTGGTATTCGCGGCCACCTGCGCCTCAGGGTCCGCGAGGCGCTCCCCATTTTCGCCATTCCACGATCCTTTCTGATAGCTCGGCCGGGGCTCCCTGGCCCTTGCACCAATCGCTGCGGCTAGGACGCACGTCCTGGGTTCGCGAGGGCCGCGGCGAGCGCCCGGCGGTCGCCGTCGCCTTTCGCGGTGCGGGGGAAGCGATCGAGGAAATGGATCCGTTTGGGAACCTCGAAAGCCGCGAGCCTGGACCGGCAGTATCGCTGCAGGTCGGCTTCGGTGGCGTGGTGGCCCGGCTGGAGGATGACGGCGGCGTTGACCTCCTCGCCATACGTTGGTGGCCATCTCAACCGTGTAGGGCGCGATCTTTTCTCCGCCGCGGTTGATCATGTCTTTGATCCGGCCGCTGAGGAACAGGTAGCCGGTCGGGTCGAGGTAGCCGAGATCGCCGGTATGGAACCAGCCCCCGGAGAAAGCCGCGGCGGTGTCCTGCGGGTCATTCAGGTACCCGCTGGTCAGCGCGGGACCGCGAACGCATACCTCGCCGGTCTCGCCGTCAGCGGCCCGGCTGCCGTCTGCGGTGATGATGCTGATCTGCAGGCCGGAGGCCAGGCCGACGGAGTCGTCTTTGCGGGCCCCGTCGCGCGGCAGCGGGTTGGAGGCGGCCTGGTGCGCGGTCTCGGTCATACCGTAGGCGGCGATCATCGGCGCGCCGAACTGTTCCTCGGTCCGGTGCGAAATCGCCGGCGCGAGCGGCGCGCTGCTGCTGCGGATGAAACGCAACGCGGGAGGACTCCCGGCCGGGTACTCGCCGGCGGCGCGGGCGAGCAGGATCTGGTGGACGGTGGGCACCGCCGTATACCAGGTCGCCTTCGCATTGGCGATCTCGTCCCAGAACCGGTGCGCGGAAAACCGCCCGACGGCTGGGAGGTAGGCCGCGCCGCTGCTGGCGAGGGTGGCGAGCAGGCCGGCGATGAGGCCGTGGCCGTGGAAGAGCGGCATGATCACGAGCGTTGCGTCGTCCGGCCCTAGGTGATACCGCGATCGGATGCCTGCGACGGATGCAGCCAGGTTGGCGTGGGTGAGCGGAACGATCTTGGGCGTGCCGGTGCTTCCGGTGGTGAACAGCAGCAGGGCTGCATCGAGATCCTGCACCCGGCCGCCCTTGCGGCCCAGCCGTGGCGTTGCCGGTTCGGCGGCGCCGGAGGAGCGGATCGCGGTGAGGTCCACCGTCGAGCCGTCTGCGGCCACCTCGATCGCCCAGGCGGACGTGGCGGCGGTGTCGGCAGGATAGCTACCGCCCAGCCGCTGCGGGAGGAGGACGGCTGCGGCGCTGACCGCGGTGAGGCGCGTGCGTACTTCGGCGGCGGTCAGCTGCGGATCTATGGGAGTGACTGCGGCGCCGACAGTCCACGCCGCGAGCAGTGCCACGACGTACTCGGGGCAGTTGTCGCTGTAAAGGGCGACGGGGTCGGTTCGGTTGATCCCGGTGTCTTCGAGCCGGCGGGCGAGCGCGTGAGCCAGCTGGCCGAGCTGCCGGTAGGTCAGCCGCGTGCTGCCGTCGGCCACTCCGACCGCAACCCGGTCGGGCGTGCGGCGGATGCTGTCCTCGATGAGCCGGACCAGGCCAGGATGGCTGGTCGTGGTCTCGCTGGTGGACATGGTGGTCCTCTCCTCGACGGATTCCGCGGTCATTGCCGGAGCTGCATCAGGCGAGCCTTCCGATCGCTTCCGGGACGGCGCCGTGGAACGTCGGGTAGGCGTAGATCATCTCCCGCAGCCGCTGCACCGGTACCGCGGCGTGCACCGCGAGGGTGAGCATGCTGAGCACCTCCCCGCCAACCGGGCCGGCTGAGGTGGCGCCGAGCAGTACGCCGCGTTCGTCGTCGACGACGAGCTTGACGAACCCGTCGTTGCCGGCCTTGTGTATCCAGCCGCGGGGTGATTGCGGGATCTGGCGGATACCGGTGCTGACCGGGCCGTGGACACGTTCGCGAGCCTGCGCCTCGGTCAGCCCGACCGCACCGATCTCCGGATCGGTGAACGTGACTCTCGGTACCGTGTGGTATTCGGCCGGGTGGTGCGGCCGGCCCAGCAGCTGGTTGAGGATGATCCGCGCGTGGTACAGGGACATGTGCGTGTGGGCGCCTTTCCCGACCACGTCGCCGAGCGCCCAGACGCCCGGCGCCGCCTGCATGTTCTCGTCAACCTCGATACAGGTGGCCTGCTCGTCCTGGCCGATCGCGCCGACGCCGATGCTGGCGAGGCTCGCCTTGCGGCCGGTCGCTACGAGCAGCTGCTCGCCGGTCAGCTGCCGGCCGCCGGCCAAGGCGACGGTGAACGCGCTGCCGTCGTGGCTCACCGACCGCGCTGACGCACCCGTGTGCACGGTGATTCCCTCGTTGCGCAAGATCGCCTTGATGAGCTCGCTGGATTCCGGCTCTTCCTGCGGCAGCAGGCGGTCGAGCTCCTCGACGATGGTGACGGAAGCGCCGAACCGGGCGAACACCTGAGCGAACTCGACGCCGGCCGGGCCGCCGCCGAGCACGATCAGCGAGCGCGGTACCTGCTCGACCTCGACTGCCTCGCGGTTGGTCCAGTACGGCGTGCCCGCCAGGCCGTCCACCGGCGGTATCGACGGCGCGGTTCCGGTGCCGATCACGATGCCTCGCCGGGCCTTCAGCGCGCTGTCGCCGACCGTGACGGTGCCTGGTCGGCCGAGCGTGCCATGCCCGCGGTAGAGGGTCCCGCCGAGGCTGGCGAACCGATCGGCGGCCAGCTTGTCGGTCCAGTTGTGCGTGGCCTCGTCCCGGACCCGGCTGGCGACAGGTGTCCAGTCGGGCGAGATCACCGAGTCGCCGGCCAGACGTGGGATGCGGCGGCCCTCGGCGAGCAGGTTGCCTGCCCTGATCATCATTTTCGACGGGTCGCAGGCCCAGAACGGGCACTCGCCGCCGACCAGGTTCTCCTCCACCGCCGCGACAGCCAGGCCAGCCGCAGCGAGCTTCGTGGCGAGAAACTCGCCGCCCGGCCCCATGCCGAGGACGACAACGTCAAACTCGTGCTCGCTCACTGGGCAACCTCCACCGCACGGCGTGGGCTTGACTTCAGCGCCGTGGTGGCGATAGCGATCACCATCGCGGTCACGAGTACCGCCGGCAGTGGGGCGTAGGCGCGGCCGTGGCTGAGCAGGAAGTCTCCGAGGAATGCGCCGGCAGCTATGGCCACGAGGACGCTGGCCAGCCGCCGGAAGACGGCCAGGTTGAGCGACCGGACGGTAATGCCGGCCACCAGGCTGACGAGGGTGGCAGTCGCCGCGGTGGTCGAGATGCCCGGCACGTGGAGCAGCCGGATGGCGTTGATCTGCAGGCCCATTGCGAAAGCGCTGAGGCCGACCAGGATCCAGGACACATGCAGGGACGGCGCGGTCGTCATCCATACCGCCAGGAAAACAGCCTGTGCGACCAGCCCGATCCCGAGCGCGATCGACACCCGACGGGGCCACACCTGGAAGACATCCTTGTCGTCCACTTCCTCGTCGCCGTTGAAGGACCTCAGGATCGGCATGGCCAGCGCAACACCCGCCGCGAACGCAGCCAGCGAGACAAGCACGGTCACCGGCTGCGGCCCAGCCGGCGGCCGGGTACCGGAGACGATGAGTCCGAGAAATACGATGTTGCCGGTCTGAAAGGCAGTAAAGACTTTCCCCAACGAGAGAAAGCAGATCGCATCGAAGACCCCGGCCGAGAACGCCAGCGCCACGAGCAGCCAGTCGCGCAGCGTCAGCAGCGGGCGCGGCGCGTGTGCGGCGGCCCGGTCCACAACCCGGTCATGCGCGAGGGGGCCGTCGGCCCAGCCCGGCGTACGCCAAGCCACCATTGTTTCTCCTATTCCATTCGTGCCCTCTGAGGGCCTGCGATACAGCGGACGGGCTGTGGCGCTCACGGACCAGTCGGCCGTTCTCCCAGCGGCAGGGG
>JBKPQM010000097.1:0-11021 GCA_046734095.1 Actinomycetota bacterium | reverse complement strand
GTACGGCGTTGGCCAGCTCGACGCCCTCATCCTCGCTGTCGAAGGTCGTAACGGCGAGGACGGGCCCGAACACCTCTTCCTGGAACAGCCGGCTCTCGGGCGATACACCGTCGAACACGGTCGGCCCGGCGAACTGGCCGTCACCCGGATCTCCGCCGAACACCAGGGCGGCGCCCGACTCCCGAGCGTCGGCGATGTGCTCCCCGATCAACCGATGCTGATTGGTCGTCGCGACCGGCCCGACGTCGGTGTCGGGATCGGCGGGGTCACCGAGCTGCACCTTCTTTGCCCGGTCGACGATCAGCCCCAGCAGCCCGTCGTGCACGGACGAGTGCACGATAAGCCGCGAGCCAGCGAGGCAGGTCTGCCCGCCGGAGGAGAACACGCCGGCGCAGACGCCGTCAGCCGCGCGCTCCAGATCGGCATCACCGAAGACCAGCTGCGGCGACTTGCCACCCAGCTCGAGGGTGCACGGCTTGAGATGGCAGGCCGCCAGGCTGCCAATCAGCTTCCCCGCCGTAACGCCACCCGTGAACGAGATCTTCTTGACAAGCGGATGAGCTATGAGCGGTGGCACGACGTCCGGACCGTATCCGGTGACGACGTTGACGATGCCCGGTGGGAACCCGGCCGCCTCGAACAGTTTATTGAACACGACGTTGGACGCGCTTGCGTGCTCGCTCGGCTTCAGCACGACGGCGTTGCCGGCGGCGAGCGCCGGCGCCACCTTCCACGCGGCGAGGCGTAGTGGCGAGTTCCACGGCAAGATCGCGGCGACAACGCCGTATGGCTCGTGCATCGTGTAGTTGAGGGTGGCTGGACGGTCGACCGGGATCACATCGCCCAGCACCTTGTCCGCCATGCCGCCGTAGTAGCGGTACCAGCCGGCCATCGTGCGCAGCGCCGAGCGCAGCTCCTTGTGGGACTTACCGTTGTCGCGAGACTCGACCTCGACGAGCTCGTCCATCCGGGCGAGCGCAAGGTCGGCCAGCCGCACCAACATCTCGCCGCGTGCCGTGGCGGTGAGCTCTGTCCACGCGGCGGACCGAAACACTGCGTCGGCATCACGCACCGCGCGGTCGACGTCGGCGTCGGCGCCACGCGCGAGCGCCACCCACGGCTGACGGGTGAATGGATCCACCGAGTCGAAGGTCGCGCCGCTGAGAGCGGACGTCTGCCGACCGCCGATCACCATGCCGAGCTCGCGCACCGCGGACCTCCCTTCAGCCGGAAAGAGTATCCTGTTTTTGAAGTCATCGCCAGGCGCGTCGCTGGAAAACACGCTCGGCGCCCGGGCTGGCGGCTTACGAGTGCTGGACGGGGCCGCCGCCGGATCTACCCCGCGAGGGCGGCCACAGCCGAAGTGCCGGCGATGCGGCCGAAGACCGAGCCCGCCGTGAGCCCCGTGCCACCCGGGTAGTTGTGGTAGAACAGCCCCCCGACGAGCTCGCCGCAGGCGAACAAGCCCGGCATGATCGTCCCTTCCGAGCTCACGACCTGCGCCTGGGGCGTGATGCGGACGCCACCGAATGTGAAGGTGATCCCGCAGGTGACTTGAAACGCGAGGAACGGGCCCTCGGTGAGCTGGTTGGCCCAGTTGGACTTGGGTACCTCGAGACCAACGGTGCCGCGGCCGTCCTTGACGGTCGGGTCGAACCGGACGTCGGTGCGCACCGCCGCGTTGTAGGCCTTCACCTCGTCGAGGAACCCGTCGGGGTCGACGCCGTCGAGGCGCTGCGCGAGTTCCTCCAGCGTGTTCGCCTGCACGCGGGTGGCCTCGCGAATGCGGTATTCGTCGCGAAGCAAGTGCACAGCCTGCTGATCGAAGATCTGCCAGGCGAACTGGTTGGGCTGCGCCAGGATGCGACTGCCGTACTTCGCATACGTATAGTTGCGGAAGTCCGCGCCCTCATCCATGAAGCGCCTGCCCAGCGCGTTCACCATGATTCCGAATGGATAGCTGTGCTTCTGGAAGCCATCGCCGACGGCAAGGTCGCCGTACTCGGGCGCGTTGCGATCCCAGCCCACGGCGTGGCAGCCGGACCAGTGGCCGGCCGCTGAGGCGCCCGCGTCGAGAGCCATGCGATGACCCTCACCTGTGTTGAACCGGGTGCCACGCACCTTGGCGAGATCCCAGCCGGGGCCGAGGTAGCGGGTGCGCCACTCGACATTCGCCTGAAACCCCCCGGTGGCTAGCACGACGGCACCGACCGATATCTCGGTCGTCACCCCGTCGATCACGGCCATCACCCCATGAACGCCACGGTCGTCGGCGAGCAGGCCCTTGGCGCGCGCGGAGTACAGGATTCGGATGCCCGCCTCCGAGGCGATCTTGTGCTCGCTCTCGACGAGGCCGGGTCCGCCTCCTACCACCTCTACGGTCAACCCACCCCAGAACCGGAATCGGCCGTCGACCTTGAACGCCTGCCGGCCGTATGCCGGCGCAAACCGGATGCCCTTGGCGGCCATCCATGCGAGGGTCTCGTGACTGCGACTGACCAGCACCTCGACGAGGTCGGGATCAGCCCGGAACTCTGTAACTCGCTGCATGTCTGCGTGGAACTGTTCGGCGGTGTATTGGCCGAAGTCGGTGCCGTCCACCTCGTCCTGCGTGAGGTCGGGCAGCAAAACCCTGAGGTCCTTGATGTCCCGATACACCACACGCATGGCGCCGGCCGTAAACGCGGTATTGCCGCCGCGCTCATTCTCGGGTGCGCGCTCCAGCACGAGCACGTCCGCGCCGGCCTCGCGGGCCGCCAGCGCGGCGCATATCGCGGCGTTGCCGGCGCCGACCACCAGCACATCGGTCTGGATCATCAACCCGCCTCGCAACTGCGACCAATACAATTTCAGTATACTCTATCATTGTGGCGTCAGAACTCGGGCTCACCCCGGCGGGTGAGCTGGCGGCGCTCATCCGAAGCCGCGACACAGCCGCTCGCGACTACTGGGCTCCGATCGACCAAACGGTGCCGCCCAGCTGAAAGCCCACGTGCCGCCGCGGGACGCGGCTGTCGTTTCGCGGATCAAGCAGGCCGGTGCGGTGGTGTTCGGGAAGACCAACCTGCCGGCCTGGTCGCGGCGGATCCTTACCATCCCGGCCGGTTCTGCGGGATCTCCAGTCACAAGCCGAGCTATGGAATCGTGCCGCAGAGCGGCTACCTGGATCGGCTCGACGGCGACACGTCGTACGCGGATCTCAATGTCATCGGGCCGCTCGCGATGCACCCTCGTGATCTCGGCGGCGCCGGCGACGAGCAGCGCGGCGATCACGCAGTACACCGCGGTCACCCGCCACGCTCCGTCACGTCGCTCCACACCGTCTCCTATCCTCCGCGGTGCTCGCTGATCGGCTAAGAGCGTTCTGACGGCGGCAATGTGCGGGCACTCGCGTCATTCGCATTCACTCGTCTCTTTCGCAGTCAGGCGGCTTGAGTCATGTCTCTACGGCGTTTCGCCGCCGAGTGTTCGCGGCCGTGACATTCTCCTGATGACTTGACGCGGACGACGGCGTCGATCGAGCGAGGAGGCCATGTGCACATGAGCGAGCCCAGCAGCGCATTGCTGTCCGTACGCGGTGAGGCACGGGTAACGGTGGCGCCGGATTTCAGTGTTCTTCAACGGCGCGCTTAAGGCGGTCGGTGGGACGAAGGCGCAGGCGGTGCGGAGCGCCGCAGCCGGGCTGCTGCAGTTGACCGACACGCTGTCTTCGCTCGGCGGAGTACCGCTCGGCGTCGACCCGCGGCGGCGGCCGCTCACATGGTCGGCGTACTCGGCGACGACCGAGTCGGAGCTACTTCAGGACCGCCGTCGCCCAATACGGAGTGTCCGGTGTCGGTGGCGTGCTGAACCGCGCGTTCGGCAGATACAGCCGCGCGCCGAAGACCGCCGCCGTGGTCGGGATGTCGAAGTCCGGGCTGGTGATCGTCCGGACCTGGGTGCCGGTGGTGCCGCTGGAGTTCAACTCCAGCACCGCGATCCGGTTCAGCATGTTCTGTACGACATACAGGGTGCGGCCGAGGAGAAGCAGGCCGTCGCCATTGGTCATCAGCGCGCCGCCGAGGTCGAGCTGCGTGGCCTTCCCTGTCTGGGTGTCGACCCGGAACAGGAAGCCGGAGGCGGACTGGACGATGATCAGCGCCTTGCCGTCCGGTGTACGCGAGATCCCGTTGGCGTTGTTGACGCTCGGCACGTGCTGATAGTCACCGGACAGCGGCAGTGTGGTGAACGTCGACGCCGGGCTACCGTGCTTGTCGAGCGCGACCCGGTACAACTGCGGCTGCCGCGAGTCGGTGAACCAGGCGGCGTCCGGGGTCAGCACGACGTCGTTCACGAAGCTGGTCGCGGTCGTGAACTGGTAGTTGCGCAGTTGCTCTCCGGTGCTTGTGTCGACGACCCTTCCGGTGCCGGCCGGGCCACCGGCCACGAACAACCGGCCGTGGTTGTCGACCTTGACGCCGACCGAGGGCGTACCCGGTCCGTGGGCGACGACGCGTCCCGCGCCGGTGCGCAGGTCCGCGGCGTGGATGTCGCCGTCGGCGCGCGAGCCGAAGAAGGCGGTGGTCTGCCGGATCGCGATTCCCTCCGGCAGCCAGCCGTTGGGCAGTTCGATCCTGGTCGGGAACTGTTCGGACTGGTCCAGGCCCGCGTAAGCCGGGGCGACCCCGCCGGCTGCGACGGTGGCCAGACCCGCAAGGAGGTGGGCGGCTCTCAACATCAAAGCCCGCTCGTCTGCGCTCGCAGCGGCATGAGGGTGCCGTCACGGCTCAGCGACCGCAGCGGTCCACACGCGCCCAGGGCCAGTCGGTGGCGAGCCAGCGGGCGACGGCATCGGCGAGTGGTACGTCCAGGCCCGACCTGTCGGCCCGCACCCAGGACTGCACCGTGACGTCCCACTCCTCGGACGCCGAGGGATACAGGTAGACGCAACCGATGACGTCGTTGTCGCCTGGGTCAAGGACGGTGAAGGTGAAACCCGCGCCCCGCGCGAAGTCATCGGCGTGGCGGCGAAGATCGGTGAGGTTCTCCTCGAGCGTCATGCCGCTGCGGGGTGGCCAGTTGCCGTCGGGATAGCCGGGAGTGGAGCGTATGTGCTCAATGCTCGACATCCAGGCGGCGTGATCGGCCTGATTGTGCTGCGGCCCCAGCGGTTCGAGGCGGAATCGGTCGGTGGCGAGTGAGGTGGGCGGATCGAAGCCGATTGGCACGAACTCATCCGAGGCCATGACCGGCACCGTACTGGGCTGGCCAGACCTCCTGCACTCGAGTAGTTCTCGGCGGTAAGCGCAACCGACGCCCGCTGTTCCGCAATTCCGTGGACCGATAGGTGCCGGATGACATGTACGTGGCCAGGATGTAGCTGGGGTGGCGGTCGAGGTTGGTGCGGGCGCGGTCGTAGCGCATCGTGGTGCGCGGGTCGGCGTGTCGGGCCGCGATCTGGGCATCGCGCAGATCCACACCGGCATCCAGCATCGTCGTCACGAAGGTGTGTCTGAGCATGTGCGGGTGCATGCGCGCGATCTGCACACCGGCGACGGCCTGCAGGCGTCGCCGCCGGCGGGTGCCGGCGTGCCGATCCATGCGGGCGCCGCGGCGGTTGAGCAGGATCGACCCAGCGATGCGGTCGCCGATGGCGCGGTCGACCGCGCGCGACGGCGGGTGGCATCGGTACGAGCACGATCTTGTGGCCCTTGCTGACGACTCGCAGCACTCGATGGCCGTGCTCTTCACGAAGGTCGGTGATGTCCACGCTGGTTGCTTCGGAGATCCGCAGCCCAAGGAGGCCGAGCAGGCTGACGAAGCCCCACGGCCGCCGTGAACGTGCGCTACGACCCCGCCGCTGTGAGGTCGGGCTACCAGGCGTCCAGGCGGACCTGGCCGAGGCGTCCGTGGAGGTCGCGCATGACGACCCAGGTCTGTTCGTCGGCGCCGGCGATGGTGCCCGGCGGGTTGACCAGGATCGGAGCGGCGGAGCCGAGCAGGTCGCGGAGGCGATCGGCTTCGACCGGATTACTGGTCGCGAACGCGAAGACGGTCGACAACAGGGAGCCGATGCCGCTGAGGTCGGTGACGACCTGGGCACTGTCCGCGGATAGGCCGAGCGCGGTGTTGCGGTCCCGGGCGACGCGGGTCACCCGGTGCAGTTGGGCAGCCAGCGGCGCGGGCACGGTGATGGTGCTGGGCAGGTCGATGTGCACTAGTCGCGGGTGGTCGGCCCGGGTTGCGAACTGACTGAGCAGATGCGCGGCCTGCGCCGCAGCCAGCGCACTGGCCAGCCCTCCATCGGCGGCGACGTCCAGGACGGTCACGTGCCCGGGGGGTGGCAGTGGTGCGGTTCCGGTACCGAATAGGCCACCGAGCCCGCTGCCGGGCGACAACCCGGACAGCATTTCCCACAGTCCGCCCAAGCCCACTGCACCGCGGGTGAGCTCGTCGAACGCCGGCATTGTCGGTATCTGCGGCCTGACGATGCGCACGTTCTTGCCCAAGCCGCGCGCCCGCGTGCACAGCTGACCGGAGGCGTCGAGGAGCACGACCGCGGCGCCTCGCGACGCCGCGTCTTGCGCCACGCTCAACGTCAGCCGAGCCCGCAGATCACCCTGCCCCAAGATCGCGAACAGCGGGCTCTTTCCCAACCGTACCGCCGCGTGCGGGTCGAAGGACACTGCAGCGCCGTCGACGGTCGAGCCGATCCGACACCCCGCGTCATCGCCAAGCCCCGGCTCGGTTTCGGGTTGGTCGTCCGTCTCGGCCGGCCGCTCCCGACTCGCCGACTCGGCCTCGGCCCCGCCGAGGTCCGCATCCTGCGCAGGCGCGTCAACCACGCGATCCGCAAACACCACCGCCGACGCGGCCGCGCGGGCGGCGTCGCAGAAACCAGCCTCCCAGGCCAGGCTTTGCGCACTAGTCAGCGAGTACAGGTCATCAGGCAGCGCCTCGGCCGGGATCTGCTCCAGCTGTGGGTTTCGCACCAGCGCGAGCAGCTGCTCCGGCGACGCGGACGCCACCCACGATTCGCCCGCTTCCCGACCCAGTCGCAGCTGCCTGCGGGTCGCCTCGTCGAAGCGGCGACCCCGGTTCTCGGCCGCTTCCACCGCTGCGAGCAGCGCTCGCTGACACACCTCCGAGATCGGGATCTGAGCCGCTTTCACCCTGCGTTCCAGCTCATCCGGAAGGTAGACGTTCGCCCGCCCCACCATCGCCTCCAGAAGCTATGCGCACCTATGTGTACAGCCTACGCACGTCCGTCCGGGGTCGGCCGTTCGAGATCAGCACGCGGCCGCCCCCCACAGCGGGTGGCCAACCAGTTCGCCGCCCGCCTCTGCGACTCCCGAGCCTGGCTGCGAATGCCACGCTCGCCTCGCCGCTGGCCATCCACGGCACACATATCAACGACGAATTTGGCAACCATGAGGCACGTAATCGGCGTTTGGAATCAAATGCCTCCACGCATCAACGCACTCTTCATGCCATGGCCTGCATGAACATGCACGGCTCGGACGCACGACATTCGGCAAGAGCGCGCTGACGGCGGATGTGCGGATGTTCGGCCCGCTGGGCCTCTCAATACAAATGCGATGTCGGCGTTCGCCGTACAGTAGGCGGAGGCTCGTCGTTGTCCATTCGCTGCCCGCCATGGGAGACCAGGTTGAGCGCGCCCAGGTCCGTAGATACCAGCGCACCGGTGCTGGCACATCACGAGATCGAAATCAAGGCGCCGGTTGAGGCAGTCTGGGCATTGCACGTCGACGTCAACGGCTGGACCAGGTGGAACCCGGAGATAACGTCCGCGAGTCTGGATGGACCGTTTGAGCCGGGTGCGACCTTCAACTGGGAGAGTTATGGCTTCCCGGTCACCTCGCAGGTGTACGAAGTCGACGCCGGTCGCAGGATCCTCTGGGGCGGCACAGCTGCCGGGATCACAGGGATGCACGAGTGGTTGTTTTCCCCGACCGTCGAAGGCGTGCGCGTCGTGACGACCGAGTCGTTCGCTGGTGACCCCGTGGCGTCCGACGCGGCGGGGATGCAGTCTCAGCTTGATGCCTCGCTGGTGGCGTGGCTGGGTCGTCTCAAGGCGGCAGCAGAGGGCAGGAACGAGTAACCGCCTGTTGCGCCGCCCACCGCGCTGCTGCGCTCTCCGGCGGCCTCACTCACAGCACTCGGAGATCAACACGACCGACCGGAAATCCGGCACGGGCGCCCGACCATCGGCAGGTGCGGACGTTGCTCGAAGTGGGATGCGTTGAAAGTATGCAGAGCGGGCCGGGGTGATACGGCCTCCATTACCTCCTCGAAGCCCGCACGGGGCGCACCCGAACCGCCGTTTTGCTCGATGATCTTGAGCTGCTGGCTGCGCGCAGATAAGCCGGTTCGGTTACGCCGGAGGTTGGTGCCCGTTCACCGGGATCGTTCACTGATCCAGTCGTGCGGGACGGTCGCCCGCGAGGTTAGCTCGGGCGTCGTCCGGGTCGCTGTCGGCGTGCCGTAGCGGTTCCTTCGTCGAACAATTCGTCATTTTGCGCGTTGGCCAGATGTCGAGGAATGTGACGACCTCGGATAGCGGCGCACGGGGCATTGGTGGCTGGGGTTGTTGCGGGTCGGCGTAACCGATCGACATGCCGCAGGCAAGGACGTGACCGTTTGGTGGCTCGATGACTTTTGCGACGGTGCGGTGGTACTCCGCCCGGGCGATCTGAGGGCAGCTGTCGAGTCCCTCCACCCGTAGGAGCAGCATGACCGACTGTCGGTCGGGTAGGGCGGCACCGGCGGAGGATCGCCGCGGTCGCCTGCCGCAATACGCCGCAGGACACGCGATTTCAGATCGTCCAATCTGGAGCCGGACAGTAGATAGACCTGCCACGGCTACAAATTTCCGCCCGAGCGTTATCCAAATCCTATTTCCGGAAACGTGCGCCGCACGCCCACGCCCGACCGCGCCGCCCCAGGAGCCACCACGCCCGGTGGCCGGATGAGGACCGCTCGCGGGGCTGCGGGACGGGGTTCGACTCTGCCCTGCCGGTGCGACGTGGACGGCGAGCACGGCCGAGAACAGCGCGCGACGTGGTCAGCGGCTCGCGAGCAGGGCGCGGGTCGCCCGGGCGCAGAATAGGACGGCGCCGGCCAGTGAGATGAGCCCGCCGCTGAGGAAGAAACCCACGCCGTGCCCACCGACGCCGGTCGCTGCCTGATCGACCGAGGCGGCGGTGAGGACGAGGGTTGCGGCGGCGAATGCGGCCGCGCCGAGCGCGTGGACCAGGCCGCTGGGCAGTACGGTCGTCGGCTTCATATAGCGGCGCAGCAGCGCGTATCCGGCGAGCACGAGCAGCCCCACGATGCCGGCCAGGACCCGCAATGTCGCAGCGTCTTGCGCCGTCTCGGTGACGGTGTGGCCGCCTTCGCCCAGCACCGTCGTCCCGCCCACGAAGCTGTCCCCGGCCAGGGCGTTCATCACGGCGACAACGACACCGCTCAGGCCGACCGCGACCAGCCCACACCCGCCGAGCAGGATCGCCGCACGCAAGATCTCCCCGGCCAGCGCACCGAAGGAGACCCGCCAGGATCCGCGCACCAGTTCGCTCGCCGATCCGAAGCGCCGCACCGCCTCGCGTTCGGCATCGAGCCGCGTCATGCCCGCGGCTTCGAGCGCGTCGGCGGCGGCGAAGAGATGATCGTTCGCTTCGTCCAAGAGCCGGCGGGTCGTGCGCGGGTCGGCGTGGGTACGTCGCAGCAGCGACAGACCGGCAGCCAGCCCGCGAGAGATCTCCCCCCGCTCGCTCGAGCTCAGCCGCAGCTCCCACCTCCGTCGCGGCGCCGGCCTAATCCCGCCACAGCGATGCAGCAGATCACGCACCGTCGACGGGTTCACCCGCATCTCCCGTGAGAGCACCTTCACCGCCTGCCCAGCCCGCCACCGCGACCAGATCTCATCGACCTGCACCGGTGTCAGCACGAACGGCTTAGCCACACACACACACCACTTCGCAATGGCAAAGAGTGTTGCGGTGACCCATTGAGACCGCCGGCATTTCCGGTCGTTTGATTTGGATGGCTCTAGCGGCCCCGAGGGTGCGGCGGCCGGCGCCGATATAGGGCGCTTACCGACGGCCCTCTCGCCTCGACGGGGTATGAAGAGTTGGTGGCCAAGTACAGACTCAATCCTGCCGCCGTTGAGTACGCGCACACGCTGATCCGCTCGCGCCAGTACATCCTGGACAGTGATTGGGGCGACGTTCAGCCTCGTGCCGAAGTGCAGAATGCCTACTTAGAGCGGCACTCCTGGGAGGAGTACGCCGCGTGGCACCTTGGGCTGACCGAGGGTGCCAAGGATGAAACGAAGGCACGGTACGCGTTCGTCTACGGAGATCTGCGCCGCCTTCATCGCACCGGGCTGATCGCGTGCGTCTACCGTGCGTCCGAATGGCGTCACAAGGAGATCGAACTCGCTGCCCACGACCTGCTGCAGGAGCTCGATGCGAAGACAGGCGTCGGAACCGACTGACCTTCTACCGCCCCTCTTGCGACAGAGCAGCAGTGCAGGACGGGTGGGCCACGCCGCAGGTGACAGCGGCATGGTCGCGCGGTAGCGCGCTCACAGGCGCTGTCCGGTCGTGTGTTCACTCGCTCCGGTCGATCCAGAGGAAGATCGCTGACAACCGGCGTCCCGGAGAGTCTTCCAAGGAAATTCGGGATGGGTTGTCGGATGGGGGCGGTGGTGTTCGTAGCAGGGGTGAGGCCGCCCACAAGGGGCGGCGCCAAGGCGAAGGAACCGCGATCATGAAGCTGACGACCATGACTCAGGTCACCATCGATGGAGTGATGCAGGGAAACGGCGCCGTGTCGGATGACCGCAGGAACGGATTCGAGCGCGGCGGATGGGCCCGGGGGAAGGGCGACGACGAGACCAGGACGTTCATCACGCAGACCTACCAGCGCGCAGAGGCGTTCCTGTTCGGCCGGCGCACCTACGAGCTGTTCGCCGGCTCCTGGGGATCAATCGACCAGATGCGCGCACATCCCATCGG
>JBKPQM010000096.1:0-6823 GCA_046734095.1 Actinomycetota bacterium | reverse complement strand
GAGGAGTTCGCGATGCTCGACGTCATCTCGGGCGGCCGCCTGATCGCGGGCTTCCCGGTCGGGACCTCGATGGACTGCAACTACTGCTACGGCGAGAACCCCGCCACGCTGCGCGACAAGTACCGCGAGGCGCACGACCTGATCATCAAGGCGTGGGCCGAGCGCGAGCCATTCGCGTGGAACGGCAAGTACACGAAGCTGCGGTACGTGAATCTCTGGCCCCAGCCGATCCAGAAGCCGCGTCCGCCGATCTGGATCCCCGGCCTCGGCTCGATCGAGACCTGGGATTTCTGCATCGAGCACGGCTACAACTACAGCTACCTCTCCTTCAGCGGGTACAAGCGCGCCCAGAAGATGGTGGACGGCTACTGGGAGCACATGGCGAAGCGCGGCAAGCCGGAGAATCCGCACACGGCCGCGTTCTTCCAGCAGGTGTGCATCAGCGAGCGCGACGAGGACTGCGAGCGCGAGTGGTGGCCGCACGTCGACTACTTCTTCAACAAGTGCCTCCATCTCTACCCGGGCATGATGGGCGCGCCCGGTTACATGACCGAGGCCTCGATGCGTGCCGGCATCGTCGCGCAGGTCGGCAACACGACCCTCAATCTGGGCACCAACAAGAGCTGGAAGGAGCTGTGCGAGCAGCGCTACATCGTCGCAGGCTCGCCGGCCACGGTCCGACAGCAGCTCGAGGAGCTGGCCCGCTCGCTCCGCATCGGCCACCTGGCGCTCGGGCTGCACATCGGCTCGGCGCCGGCCGACCTGGTGAACCGGAGCACGTACCTGTGCGCCACCCAGGTCCTGCCGGACCTGCGGCCGCTCTTCGCCGAGCACGAGGACGTGGCGTGGCCGAACGCGCTGCCGGCCGATGAGCGGGTGAAACCCGGGCGCTATCGGGAAGGAGCTCCGTCGCGAGTCGGTGCCGCCGCATGAGCAACATCACGCCCTCTTCGCGACTGCTCGAGCTGGGCGCCGACCGACCGGCCGTCGAGGTCCTCGAGGCGGGAGAAGGCCCGCCGCTGCTCTTCCTGCACGGCGCCGGCGGCGTGCCGGCCTGGGAGGGCGTCCTGCCGCACCTGTCGCGCGTGTTCCATGTCTGCGCGCCGCTTCTTCCCGGCTTCGGTCGCTCGACCGGCCTGGAGTACCTCGATGATCAGTGGGATCTCTTCCTGCACCAGTTCGACGTGATGGAGGCGCTCGGCATCGAGCGTCCCTACGTGGTCGGCGAGTCGATGGGCGGATGGATCGCGGCGGAGATGGCCGCGCTGCGTCCCCGGGAGGTCGGCCGCCTCGCCCTCGCCGCCCCCATCGGACTCTGGCGCGACGATTCACCGGTCGTCGATCTCTTCGGCCACATGACCCACGAGCTGGTGCCGTACCTGTTTCACGACCAGTCGTGTCCGGCTGCCCAGTCCATGCTCGCGCTCACGAGCCTCGTCAGTGACAAGGACGACCGGACGGAAGATCAGGTCGAGCTCCTGATCGGACTGGTACGCGGATTCCGCACTGCCGCGAAGTTTCTCTTTCCGGTTCCGGAGCACGGCCTCGAGAAGCGCCTGCCACGCATCATCGCGCCGACGCTCGTCGTGTGGGGTGCGGGTGATCGGTTCGTGGCGCCGTCGTATGCGGAGATCTTCCGGGCGCGCATTCCCGATGCGCGGGTCGAGATCGTTCCCGACGCCGGCCACCTCGTGGGCCTCGAGCGCCCGGAGCCGTATGCCCGGGCTCTGCTGCGATTCGCCGGCGTGGGGTGACGGACCATCGTATCGCACGTGCTCATTGACGCGCCCGCGATCGCCACTTAGGAAGG
Source organism: Actinomycetota bacterium (assembly GCA_046734095.1). Taxonomy (GTDB): domain Bacteria; phylum Actinomycetota; class Actinomycetes; order Mycobacteriales; family Jatrophihabitantaceae; genus DASXRA01. The sequence continues at coordinate 5,013 of JBKPQM010000096.1, read as the reverse complement.
GCGCCCCATGCCGACGGCCGTCACGGAAGGAATCCGCGTCACGGTGGAAGCCACGTACCTGCCCGATCGCTCGTCGCCCGCCGAGGGCAGCTATGCGTTCGCGTACACCGTCACGATCGCGAACGAGGATGCAGCCCGCGTGCAGCTACGCCGCCGTCACTGGATCATCACCGACGGCAACGGCCACGTCGAGGAGGTCGAGGGACCGGGCGTCGTCGGCGAGCAGCCCGTGCTCGAGCGCGGCGAGGCGCATCGCTACAGCAGCGGCGCCGTGCTCGCGACTCCAGTCGGTACGATGGAAGGAACCTACGAGATGCACGAGGCGGGTGGGCGAGTCTTCAAGGCGAGGATCCCGCGCTTCGCGCTCCAGGTCCCCGGCATTCTCCAGTAGCGCGCCGGCACGAACCCGCTAGCGGGAGCCGTCGGTCGCTCCAGACTTCGGCTCCGCAGATGCCCGCGTGTGAGACTTGGGCATACCTGGCACGCCGGCGCCGTGTGCCCCGGAGCCGTTGATCGTGCCAGGTGGTGGGGATGAACATCCGGGACCTGAAGGGCGGCCCGGCCAACGTGCAATGCCAGATCGGGGCGGATCCGTGCTGGACCGCGGGCTACCAGGCCAACTTCGCGCCGCGGAACATCTTCCTCGCCGCCCGTCCGGATCTCACCTTCTCCGGCGCCATCCGCAACGGCGAGGCGATCGTCCCCGACCACCTGGCGATGCGCACCGAGTACTTCAACGACTTCCTCCGTCCGCTGGGCATCCTCCACTGGGGGCCATGATCGGCCCGCGCGCGTCGAAACCCGTGACCGCGGACGCTACCCGGCGCCGCGGGATCGTGGTGCCCTTCCGGCGGCGGCCGGAGCCCCGCGATGACACCCAGCTCAACGCCGAGTGGGATCGGTTGATGCGGCTCGCCGCCGAGGCCTCCGTATGGCGCGATCCGGACAGCTTGGGGGCGATCCAGGATTGCCTCGCTCTTCTGCGGTCCTGGGTGATCGCGACTGGTCCTGACGCAACCGTCCAATCGCTTCGCACGCGCCGGCCTGCGCGCTGGCCCCCGATCACCGCTTCATCGAAGCGGCTCGGCACGCCGCCGCCACGTCGGCACCGGGACGGGCGTTCGTGTACCGCAGCGTCAAAGCGGCCGCCGGGTCATAGGGCGACAGATGGACGTGAGTCCTGTCACTCTGCGGGCGATGAAGCATTGTCAGTGCCCCCGGCAGGAATCGAACCTGCGACCCCCTGCTTAGGAGGCAGGTGCTCTGTCCACTGAGCTACGAGGGCGGCGGGCGAAGGATCGCGCACTTACCACGCGACCGGGCGCGCTGAAAGGCCGAGGGCAGCCGTCTGGCTGGCGCAGCGCGTCGCGGGGGCCAGGTGAATTTTTCTCGGGCGACGCTGTCGAATCCGGCGACGTGTGATAGACCTCAATCTTCGAAGCGACCGGAACGAGGAACGGAGCAGAGGGTATGAGGAGCATCGTTGAGCCGCGCGTGCGGCGGCTCGTCGCGGAACACCTCGGCGTCGCGGAAGAAGAGCTCTTGCCGGAGCTGTCGCTGGTCGACGATCTGGCAGCCGACTCGCTCGACTTCGCCGAGCTCGCGATCGCCGCGGAGGAAGAGCTGGATCTACGAATCCCCGAGGACGTGCTCGTCACCGTGCGAACGTTTGGTGACCTGATCGACGCCTTGGCCATGCTCGCACGCGCTCGTCTCGAGCACGAGGCGCCCTACGTGCCCGTCGTGGCGCGCGTCCGGCGTCCGAGTGCCGGCGTCGAGACCACGCTCGAGCGGACGGGACTGCTCACACCGTATTTCGCGGAGACGCTTGCCGACGACGTGCTGCGCTGCGGTCCCGGCACACGCATCGACGTGCTCGTCGGCGGCGCGGCCGAGGAGCGCGCCTTGCGGCACGTGCGCGAGGCGTTTGCCTGGCTCGCCGATCGCGGCGTCCAGGTCATGGTCCAGCGCGAGCGACACGGCGGTAGCCGCCGCCATCAGTCGAGCGCGGCCTAGCGCCGAACCCAATCCGTGCGGCTTTTCGTCTACGGCACGCTGCTCGATCCGGGCTGCGTCGAGCGTGTCACCGGGCGCCGCTTCCCGGGTCGGGTCGGGATGCTCCACGGATGGAGCCGCACGACCGGCGGCCACGGCTACCCCGTGATCCATCCCGTCGCCGGTGGCCGGGTGAACGGGCTCGTCCTCGACGGCATCGACGACCGGGCGCTTCGTTCCCTCGACGCATACGAGGACGAGGGGCGGCTCTACGTCCGGAAGACCGTCTACGTCAGCATCGACGGGTGCTCGACGGCGTGTGATACCTACGTGGCACCGGCAACGCGCGTACCGTGATCGGCCTTCACCCGATCGGCCACTGCTCGAGCAGGCCGAGCAGGTACTGCCCGTATCCCGTCTGCTGCATGCCCTCTGCCGCGCGCCGGACGTCGTCGGCGCTGATGTATCCCATGCGGAGCGCGATCTCCTCGAGGCACGCGACCTTCAGCCCCTGACGCTCCTCGATGGCCTGGATGAAGCTCCCGGCCTGCGCCAGCGCCTCGTGTGTGCCCGTGTCGAGCCAGGCCACGCCGCGGCCGAGCTTCTCGACGTGCAGATCGCCCAGCTCGAGGTAATAGCGATTGACGTCGGTGATCTCCAGCTCCCCGCGCGCTGACGGCGTCAGCGCGGCGGCGACGTCGGCGATGCGATGGTCGTAGAAGTACAGTCCGGTCACTGCGTACGACGATCGGGGCGTCGCCGGCTTCTCCTCGACCGAGATCGCTTGCCCCTGGCCGTCGAACTCGACCACGCCGTATCGCTCGGGGTCACGCACGTGGTACGCGAACACGGTGGCGCCCCGCGTGCGCGCGGCCGCCCGGCGCAAGCTTTCGGGGAAGCCGTGCCCGTAGAAGATGTTGTCGCCCAGCGCGAGCGCCACGCTCCCGCCGCCGATGAATTCGCGCCCGATGATGAACGCCTGCGCGAGCCCCTCCGGACGCGGCTGGACGGCCCACGTGATGGAAAGCCCGATTGCCGCACCGTCTCCCAGCAGCCGGCGAAACGCGTCCTGCTCGTGCGGCGTGGTGATGACGAGGATCTCCCGGATCCCCGCCAGCATGAGCGTGGACAGCGGATAGTAGATCATCGGCTTGTCGTACACGGGCAGCAGCTGCTTGCTCACCGCCAGGGTGAGCGGATGCAGTCGCGTGCCGGCGCCACCGGCCAGGATGATCCCCTTCATGACTAGCGGGTCTTGGTTAGCATCCTTCGGCCAGCGCGGGAACTCGAGACGCCCGCGCCGTCCCCGCGGGCGAGCCCAGCGGCGCGACCCAGCACGGCGTCCAGCATCGGCCGCGTCAGCCGGCCCGTGAACGTGTTCTGCTGGCTCGGATGATACGAGCAGAGCAGCACGAGGCCGGAGGCGAGCCGATACTCCGCCCCATGCGCGAAAGACGGCCGGGGACGCGCGACGGCGTGGCCGCGCGCGGCCTCGAGAGCGAGAACCGCCTCGTGGGCGACACGCCCCAGGGCGACTGCCACCCGCAGCCGCGACAGGAGTGCCACCTCCGCGAGCAACCACCGGCGGCAGGTGTCGAGCTCCGCACGGGTCGGCTTGTTCGCGGGCGGCGCGCAGCGGGCCGCCGCCGTTACCCAGGCGTCGTGCAGCATGAGCCCGTCGTCGCGATGGACGGACGTCGGCTGGTTCGCGAAGCCGGCGCGGTACAGCGCCGCGTAGAGCCAGTTGCCGCTCTCGTCGCCGGTGAAGATGCGCCCCGTCCGGTTGCCACCGTGCGCCGCCGGCGCGAGGCCCACGACCAGGACCCGCGCCGCCGGGTCGCCGAAGCCGGGAAGAGGACGCCCCCAGTACGTCCAGTCGCGGAAGCGCGCAACGCGTTCCTGCGCGACGCGGGTACGATGGGCCACCAGCCGCGGACACAGCCGGCAGCGCACCAGCCGCTCCGTCAGCCGGCGCAGGCCGTCACTCGCCGCAGAGGACTCCGGCCGTGACGAAGAGGGCATGTGTGTCGCGTACGGTGCCGGTCATCACCTCCCCGTCGCCCGCCGGCTCGATCCGCACGACGTGGATGGGAGAGCTGGGTCCGGCGCCCGGGGCATCGGGCAGCGTGTAGCCCTCGGGATATCGGAACGCGGTCTCGAGGCCATCGCCGGCCGTGAGCTTCTCCGCCGGGACTCTCTCCATCCCGACTCGATAGAAGGGATGTCCGTGCGCCGCGAGCAGCTCGTGACCGGTGCTGAGCACGACACGCAGCAACGGCACGGGCCCCCGCGTCACCACCTTGATCAGCTGGCGAAAGCCGAGCACTCCCGTCGGCAGCCTCGTCAGCACGGCGAAGCCCTTGTTCGGCGTCTCGGACAGCTGGACCGGCCCCTCGGCCGTCTCGACGTAGCAGCTCGGGGCGAGCCCCCGCTCCTCGCTCGACATCGACTCCCTTCAGCTCCCGATGGGGAGCGACAGCTGCCGCCGGTCGCGCCGCGGTCCTGGCGGTCGGCGATCGGGTGCGTTGCGGCGCCCGCTGCGCACCATGCGCACGGCCTCGTCGATCGAGATGCCGGTCGCGCGCGAGTAGCGTTGCAACGCTGCTCCCAGCGCGAGCAGCTCCGCACTGCCACCCCACAGCCCCGTCATGGTGCGCACGCGCCGCCACGATGGTACCAGGCTGCCCCGCAGCCATCGCCGCAGCACGGAGGGGTTCACGCGCAGCGCGCGCGCCATCTCGCCGGATCCCAGACCGTGCAAGCGTCGCACCGCATCGAGATACGCTGGGACGGTGACCATCGCCGGTGCATCGGCGCGCCCGTTGCCACGACCCGTACGAGCCCCGGCCATCGCTAGCCAACCACCGGCGAGTGCGACGTGCCCGCCGCTTTCGCGCCGGCTGCCCGACGTCGCTTCAGGCCGCCGAGGTGCCGCTCGATGAGCGCGTCGGCGCGGGCCAGCAGCGCCTCGTTCTTGGTGTAGCGTTCCACCATGAAGGACAGGTCGCCCAGATCGTG
>JBKPQM010000095.1:0-8074 GCA_046734095.1 Actinomycetota bacterium | reverse complement strand
GATGGGCACCGCCACCTCGGCCAGAAATGCCGAGACAAGCGCGGATTTCCCGGCACCGGCTTCCGCGCCTACGAGGGCAAGAACGCCCGTTCCGTCACGGGTGTCCTCGAGGTACTCCGACAGCGCGGCCACCTGCGGCCCGCGCTCGACCAACGTCATGACGTCACGTTAAGAATCGCGCGAGGACGAGGTCAACGAACGCCGGCCAAGATAGGGGTTCGGCTCGCCAACGTGGGGGACGTGCACCGATGCCGGGCGGCTTCGCGGCCGCGCATTCTCGTCGCAGCCGGCTACGAACGCCGGGACACGAAGGACACTTCGATGAAAAAGATCCGCCTGACCGTGATCGGCACCCTGGCGCTCGTTCTCGCGTGGTACATCGGCTCGGCCGCCTCAGCATCGGCCATGCCCGCCCCGCCCGCAGACGGAGGCGGTACCCCGCCAACCCCGCCGCCGCAGCCGACCGTCGTTCACGATCACATCTCAGCCTGGACCTACGTCCTCATCGCGGGCGTTGCGGTCGTCGCGACGCTGCTCATCGTCGCGCTGGCCGGCCGCGCGCGCCGGGCCTCTTCCGTTCGGCGAGCCAGACTGCAGCAGCCGTCGGCCGCGTGATTTGCGGCCGCCGTTCACTCTGGCGCAGTCGGGCCGGGCGTGAGCAGCTCGCGGATCTGCCCGGCCCATGCCTTCGAGGTGAAATCCGCGGCGACCGGATCGACGAGGATCAGATCGCTGATCCTCGAGTCGGTGCGCAGATGGAGGATCTCCTGGTATTCCGGCGCGAAGTACCACTTCTTGGCTACGTCCAGGTCGGGGAACATCAGATAGGCGCTCATGTCCGCCAGGATCACCGAAACCGTTGCGGCCAGCGCCCGTCAAACCCACTGGTTGAGCCCAGCCGCGAACACGTGACCCGTCGCGCGGTCCGGCGCCACCGACGAGAGGTGATTCGCGACGACCGGACTAGCGGTCCACCCGGCGCAGGGCGGCGACCTCATCCTGGGGCAGCGCCCAGCCGGGCCGCGACGGTGCGGTGGAGAGAGTGTCGACCAGCTTGGCCGGGAAACCGTCAAGTACCGAGCGGTCCCCGAAGCGGTCCCGCTGCTTGACGCACGCGCCGGCGCGAACGATCGATTCGGCGCCCACCTCGCTCCAGTCGCACACGATCGCGGCCGGCTCGACGACGCTGCCGCGCCCGATACGGCAGCCGTGAATCATCGCGCCGGGACCGATCACGACGTCGTCATCGATGACGAGTTCGTTGTCCGGCAGTAGGTGCAGCACCGTGTTCTCGAGGATCTGCACCCGCGAGCCGATGCGCACCGGACCATGCGAGTCGCCGATGATCTTCACGCCCGCGCCGATGAGGCAGTCTTCACCGATCGTGACGTCGCCGGTGATCTCCGTCGAGTCAAAGAGGAGCGTGCCGGCTCCGATCGTCGGTGTCTTGTCGCGATACGCATACAGCGTTCCCATACGCTCTCCCCCTCGCGCCGGCCGATGCACAACGATGCCCGGGAAATCGGTCAGATTCGTCTGATGTTGCCGCAGGACGGCCAATCTCTCCCGGTCGGCGTCAGTCGCGGTGCGGATCGCGTGGGGTGGCCGTCCCACCAGCACCGTGTCGTCGGGGATGACGGTGCCGGCCGGAACCAGCGTGCCTTCACCGAGGATGCAGCCGTTACCCAGCCGAGAACCCGGCATCAAAATCGCGCCATTTCCCACTTCACACAGGTCCCCAATGGTCGCGCCGATAATCGTGGCGCGATGCCCGAATACCGTGCGCTGGCCGACGTGTACCGGATGCTCGGGGGTGCCGACCACCACCCCGTTCTCCAGAACCGCCGAATGATTACCGATGCTCACCGCACCGTCCCGGGCCCGCACCACCAAACCCTGCGCCAGGATCGCGTCGGCCCCGACGTGGACATCGCCCAGAATCACGGTCGAGCCGGCGATTTGTGGCTGCGGCTGGTCGGCCAGCAGCTGGTTGAGGCTCATGATCGAGTCACCGTCCTACTCGCCGTCTGAGGCGGACCGGCCGGCTGAGGCGAAGGCTGGCGTTGCCGAGGGGACATTTGTGGTTGCTGCAGCAGCAGTTTACGTCTCCCGCAGCGGAGCCCGATCAGCCTGACGCCTCGACGACCACTACGGGCTCGGCGATCTCCTCACCGCTGGTGATGTGCCGTTCCGGCTTGGGTTTGGCCGGCAGGACGAGGGCGAGCGCGGCCCCGATCACTAACGCGGCGGCGCTGATCGCAAACGCCCGGTCGTAGCCGGCAATCGCCGACGACGCGCCCGCAGCGACCGTAGCCATGACGGCCAACCCGACGGCACCGCCGATCTGCCGGGTGGTGTTGATCAGCCCGGACGCCAACCCGGCCTCGTGTATCGGCACGTCGGCGGTCGCCGCGATCGTCATCGGCACGAACGCCAGACCGAGGCCGACACCGGCCAGCACGAGTGGCCCGAACACGTGGTCAAGGTAGCCGTCGCCGGCCGACAGCTGACTCAACCACAGCAACCCACCCGCGGCCAAGAGGGGACCGATCACCAGTTGGCGGCGAGCACCGAGCCGGGCAACCAGGCGGGTACCGGCCAACGCACCGGCCATCGTCGACAGCGCGGCCGGCAGGAACGCCGATCCGGCCTTGAGCGGGCTGTACCCGTTCGTCTGCTGCAGGAAGAGGGACAAGAAGAAGTACAGGCCGAACAACGCCGCTCCGATGGTTACAGCGATTCCGTTGGCGGCCGAGATCGACCGCCGCCGGAACACCCGCAGCGGCACCAGCGGATGCTCGGCGATCCGCGACTCGACAACCAAGAACGCGGCAAGAAGGGCCGCGCCGCCGAGCAGTGTCAGAATTGTGACAGTCGATCCCCACGAGTGCGAATCGGTGCTGACAATGCCGTACACGAGCAGCGCCAGCCCGCCGGTTACCGTGACGGCGCCGGCGATGTCGAGACTCGGCCGGGTTTCGGACCTCGACTCGGTCAGCGACAGCGCGGCGGCCGCCATTAGCGCGGCGCCGATCGGCACGTTGACAAAGAGCACCCAGCGCCAGTCGAGCAGATCCGTCAGGATGCCGCCGGTGAACACGCCGGCTGCCGCACCGCTGGCCGCGGTGGCTGACCAGGCTCCGAGCGCGCGACGCCGTCGGGCTGGGTCGGTGAATGTGGTCGTGATCAGGCTCAGGGTCGCCGGGGCGAGGATCGCACCGCCCACTCCCTGCACGGAGCGCGCGGCGATGAGGGTTGCGCCGTTTTGGGCCAGGCCGCCGAGCAGGCTGCATACCGTGAACAGGCCGAGCCCCAGCATGAACACCCGCCGCCGTCCGAACAGGTCGGCCGCCCGCCCGCCCAGCAGCAAGAACCCGGCGAACGTCAGCGTGTAGGCGTTGATGACCCACTGCTGGCCGGTCGCCGACAGCCCGAGGCCGGAGCGCATCTTAGGCAGCGCCACGTTCACGATCGTTACGTCCAGCACGACCATGAACTGCGCTGCGCAGCAGACCGCGAGTACCGCCCAGGTTGGTACGGCCCGCTTCTGCATCACGTTCTCGATCCTCTCAGCGTTAAAGTACTTAACGTTAAGCTAGAACCGGAACGCCGTAGCCGTCAAACCATTTAACGTTAAACGAGTTACACTCCACGCCATGAGGTCCGTAGCGGTGCGCGATCGCGTGGACGTGATCGTCGAGCAGTGGCTCGAGCAGATGCCGGACCTCGACGTCCCGGCCAAGACGCTCACCATCCGGTTGCGCCGCATCACCCACCAGATCGAGCGGGAGGTGCAGCGCGAGCTCGCGGCCCACGGCATCGGCATGTGGGAGTTCGAGGTGCTGCTCGCCCTGCGTCGGGCCCCTGACCAACGGTTGAGCGCCGGCGATCTGGTTCGCCGATGCCAGGTCACGTCCGGGGCGATCACGAACCGCATCGCCCGGCTGGCCGAGCGGGGTTGGGTGACCCGCGAGGTGGACCCGGACGACCGGCGCCAGGTGATCGTTGCCCTCACCAAGTCCGGCCGGCGGCGGGCCAAGCAAATCCTGGACACCAAGATCGTTGCCGAAGAGCGCCTATTCGGCGGTCTGGACCGGGCGACGATCGACCGGATGAATGCCGACCTGCGGGCCCTGCTGGTGTCGATCGAAGGCCCCGCCGACGACTACGAGCCCCAACCCGGCGAGCCGGCCCACCTGTCTTCATAACGAGGCGAACGCGGCCCGTCGGGCTGGTCTCGATCGACGGCGTCAGCTCGGCGCCGGCGCGCTTTGGTCTATCTGCCAGAGCCCGAACTCGTTACCTTGCGGGTCGGTGCAGGTGACGAACCAGCCCATGTTCGGCACCGGCGACGGTTCGCTGGCCGTGCCACCGAGGCTTACCACCTTGGCTGCGCCGTCCTTGATCTCGTCGACCGCGAAGTACGGGCGCATGCCCCGCTTGCCGGGCTCCATGTTGGTGATCGCGCCGCCCTGCTGATCACTCAACTGAGCCATGTGGTACTCGAACGGCCCGGGATAGCTGGTGAACGCCCACCCGAACAGGTCGCCCCAGAACGCGCGCGCGGCAGCTGTGTCGTCTGCTGGAATCTCGATGTGCACGATCTCACCGGCCATGGCAGCTCCTTTTCCATGATCGCCCCGGCCCCGATGCCGGGCGCTAACCGGCACGCTAGCCCCTGGTACTGACAACAGTCGACGCCCCGCTCGGCGGATCGCGTCGCCGAGGCAGCGTGCTAGTGCTGCCCGAGGTAGAACGCCATGCCCTGATCGTCGACGCACTCCGCCGTGATGCCGTAGGGCTGCTGCTCCGGCTGTGTCGCCCGACCCCCGAGGGCCCGCACTCGCGTGACGGCGGCGTCGATGTCGGTCACGCGGTACATCAAGACGACGGTCTGCCGGCCGGCGCCACCCCAGAAGCCGGTCATCGGCTGCGGCCCCTCAACCTGCAGGCCGCGATCGACGTTCCCGGGCGCAAACCGCCATCCGAAAAGCTCGCTGTAGAAGTCCGCCGCGCGCCGTTCGTCGCCGGGCGAGACGGTGATGTAGGAAACGTCCCCGGGCAGCGCGCCGTTGATCGGTGGCCGCGGTGTATCGGCTGGCATCTCTAGCAGCGAGAAGCCGTTGCCCTGGTCGTCGGTGCAGTCCGCGACGAGCCCGAACGACTCGCGCCGCGGCTCGGTGCCGGTACCGCCGAGCGCATGCACCGAAGCGAGGGCGGCGCGCAGGTCGTCGACCCGATGGACAAGCAGCACCCCAGGCTTGCGGACGCCGGGCATGTCCGGGCCGCTCCACACGCCGGCCGGCAGCGACAGGTTGACAACCTGGTCGGCGTGACCAGGCGCGTCAGTGTCACCGAAGCGCCAACTCAGCACCTCGCCGTAAAACTGGCGGGCTCGCTCGGCGGACGGCACGTGCAAGCTGAAGTACGCGACATCGCCGACGGCCGGCGATCGGTTCACCGCACCGCCCAAGGGCGACTGCATCATCCAGCGGTGCCCGAAGGGGTCACGCACGACGCCGGTTCGCCCGTACGGTTCGTCGGCCGGCGCCTGCTCCAGCCGAGCGCCGTGACCGACGGCGGCGTCGACCGTCGCGTCCGCGGACGGGACGGTCAGGTGCAGCGTCACGGTCGTGCCACCCCGCCCGACCGGGCCGACGAAGTCGATCTCCGGGTGCTCGTCGGCGAGGTAGACGGTCGCGCCGGACACGCGCAGCTGGGCGTGCCCGATCCGCCCGTCCGGCATGACGATCGGCTCGCCGACGACCTCCGCACCGAGCGCGTCGACGTACCAGTCGAGGGCGGCGCGGGCGTCGTGCACGGCAAGGTAGGGAACGAGGGTCGACTCGGCGGCAGCGGCAGTCATGGGTTCTCCTTCGGTAAGGGCGCGCGCCAGGCGGGCGCGCAGCCTGCTCGCGAACGCGGGATTCGGGTCGAGCGGCACGAGCGGCCGGCGCAGGATCTCGAGCGGATCAGCCATCCTGGCCCCCTCTCTGCTCGTACTCCGAGCGGAACGCAGTACGCGCACGGGAGATCAAGGCCTCGGTTGCGTGCCGCGTGCGGCCGAGCTCGGCGGCGACCTGCGGCACCGGCAGGTCGTCGAAGTAGCGCAGCACCAGCACGGCGCGGTGGATCGGCGACAACGCGACCAGAGTCTGCTGCGCGCGCAACGCGTCGAGGCGGGCGTCCCACGGGTCGGTCCCGTTGTCCGCGCGTTCGCCGGCAACAGCGGACAGCCGACTCTCCTCACGCGCCCGCGCCCGCCAATGGTCCACCAGCTTGTGCCGGGCGATGCCGATGAGCCAAGGCACGCTCAGCGGAGCCTCACCGGAACGCACGGCGGCGACCGCCGCCAGGAACGTTTCCGACGTCAGATCCTCTGCCACCGCCATCGACCCGCAGCGCGCGAACAGGTAGCCGTACACCTCCGGCAGCGCACGGTCGTACAGCAGCAGGAGCGGGTGCTCTCGCTGCTGACCGGTCGCGGGCTGGCCGCTCACATCACTTCCGTCGCTCGGGCCAGGCAAACTCCGACGCTGTGTGCAAGAAGATAGCCCGAGCGCTGGTCAGCAGGTGTCGTTCGCCGAATCGGAGGTGACGTAGCCCTGCGCGGCGTGGATCGTGCGGTGATAACAGAGGTGACTCGAGTCGGTGTAGTCGTATTCCTGCTCGTCGGTGCCATTGGCCAGGCGGTACTCACCGCTGTCGTACTCGGAGAGGATTCCAGCGCCCTGGGTGGCGTTGGTCAGGTTGCTGGTGAACGTGGTAGCACCGTTGTCGACGGACTGCAGCGACAGCACCTTGGACTGGTTGACCTGCGCGGGCAGCGTGAAGAAATTCGCGGATTGCGGTTGCTGGAACATCTCGACCGCAGTGAGCGGATCTTGCTCATCGACCGTCCGGACATGCGTGCCCGTAGGGTCGACGGTCGTCGTGACGGTGGTGAGGCGCTGATCGTTACGGGTCTGCTCGCGGTAGTTCGTGAGTGCGAAGTCGTTTGTGTTGCTGAAGTCGAGGCTCTGGTCGACGGTTGTGGTCACGCGGCCGGACGACGTCTGCACCCAGCCGGCGGTGGTGTAGGTGCGATTTGCGTCGAGCGTGTAGCCCACTGACTGGGTACCGGTGTGCTGGACGCTGCTTTGCCGGGTCGGGTGGGCCGCGAGTGTGTTGGTTATGGTCGCGCCGCTGGTGTGCGCGGCGTTCGGGTCGGTCCACAGCAGCAGGTTCGGGGTAAGGCCCCAGTACGACTGCGCGTTGCGGACCGACAGCCCCACTGCGTGATCGCCGCCGTCGACGAGTGAGCCGACGAACGGCGTCAGGTCGAGGTCGCGAGGCAGCAGGTTGAATGCGTCGACCGCGGGAATTGGCCGCCACAGCAGGGGATTCACCCCGCCGGTGAAGATGCTCGGGAACGGGATCGTTGCTCCGGCCGGGGTGCCGTCGAGTGAGGCGTCAAGCTCGCGGTACGGTCCACCCCCGCACAGGCCGGCGTCCGGATGCGCGGACACGAACGAGTCGGGCAACCCGCCGTACCAGAACTCGTCGCACGCGTTGCCCTTCGGGTAGACCTCGAGGTCAGCTCGGGTGATGTTGGTCGGCAGGCCGTCCAGCGGGAAGTTCGCGACGCTGGTCCCGTCGGACAGGAACTGCGTTCCCAGGCCGAGGACGCTGGTCGGCACCAAAGGGGCCGGATGTGCGGCGTCGGGCTCGTAGAAGGTCAGCGCCGCCGAGATGCGCATTACCCCGGTCAGGATCCCGGAAAGGTAGTTCGGCACGCTGATCGTGTACGGCTGGCCCGCCGTGAACAACGACGTGTACTCGGTAACGTCCTTCTGGGCGTTCCAGGTGATCCCGTCCGGGTCGGGTTCCGGGGTTGAGGTGAAGAAGATCTGCGCCGCGCCGAAGGTGATCCCGCCCGCGCGGTCGAACTGGCGTCCGGCCTCGCGGCCGGTCCAGTTCAGCACGACCTTCGCCCACGGGCCGGGGCACTTCGCCGGTGGCGCGAGCGTGCCGTGGTAGTCCTGCGCGTTGCCGGCCGCGTCATTGGTCACGTAGTCGTCGGCGAGCGTCACGG
>JBKPQM010000094.1:0-18514 GCA_046734095.1 Actinomycetota bacterium | reverse complement strand
CGACCTCGGAGAGGTAACCCAGGCTCACCCGGGCGCTGGACGAGACTTCACGCAGCGTGCGGCGCTGGCGAAGACGGAGCGCACGGAGGGTCTCGCCAACTACTTGTCGCAGCACAGCCATGGTGCGAAACCCCCTTCACTGGTCCGTCCGGCGCGCCGTGCGCCGGATGCGAATCACGTTACCTGGCGGGGCGGACAGCCACGCGGCTGACCGCGCTTCTCCGCTTACGGCGAACGTAACGCTGTAATCGCCGAGGCGCATTCCCTTTTCAAGACCTCGAGCGCCGCCTGGACCGCTGCGGCGCGGATCGCCGCCCGGTCGCCGGTGAACGCGCGTTTGGCCACGACCTCGTCGTCCGGGGCGGCTACGGCCACGAACACGGTGCCCACCGGCTTGCCGTCCTGGGGGTCGGGCCCGGCGACGCCGGTGACGGCAAGACCGTAGGTCGCGCCCAACCGCGACTGAACGCCCCGAGCCAGAGCTAGAGCAACATCTGGATCGACGGGTCCGCGCTCATCGAGGAGCGCCTCCGGTACGCCGGCGAGGCTAGCCTTGAGCGGCGTTGCGTAGACGATCAGGCCACCGCGCACCGAAACGCTGGCCCCCGGGGTCTCGGTCAAGGCGGCCGTAAGCAGTCCGCCGGTGAGCGACTCGGCAACTGCGACCGTTGCGCCGAGCTCACGCAGATCCGCGTGCAGCGCAGCCAGCTCAACAGCATAGTTCGGCATTTCCGACGCTCCTTCCGGCCCGAGCCGGCCGAAGGCGGAATGCTGGTTCGCTCATGCTGCGCTGGCTCGGGCGTGGCGGCGCAGGCGCACCGCGCGAGCCACGTAGTCGGCGCCGGTGATCAGCGACAGCGCGACGGCCGCGCCCATAACGACCATCGCGACGATGTGCAGCCACCCGGTCAGGGGCAGCAGGTACAGCCCGATGGCCACGGTCTGCAGCAGCGTCTTGACCTTCCCGCCCCGGCTAGCGGCGATCACACCGTGACGTATCACCCAGAACCTCAGCGCGGTGACGCCCAGGTCGCGCACGAGGATGACGATGGTGACCCACCAGGCCAGATCGTTCAGCGCGGACAGCCCCACCAGGGCGGTACCGACCAGAGCCTTGTCGGCGATCGGATCGGCGAGCTTGCCGAACTCGGTGACCAATCGACGCTTGCGAGCCAGTTCACCGTCGAGCCGATCGGTAATCGACGCCGCGACGAAGATCGCACAGGCGCCGATCCGCCAGCCCGTCTCGTGCCCGTCGCCGTGGAACAAGACCAACGCGAAGATCGGCACCAGCAACAGGCGCAGCACCGTCAGCCCGTTGGCCACGTTCCAGGCCGAAGCCGGGCTCGGCGCCGCGGCGATGGGGTCGTCGGGCCGCGGGCGCACGTTCACCGCCACGGCACTGCGACGAGGTCGGCGCCGTCCGAACCGCTCACCAACGCCGAGATGATCTCGCCGGGGCGCACTCCGGCGGACGTGTCGAGCCGGGTCACGCCGTCGGCGTCAGGGCCCTGATGGGCCGCGCGGCCGCTGACCTCGTCGTCGACCTCTTCGACCAAGACGTCGACCTGCTGGCCGATCCGGTCCTCGGCGCGTTGCGCGACGAGCTCGTCGACCAGCGCGGCAATACGTTCCACCCGGGTCGTGACCTCGTCACCATCGAGCTTGCCCTCGAATTCGGCGGCAGCGGTGCCCTCCTCGTCCGAATATCCGAACACGCCGACAGCGTCGAGGCGAGCCAGGGTCAGGAACCGCTCCAGCTCGACGATGTCGGCCTCGTTCTCGCCGGGAAAACCGACGATCACGTTGCTGCGAGCGCCGAGCTGCGGCGCGACGGCTCGGGCCTGGTCGAGCAGCTCGACGAACGCCTCGGTCGAGCCGAACCGCTTCATCCGTCGCAACACGGACGTGCTCGCGTGCTGGAACGACAGGTCGAAGTACGGCGCCACGCCCGGCGTGCCCGCGATCACCTCGACCAGCGACGGCCGCAGCTCGGCCGGTTGGAGGTAGGAGACCCGAACCCGGTCGATGCCGTCCACGCCGGCGAGCCGGGGCAGCAGCTGCTCGAGCGCGCGCAAGTCGCCGAGGTCCTTGCCGTAGGACGTGGAGTTCTCGCTCACCAGTACCAGCTCGCGTACGCCGGTCGAGGCCAGCCAACGGGCCTCATCGAGCACGTCGGCGGGCGGGCGCGAGACGAACGCGCCCCGAAACGATGGGATCGCGCAGAACGAGCAACGGCGGTCGCATCCGGACGCCAGCTTGAGGTAGGCCGTCGGCGCGTCGTTGAGCCGGCTGCGCACATTCGGCACCCAGGCGTGGCCGGGCACCGCGACGTCGGCGACGGCGGCCGGACGCTGTACCGGGCTGATCGGCAGCAATGTGCGCCGATCACGCGGACGGTGCGATGGGATCGCCCGTCCCGCCACCACGTCGCGCAGCCGAGCGGGGATGTCGGCGTACGAGTCGAATCCCAGCACAGCGTCCGCCTCGGGCAGCGACGTGGCCAGCTCGGTGCCGTAGCGCTCGGCGAGGCAACCCACCGCGATGATCTTCTTGCCCGTCTCGGCTACGGCGAGCACCGTGTCGATCGAGTCCTTTTTCGCCGAGTCGATGAAGCCGCAGGTGTTGATCACCACCACGTCCGCGTCGGCGGCGTCGGTCAGCTCCCAGTCCGCGGCACCGAGGCGTCCGGCCAACTCCTCGGAGTCGACCTCGTTGCGGGCACACCCGAGGGTGATCAGCGCAGCGCGCGAGGGAGCGGGTGACACGTTGGCAGGGTACCCGCGCCATCTCGGATCACGATCTCGATAGCGTGCATCTGATGAACAGCGGCGAGTGCCCGCGCGAGGCGTCCGCACTACCGACGGGCACCGTCGTGCGTCGTGCTCGTACGCCGGACGTGCCGTCGATCAAGGCACTTGTCGACATTTACGCGGGATCGGGACGCAGGCTTCTGGCGAAGGAACTCGTCACGCTCTACGAGGACATCGCCGACTTCCGAGTCGCCGAGCATGACGGCATGATCGTCGGCTGCGGTGCCTTGCACGTCTTGTGGGCCGACCTCGGCGAGGTGCGTACACTCGCCGTCCATCCCGACCACGCCGGCCGGCGGATCGGCGAGCAGCTGTTGCTCGAGTTGATCGCGACCGCTCGCCAGCTAGGGCTGTCGCGGTTGTTCGCGCTCACGTTCCATGTCGACTTCTTTGCCCGGCACGGCTTCGTCGAGATCGAAGGGCTGCCGGTCGACGCCGACACGTACGACGCACTGCGCCGCTCGTACGACGCTGGCATCGCCGAGTTCCTCGGCCTCGAATACGTGAAGCCGAACACGCTCGGCAACGTCCGGATGCTGCGCCACCTCTAACGGACTCCCTGGTACCCGGACACACGGTCTTTTCTTGGACACGCTCCCGCGAGCCTCACCTGTCACGTAAGCCTCAGCCGTTACCTTGCGGCGGAGGAGGTGATGTGTAGATGAGCGCAGTGCAGCGGACGGGCGCATCCAGCGTCCTGCGCTGGCCGAGGGCACGGGTGAAGCCCGGTTCGGACCGAATCGGGCGGCATCACCTCGGCGTGCGCGCACGCCTCTCCTGGTCCGGGATGTTTTACGTCCCACGTCATCGCGCCTAAGCGGGGCGAAGCCAAGCACAACTCGCGTCCATTCGGAGGGCGCGAGTTGTCTTCGTTCAGTGCGCCTCGTCCGCCTCGACCAGGTCGTCGGCGCTACCGCCGTTGCGCAGGGCGTACATGAGGCCGTCAAGCTCGTCCGGCGTGACCAGCACGTCGCGGGCCTTCGACCCCTCCGACGGCCCGACGATGCCGCGCGACTCCATGAGGTCCATGAGCCGCCCCGCCTTTGCGAAGCCCACCCGCAGCTTGCGCTGCAACATGGACGTCGACCCGAACTGCGTCGACACGACGAGTTCGACGGCGGACAGGAACAACTCGAGGTCGTCCCCGATGTCCCCGTCGATCTCCTTCTTGGCCGCTTGCGGCGCGGTGACGTCGTCGCGGTAGGTCGGTTGCAGTTGCTGCTTGCAGTGCTCGACGATCTTGTGGATCTCCGGATCCGTGACGTACGCGCCCTGAATCCGCGCCGGCTTGCTCGCGCCCATAGGGAGAAACAGCGCGTCGCCCTTGCCGAGCAGTTTTTCCGCGCCCGGCTGATCGAGGATGACCCGCGAGTCGGCGAGCGAGGACGCCTTGAATCCCAACCGAGACGGCACGTTGGCCTTGATCAGACCGGTCACCACGTCGACCGACGGGCGCTGCGTCGCGATGATCAGATGGATGCCGGCAGCCCGAGCGAGCTGCGTAATGCGCACGACGGCGTCCTCGACGTCGCGGGGCGCGATCATCATCAGGTCGGCCAGCTCGTCGACGATGACCAGCAGGTACGGGTACGTCGTGTACACGCGCTCCGAACCGGGCAGTGTTACGAGGTCGCCGGCTTGCACCTTGCGGTTGAAGTCGTCGATGTGCCGCACGCCCGAGGCCTCCATGTCCTCGTAGCGCATGTCCATCTCGCGCACGACCCAGGTGAGCGCGTCGGCCGCCTTCTTCGGGTTGGTGATCACCGGCGTGACCAGGTGCGGGATGCCCTGGTACGCGGCGAACTCCACCCGCTTGGGGTCGATGAGCACCATCCGCACCTGGTCCGGGGTGGCTCGGGTGAGCACCGACAGGATCAGCGAGTTGATACAACTCGACTTGCCGGCACCGGTGGCACCGGCGACGAGCAGGTGCGGCATCTTGGTCAGATTGGCGACGACGAAGCCGCCTTCGACGTCCTTGCCGAGCGCGACGAGCAGCGGATGGTGATCGCGCTGGGCGACCGGCGCGCGCAGCACGTCACCGAGCATGACGATTTCCGGGTCGGCGTTGGGGATCTCGACGCCGACCGCGCTCTTGCCCGGGATCGGGCTGATGATCCGTACGTCGGGGCTCTTGACGGCATACGCGATGTTGCGGGTGAGCTGCATGATGCGCTCGACTTTGACGCCCGGCCCGAGTTCCACCTCGTAACGCGTGACCGTGGGTCCGCGGCTGAATCCCGACACCGCGCAGTCGACCGCGAACTCGGCGAACACCTGCTGCAGTGCGGAGATCACCTCGTCGTTCGCCTTGGTGTGTGCCACGTGCCGGCTGCCGGCGGCAAGATCCTTCAGCGACGGCAAGGTATACGCGCCGCCGCTGTTCAGCTCGAGCTGGACAGGTGCGTTCACCGGCGCCAGCTCATCGTCGGCCGCGCCGGGCTTGGCGATGCGTGGCTTGCGCGGCTTTCGAGTCGGCATCGGCCGGGCTGCGGGTTCGTAGTCGAGGTCGGCCGCCTCGTCGAGCTCGGGCAGCACGGACGTGACCGCCGTCGTACCGGGGAGCACCGCGCCGGCATTGGCCGGGTCCCCGTCGTCCGGGTGCCGGCGTCCGAACAGCTGCCCGACGTGGCGTAGCTGGCTGAACGGGGTCGCCGTGACGACCAGCACGCCGAAAACGCCGAGCACGAACAGCAGCGGAACGGCGATCAGCGCGGACAGTCCATGTCGCAGTGGTGCGGCCACGGCGGCCCCGAGCAGCCCGCCGGCGTGCGCGCGGCCGTGCGCGCTGGTTGGCGAGTTCGCCCACAGGTCGAGCAGCCCCGTCACGGCAAGCGTCAGAGCGACCGAGCCGACGATCAGCCGGCCGCGGCTGTCGGGTTGTGGCGCCTGGCGCAGCATGTGCACGCCGATGCCGACCAGAATGACTGGTAGCAGCTCGGCACCGTTGCCGATGATCAGCCGGATCAGTGTCGACAAGGCGTGACCAACCGGTCCGGCGCTGTGCGCCCACACCGCCATGGCCACGACCGCGCCGAGCGCGATGACGCCCAGCGCCGCGCCGTCGCGACGATGCTCTGGTTCGAGTTCCCGCGCGGTCGCCGCGTTACGGCCGACTGCGCGGGCCAACCCCCCCACGATGAAGGCCAACGCCCGCCATATGGCCGCGACGGCCCGCCCGATCATGGGGAAGAGTCCCGATCGGGTTGATACGCGGCCGCCGCTGCTCCGGCCCGTCCGGGACCGCCGGGTCGATGCCGCACGGCTTCTGGACGCTCCGGCCACCCGGCAACCCTAGCGCCGTACAAGATCGTTCCTGGACAGGAGAAGCGCCCGTGTCGCCACGTGGCGTCGCTTGCGCATGCCGCGCCCACACCGACCCATTCTCGTCGGCGTCGGGCCGTCCGCGACCCAGCGGCGCGTCCTGGCGTCGTGCTCTACAGGCCGGCAGCGGCGAGATCGTCGCGCAGGACGCCGATCTCCTGCTCCGTCGCATCGACCAGCGGCGGACGGACCGGGCCGACCGGCCGGCCCCGCAGGGCCAGTCCGGCCTTGACCAGGATGGTGCCCTGGGTGCGAAAGACGCCGGTGTAGATCGGCAGGAGCTGCCGGTGCAGGCGCAGGGCCTCGGCGATCTCACCGCGCTCGAAGGCCTCGATCATCGCCAGCGTGCCGGCCCCGCTGAAGTGCGTGGACGTGCCGACAACACCGGCCGCGCCGACCGCCAGCAACGGCAATGTCTCGGCGTCGCTGCCGCTGTAGTACGCGAGGTCGGTCTCGGCCATCACCTTCGCGCTTCCGCTCACGTCGCCCTTGGCGTCCTTGACCCCGACGATGCGCTCATGCTCGGCGAGACGCAGCAGGGTATCGGTAGCGATGGGGGTGGCTGTGCGCCCGGGGATGTCGTACAGCAGGACCGGCAGCTCGGTCGCGTCCGCCACTGCGCGAAAGTGCGCGAGCAGTCCGGCCTGCGGCGGCCGCGAGTAGTACGGCGTGACGACCAACAGGCCGTTCGCGCCGGACTTCGCTGCCTGCTCGGCGAGGTGGACCGTGTGGACGGTGTCGAAGGTCCCCACCCCGGCGACGACCTTGGCCCGGTCGCCGACCGCGTCGGCGACGGCGCGCACCAGGTCGGCCTTCTCGGCGTCGGTGGTCGTCGGCGCCTCGCCCGTGGTGCCGTTGACGACCAGCGCGTCGTTGCGCTGCTCGTCCACGAGGTACGCCGCAAGCGCGGCGGCCGCGTCGAGATCGAGCTCGCCCCTGACGCCGAAGGGCGTGACCATCGCGGTGAGGAGGCGCCCGAATGGGCGCCGCGTGTCCAGAGTCGGCATGCGACAAAGCTACCGCTGATCCACCGGTCAGGCGGGACGTCAGCAATGCGGATCAAGGAATGAGGACGACCTTGCCGATCGACGCGCGGGTCTCGATCGCGTGATGCGCGTCCCCGGCGCGAGCCAGCGCGAAGTCCTGGACGATCGGCCGCCACGTGCCGGTGGCGGCCTTGTGCAGCGCGGCCGCCTCCAGCTCGGCCAGCCGGGGTATCAGCCGTGCGCCGGTAATCGCGACGTCGGTCACGCCGCGCGCGGCGAACTCGTCCGGGCGGATGTCCGCCGGCGCACCTGAGGACCAGCCGAAGCGCACCAGCCGGCCGCCCGGGCTGAGCAATTCGAAGGCCACGCGGCCGATGGCCCCGCCCACGCCGTCGAGGACGACCGTCGCGTGGTGTCCGGGCAGCGCGTCCCGCACCTCGTCGCCCCAGCCGGCGCGCAGATAGTTGATCGCGATCGCGGCGCCGAGCCTCCGCGCGCGGTTGATCTTGACCGGGCCGCCCGCAACCGCGACGACGGTCGCGCCGAGGGCGGCGACGTCCTGCACGAACAGGCTGCCCAGGCCGCCCGCCGCCGCCGTCACGATCACGATGTCCTCGGTGCTCGGCTTCGCGGCCTCGAGAATGCCGACGGCCGTTCGCCCGGTGCCGATCATGGCGACCGCATCGGGAGCCGCCACGTTCGGCGGAATGTTGTGCAACCGCTCGGCGGCTGCCACGGCGAGTTCCGCATATCCGCCGCTTGCCGGCCCCAGGTGCGCGACGACCGGCCGGCCCAGCCACGAGCGATCGACGTCCGGGCCCACTTCGTCGACGACGCCCGCCACCTCGCGTCCGGGCGTCATGGGCAGCGTCGGCCGCGGGAACGGCCCGCCGTCGACCCCGCGGCGGACCATCGTATCGATCACGTGCACACCGGCCGCGTCCACGGCGATCCGGGCCTGACCAGCGGCCGGCATCGGATCGAGCACCGTTTCGTAGCGCAGTACCGCGGGTGGGCCGAACTCATACTGCCGGATCGCGCGCATGGCGCGACCCTAGAAGGTGAAGCTGACTTCAGGTCAACCTTCGGCGACCAGCGGCGACGACGCCACTTCGGTGCCATCGGGCAGCTCGCTGATTTCGAAATCAGCGAAGACATTGGGCGCAACGCGCTCGAGTTCACGCAGGCAGGCCACAGCCAACGCGCGAATCTCGATATCGGCGTGCTCCGACGCTCGCATCGCGATGAAGTGCCGCCAAGCGCGGTAGTTGCCGGTTACGACGATGCGCGTTTCGGTCGCGTTCGGCAGCACGGCTCGAGCCGCTTGGCGGGCCTGCTTGCGCCGCAACGTTGCCTGATCGACGTCGGCGAATTTCTTCTCCAACCCTTCGAGCAGCTCGGTGTAAGAGCGGACGGCCGCATCGCTCGCTGCGACGAACTTCGCGTGCAGTTCGGGATCCTCGGCGATCACATCCGGCTCGACCATTGCCGCGTTGCGCTCGGGCACGTACCGCTGCGAGAGCTGCGAGTACGAGAAGTGGCGGTGCCGGATGAGCTCGTGCGTCAGCGAGCGGGAGACTCCGGTGATGTACATCGTCACCGTGCCGTGTTCGAGCACGGACAGGTGCCCAACTTCGAGGATGTGGCGCAGATAGCCACTGTTCGTCGCGGTCGCCGGATTGGGCTTCTTCCACGACTGATAGCACGCGCGGCCGGCGAACTCGGCGACGGCCTGCCCCCCGTCGGCGTCGGTCTGCCAGGGCACGTCGGCCGGCGGCTCGAAGTGCGTCCAGGCGATGACCTGGACACGCAGCGGAACGGTCTCGGCCACGGACAAACCCCCAGACGATGTGGACGATCCAGCCGTCGCCAGCCTATCCGGCGGCGGATCGACCGTGACCTCGCGACGCGCCACCTCGGTGCACGTGCGGAGGAGATCGCCGAACACGCGAAGCGTCGTGACATCTGGACGCAGTTGCGGTGACGTCAGGACTGATGTCATAGTGGCATCATGCACGTGACCGAGTACATCGAGCAAGTCCACGACCAGATGCGCGCTGCCGCGGCACTAGGCGACGAGCGCACGCAGCAGATCGCGTCGTCGCTGGCCGGCGCGGCCGACGCGTCGGTGCGTCTCGCGCTGGTCGGCGCCGTCTCCGCTGCGGCCAACGAGATCAGCGCCGCGTTACTCGAAGCGAACGGCGGACCGGCGATCACCGCTGCCGTCGACGGCGACGAGATCCGCCTTGACGTCGCGCCGTCATCGCGCGAGGCCTTCGCCGAACCACCCGCCGACGAGGGCGAGGCGACGGCTCGCATCTCGCTGCGCCTGCCCGAGGGGCTCAAGGCCGACATCGAGCAGGCGGCCGGCCGCGAAGGCGTGTCGGTCAACACCTGGCTCGTGCGGGCCGCCAGCGCTGCACTCAACCGGCCGGGCGGCTGGGGTCCTCCCCCGGGCGGCTGGGGCGGACCGTGGCCCGGCGGCGGCCCACACCGACACGGCGGAACCCATCGCGTCACCGGCTGGGTGACCGGATGAGCACCCGATCCTCGATAGGAGATCCCGTGACCACATCGTCGTTCCCTGTCTCGCGACCGATCGACCTGCAGGTTCGGCTCGGCTTCGGCACGATCACCGTGCACGCTGACGAAGGCGTAGCCGAGGCGAAGGTCACGATCACGGCTCGTGATTCCAGCTCCGACGCCGTCGCCCGGACGGCCGTGGAGATGCGCGACACCACGCTCGTGGTGCACGCGCCCAAGCCCCGCGGAAACGTCTTCGACATCCCGGTCTTCGCCGGCCGTCGGGAGCGCGACGCACTCGACGTCGATATCACGGTCCCGGCCGGCACTCCGATGAAGATCGCCAGCTGGGGTGCGGACGTCGTCGTGACGGGACGATCCGGCATGTCCGACATCGCGTCCGGATCGACCGCCATCACGCTCGAGCAGGTCGACGGCGACCTGCGGTTGCGCTACGGCAGCGGCCCGGCTCAGATCCAGCGCGTCAGCGGCTCGGTCGTGATCCGGGCCGGCTCGGGTACCGCGACGTTCGGCCAGGTCGGCGAATCGCTGGAGGTGGGCTGCGGTAGCGGCAGCCTCGAGGTCGGGACCACTGGCGGCCGGGTCCGCATGCGCACCGGCTCCGGGCACGCTTCGATCGGTGCCGCCGGCGGTGACGTCGACTTCGCGAGTGGATCAGGCGGCCTGTCCGTCGGGCTTCGCCGCGGGCAGCCGGCCCGCCTCGACGTCGTCACCGGTGCCGGGCAGCTGCGCTCTGAGCTCCCGATCGAGGACAACCCGCCGGCCAACACCGTCCGCGCGCTCACGATCAAGGCGCGAACGGGCAGCGGAGACGTACGGATCTTCCGCGCTGAGCCGGCGCCGGTCGACGCGGGGTAGAGCCTCGGAATAGCCCAGAACCCGAGCGGCATCATCGCGACGCCGGGCTCTGGCTCGCGCAAGCGCTAACTGCCGACAGCGTGGGCGAGCGGGCCAGCCAGATCGCCCCGTTCGCCCACCACGACTCCGTCCAGGTCGAGCCATTTCGCGGTCATGGCCAGCTCAGCGGCAAGCTCGCGCGCGACGTGGGCCCGGTCGACGTCAGGCTCGGCGAACGCGCCCGGTACGCGCAGCACGCCGGCCTGCCGGTCGGACTTCAGGTCAACCCGAGCGACGAGTGAGTCGCCGAGCAGGAACGGCAGTACGTAATAGCCGTACACGCGCTTGGCCGCGGGCGTGTAGATCTCGATCCGGTACCGGAACCCGAATACTCGCTCGGTGCGTTCGCGGAACCAGATCAACGAGTCGAACGGCGTGAGCAACGCCCGCGCGGCGATGCGCCGCGGCCGCCGGGCCGCCGGCCAGAGATACGCCGGCGCCTTCCAGCCATCGACGGTCACCGGCAGCAACTCGCCGGCCGCGACGAGTTCGGCGACCCGCAGCTTGGAGGCGGCACGCGGGAGCCGGAAGTAATCGCCGAGATCGGGTTCGGTGGCCACGCCGAGAGCACGGCCGGCGATCCGGACGAGCTCGCGCTGGGCATCGTCGGCCGACGGCGTGGGCTCGGCGACCACCTCCGCCGGCAGGACCCGTTCCGGCAGGTCGTAGTAGCGCTCGAAGTTCACCCGCCGGGCGGCCGTGATCCGTCCCGACCAGAACAGGTACTCCAGCGCGACCTTGCCGTCGTGCCAGTTCCACATATGACCGGGTCGCGGCTCCGGACGGGGGATGCCGGTGTCGCCGGCCCGGACCGGCCCGTCTCGGGCCACCAGGCCGAAGACGTCCTCGATGAACTGCGGGAAGTTCCGGGCGGCCCGGACCATGCTGCCCCAGGCCTCCTCATCCACCCGGGCCATGCGCCAGCGCAGCAGCGGCTGCAGCTCGACCGGCATGAGCGAGGCCTCATGGGCCCAGTACTCGAACAGCTCGCGCCGACGTGCACTCTCGGAGCGTCCGGTCGTGTACGCAGCCAGTTTGTCGAGCACCTCGCGCGGGTAGGGGCCCAGCCGAGAGAAGACGGGCATGTAGTGGGAGCGGCAGAAGACGTTCACCGAGTCCAGCTGCAGCAGCGCGACTCGGTCGAGCACTCGCCGGATGTGCCGCGCGTCGACTCGACCGCTCGCCCGAGGATCGGCGAAGCCCTGTGCGGCGAGGGCGATCCGCCGGGCGGACGCGGCGCTTAGCGCTGCGCTGGTCATGGCGTGGCCACGGCGCGCTCGTCCGGAGGGGCAACCGCAGCCACCTGAGGCCGGGCGGCCCGGCGCCGATGCCGGCCTTCGGCGGTGACGACGAGGCCGACGGACGCGACGATCACGAGACCGCCGACGGCCTCGGTGGCGGTCAAGTGCTCGTGGTCGAGCAGCACACCGAGTAGCACCGCCACGAGCGGATTCACGTAAGCGTAGGTGGAGACGAGCGAGGTCGGGCCGTTGCCCAGCGCGTAGACGTAGGCGCTGAACGCGACGATCGAGCCGAACACCACGAGGTAGCCCAGCGAGAGCCACGACTTGGCGCTGATGTCCGCCACATGCAGGCCGGACAGCTCGCCCCGTCCGGCACCCACGACCAGCAGCACCAATCCGCCGGCCAGCATCTCGACCGAGGACATGACCGCCGGGCTGTCGGGCACGCGAACTCGGGTGACGAGCACCGAACCCGCCGCCCACGAGAGCGCTGCGAGCACCACCAGTAGTGAGTAGCCCACCTGCACGTGCGAGCCGCCGGATCCGGGCAGCAGCAGCAAGGCGACGCCGCCCAACCCGACGAGCACTCCCGCCATCGTGAGCAGCGGGGTGCGGTCGCCGAGGGCACCGCGCAGCACGATCATCCACAGCGGCACCACCGCGACCAGAAGGGCCGCAAGCCCCGACGGCACCCGCGTCTCGGCGAGAACGACGAGGCCGTTGCCGCCGGCCAACATCAGCGCGCCGCAGGCCGCGGCGTTGCGCCACTGAGCGGGTTCCAGGCGCCACCCGGCCGATCCGGTGCGCATGCGCGCGATGACGCCGAGCACCGCGCCGGCGATGAGGAAGCGCACCCCGGCGGATGTCAAGGCAGGCATCGTCTGCACCGCCCATTTGATGGCGAGATATGTCGATCCCCACACGACATAGACGGTCAACAAGGCGATCCAGACTCGCCCGGACATCAGACTGCGCACAGTCTGGACCTTATGCGTCGCCACCGACACGGGCAGGTGATTTACGGCGGCCCGCTTCCCCCATGTCACGATGAATAAGTGTTCGAGGCGCTGATGCACCACATCGGCGACGCCGTCGGCGTGTGGATGTACGTCATCGCCGGCGGGCTAGCCTTCTCGGAGGCCGCCTTCCTGGTGGGCTTCGTTCTTCCGGGCGAGATCGCGTTGCTGGTGGCTGGCTACTTCTGCCGGTACGGGCCGCTCAACGTCTGGATCATGGCCGCGGTTGCGGTGTGCTGCGCCATCGCCGGCGATTCCGTCGGTTTCGAATTCGGTCGCCACTTCGGCCCGCCGCTGCGGCGCTCGCGCATCGGCATATGGATCGGCGCACCTAGGTGGGCGATGGTCGACGGCTTCTTGCACCGGCACGGTGGCAAGGCCATCTTCATCGGCCGGTTGACCGCAGTGCTGCGGGCGCTGATGCCCTCGATGGCCGGCATGAGCGGCATGCATTACCGAACCTTTCTGACCTGGAATGCCGCCGGAGGCCTGTTGTGGGGCGTGGGCTGCGTATTTCTGGGCTACGCGTTCGCGTCCGCGCTGAACAAGGTCAGCGAGTATCTGACCTGGTTGCCCATAGCCCTGATCGCCGTGGTGGCGGCGGTCTACCTGGCGATCCACCTGCGCCGGCGTCGGCAGGAGCACGCGCTCGCGGCTGCGCGGAGCGGCGGCAACGACGCATGACACGTGCCGTCAGGGAACGGTGCTCTCGCCCGAGGTCCGGTATCGCCACGGCCGAGGCTAGGGTCGGGGCGTGGCCGACGTCAGCGTGCGCGAAGCACAGCCCGGCGACGGGCCCGAGATCGCACGCATCCAGGTCGAGACGTGGCGCACGGCGTACGCGTCGATCTTGCCGGCGCCGGTGCTCGATTCGCTGACCGTCGAGGCGGCCGAGCCGGCCTGGGTGGCGGCCGTGCAGGATCCGCCGTCGCCGCACCACCACGTGCTCGTCGCCCAGGAGCGGCAGTGGCTGGTCGGCTTCGCTGCGGTCGCGCCGGCGGACGATCTCGAGGAGGGTGATCCGGATCCCGACGCCACGGCGCAGATCGGGCCGCTGCTGGTCGAGCCGCGTTGGGGACGACGTGGACATGGTTCCCGGCTGCTCGCCGCGGCGGTCGACCTCGCCCGGAAGGACGACATGCACCGGGCCATTGCTTGGATCCCGGCCGCCGATTCGGCGTCACTCGACTTCCTGCGCTCGGCCGGGTGGGAGGCCGACGGGTACGCCCGGGTGCTGGAGACGGGCGCCGGCGAGGTGCGCGAACTCCGGCTGCACGTGTCGTTGGAGCAACCGTGACATTCACCGGCATCCCGGTCGCGGCACTGGACTTCTACGAGGATCTCGAGGCCGACAACAGCAAGTCGTTCTGGACGGCTCACAAGCACGTATATGAGCAGTCAGTGCGTATTCCGCTCGAAGGGCTCGTCGCCGAACTGGCCGACGAGTTCGGCCCAGCCAAGTTGTTCCGTCCGTACCGCGACGTACGGTTCGCCAAGGACAAGACTCCTTACAAGACGCAGCAGGGCGCCTGGTTTGCGGAGTCGTCGCTGTACGTCGCGATCTCGGCCGCCGGGCTGTTCGTTGCCGGCGGTTACTGGGACACCGCCTCCGACCAGATCGAGCGGATGCGCCGTGCGGTCGCGGACGACGTCGCCGGCGCCGAACTCGAGCGCGCGACGGCCGCCGTCCGGAAGGCCGGCTACACGATCAACGGGGCTCAGCTGACCCGCGTGCCCGCGGGCTACCCGAAGGACCACCCGCGGGCCGAGTGGCTGCGCTTCAAGTCATTGACGGCGCACCGCGACTTCGGATGTCCAGCCTGGCTGGCTACCAGGCGAGCGAAAAGCGAAGTCGCGAAGGCGTGGCGTGCCCTTAGCCCTCTTACAGCCTGGCTGCACACTCAGGTCGGCCCATCGAACGCTCGCTGACGATCAGGCGTTCACCGCGTGGCCGGTACCGCCTTGGCCAGCGCCGGCACGAAGCGAGCGCCATCGATCGTGCCGAGCCCGCTGACCAGGTCGTAGCCCGGGCCGGCCGAGTGGCCGGTGACGCCACCATAGGAGTTGTCGCCGGCCGTGACATCGACGATGCCGTTGCCCGGTGCGGCCGCCAGCTGATACAGGGCTGGGTTGATCGCCCCCAAGCGGTGCTTGGCCCGTTGGGCCGCGAGGGCGACTAATCCCGCGAACAGCGGGGCCGCCTCGCTGGTGCCACCGACGACGCGCCAGCCCGTGTCTTCCACGTCGTAGGACGTGTATACGAGCACCCCGCCGTCGACGGCTGCGGAGAGGGCGATGTCAGGCGTACCTCGATGCTCACCGACGACAGGGCGCACGCGGTCCTGGAACGCCGGGCGGGGGAACACGCTGCTCACTCCACCGCCAGTGGCGCCGTAGGTGTCGTTCCATGCGGTGTCGGGCGTCGTGCGTCGGCCGGCGGCCGTCAGGTGGAGTCGGGCGCCGCCCACGCTCGTGACGAGCGGATCAGTTGCGGGCCAGGTGGCGACCGGATAGGAGAACAATGTCCGCCCGTCGTTCTGATAGCCGGTCGCGCCCGAGTCGCCGGATGACGCGACGACAGTGACACCGTGCCCAGCCGCCCGCTGCAACGCCCCGCGTAGTGACAGCAGCCGGTTGCTGCTCGGAAACGTCGGCTCGGCGGCGCCCAGGCTCTGCGAGATGACGTCGGCGAGCCGGTGCTCAACGACGTAGTCCACGGCCTGCTCGATCTCGGGGAACCCGGCGACGCCTTCGCTCTCGGCCACTGGTGTGGCGACAACGAGGATGGCCGCTCGCGGCGCCAAGAGGTGCGCGTACTGGACGTCGAGCGTGGTTTCGAAGGCCCAGCCGGTCATCTGCGGGTCGGCGGGATCGAATGAGGGTAACGGCCCAGCCGGAGTGATCGTCTTGATCGACGGCGGGTCGGGTAGGCCCCAGGTCCGGTCGAATACGTGCAGGTCACGCGCGATGGTCGGCGAGCCGTACGAGGCAACAATGGCGATCGTCCGGCCCGCGCCATCGTTGCGCTGGCCCGACAGGCGCGTTACGCCGTAGGCGGTCCGGATCTGCAGTGGGGTATAGCAGGTTAGATGAAACGTCGTTTGGCAATGCTCTGTGCTCGGAGGCGTCCGGAACAGCGAATTGTCGAGGTGATGCAGCGCGCTGGCCGGCAGCGGGGCGGCCGGTTGAGGCGGAGGTGCGGGCCCACGCGCGGCGCTCACAGTCCAACCGGCGAGAGCGGCCACGACCACGCAGATCAGCGCAGATCGGCGCCGCATACGCACTCCTCGGACGGCGGACATCTGCCGTCATCTCAGCACATGAGGTGCCGATCCGCGAACTACTCTCCTAGTTCGGCGACATCATCATCGGACGGTGGAGGTCGAAGAATCTCGCATCCTGCATCTCGTCGGCCATCATGTCGGCGACCTCGGCCGGCGGGGGCATCTGCTCGTGCTCTCGGGCCTCGGCCTCGGACGTGAAATACACGGTCTGCACGTAATCGCCACCGTGGTGCATCGCGATCGTCGCCCCGATGATCTCCGGGCGCATCTGGTGCATCTGCTCGCTGTACTTCTCCATCATCGAGCGCATGAGCTCGGGGTTGTCGAGGTGTCCCTCGATGACCTGGACGAATCCGGCGTCGTCGGAGCCTCCGGCCAGCCAGGTCGTGACGTCCGAAGAGTCGATGAACGTCACGTCGCCCGCGAAGCACTTCTGAGTCGCGTTCCACCACGCGTCCTGCTCCGGGCGCTCGCTGTTGCGCCGCGCGGCTTCCTCGGATTCGAACCGGACGACCGCGACGAACGTGCCGTCGTCGGTGATGCCCGATGTCGAACCCAGCCAGCCGGTGGCCCCGGCCGCGAGGTCCCGCTTCCAGCGATCCTCCGCCGCCATCAGGCCAGCCTGGTCGGCGACCTTTCCCTGCATGACTTGGATGAACATCGCCACCTCCGCGATGTCAGGGCCGCGCACTGGGCGCGCGCCGCTTCCCCGTTGACGTCGCTCGGCACGCACCCGCGTGCGCACCGGCCGGCTGCGCCCGAGCGTAAATCCGCCGCCCACCTGAGGGATAGTGCCTGCGCTCAGGGGCGCCACAGCGGAAGTGGAAGAACGGGTGCGCAGTGGGGCAAGGTGACGACGCAGCCCAACGTTGGCGCGATCACAGTCCGAGCAGCGGTTCCAGGCCCACGGTCAACCCCGGCCGCGCGCTGATCTCGCGGATGCCCAGCAGGACACCCGGCATGAAGGAAACGCGGTCTAGCGAATCGTGCCGGATTGACAGCGTCTCACCGTTCGTTCCGAACAGGACCTCCTGGTGTGCGACGAGACCGGAGGCCCGCACGGCATGAACATGAACGCCGTCGATGACGGCCCCGCGAGCCCCATCCAGGGACTGGGCAGTGGCGTCCGGCGGCGCGCCGAGACCGGCGGCGGCGCGAGCGCGCGCGACCAGCTCGGCGGTGCGCGCCGCCGTACCACTCGGAGCATCGACTTTCGCCGGATGGTGGAGCTCGACGATCTCCGCCGACTCGTAGTACGGAGCGGCCAGCTGGGCGAACTTCATGGCCAGCACGGCTCCGATCGCGAAGTTCGGCGCGACGAGGACCCCCAACTCCGGCACGTCAGTCAGCCAACCCCGGATCGTGTCCAGGCGCTCGTCGGTGAAGCCGGTGGTGCCCACGACCGCGTGGATGCGCTGATCGACCGCGAACCGGATGTTGTCCATCACGACGTCCGGATGGGTGAAGTCGACCAGTACCTGGGCGCCGCCGTCGGCGACGCTGAACAGCCAGTCGCCCGCGTCGACGGCCGCCACCAGGTCCATGTCGTCAGCCTGGACGACGGCGTGGCACACCTGCTGACCCATGCGCCCTCGCGCGCCCAGCACACCGACCCGGATCGTTTCGTGGTCGCCGGCCACGCCCTGGCGATCCACCGAATGCAATGCCTGCTCGCTCACGACACGGCTCCATCGAATGCGTGCTGGTCGAAGGGGCCGACCACCGTCAGGCAGCGCGGCTGGTGCAGAAGGTACGCCGCCACGTCGGCGACGTCGTCGCGGGTCACCGACTCGATGCGCTGTAGCAGCTCATCGACATGCAGTACGTCACCGTAGACGAGTTCGCTCTTTCCGATGCGGGTCATCCGCGAGGCGGAGTCCTCGAGGCCGAGCACGATGCCACCAGCCATTTGCCCCTTGCCACGCTGGACTTCCGCGGCCGTCATTCCCCGTTTCGCCACGCGGTCGAGTTCGGTGCTGATCAGATCGAGCACCTCGTCGGCCTTGCCGGGCTGGCACCCCGCGTAGACGCCGAACAGCCCGGTGTCGGCGTAGCTGCTGCCGAACGTGTAGACCGAATAGGCCAATCCCCGCACCTCACGGATGCTTTGGAACAGGCGCGAGCTCATTCCACCGCCGAGTGCCGCCGAGAGGACGCCCATCGCCCACCGGCGCTCATCGTGGCGCGACACCGCGCGCATGCCGACGACGACGTTCGCCTGCTCGGTGTCGTCGGTGACGATCCGGATCGAGGCCGCGGGGGGCTGAGGTCGCGCGTAGCCGCCCCTCGGTGCGACCGGCTCGGCGGCGGGGTCGAGGTGGCCATTGAACGCCTTGCGCACCAACTTGACCACCGCGGCGTGATTCAAGTTCCCGGCGGCAGCAACCACCATGGCGTTCGGCTGGT
>JBKPQM010000093.1:0-7380 GCA_046734095.1 Actinomycetota bacterium | reverse complement strand
ACGCAGAGCACGTCACGCCCCACCCGAAAGGACCTGAAATGCAGGCCATCACCGCCTACGACCGCGAAGCCGGGCTGGCTGGACTCCGCCTCACCGAGCAGCCCCGCCCGCACGCGGCCGACAACGACGTCGTCGTCCAGGTACACGCTGCCGGGTTCACCCGCGGCGAACTGGATTGGCCCGGCACCTGGGTCGACCGCGCCGGTCATGATCGCGCTCCCAGCATCCCGGGGCACGAGTTGTCCGGCGTCGTCGTCGAACTCGGCTACGGCACCACCGGACTGACCATTGGCCAGCGGGTGTTCGGCCTCAGCGACTGGACGCGGAACGGGGCGTTGGCCGAGTACGTGGCGGTCGAGGCGCGCAACCTCGCGCCGCTGCCGGCCGACATCGATCACACCGTCGCCGCCGCGTTGCCGATCTCCGGGCTCACCGCGTGGCAGGGATTGTTCGTGCACGGCCGACTGCAGCCGGGCCAGAGCGTACTCATCCTCGGCGCCGCCGGTGGAGTCGGCTCGATCGCTACCCAGCTGGCCGCCGACATCGGCGCCCGGGTGCTCGCCGCCGGCCGGAGCGCCGACGGCGATACCGTGCTCGACCTCGGCGCGGACCGCTTCCTCGACCTGCAGGAGGACCGGCTCGAGGAAATCGGCGAAGTCGACCTCGTATTCGATGTCGTCGGCGGCTCCATCCGCGACCGCTCGACCGCCCTCGTGCGCCAGGGCGGCACCCTGGTGACCACCCTCGACCCACCGACAACCCGGCCGACCAACGGCCAAGCGATCTTCTTCGTCGTCGAGGCCGATCGCCACCAGCTCACCGAGCTCGCACGGCGAACGCGCGCGGGCCGACTGCGACCGATCATCGGCGCGGTACGACCACTCACCGAGGCACCCGATGCCCTCAACCCCGCCCACCACGTCAAAGGCACAACCATCATTCAAGTAACCGAACGATCAATCTGACCCAGCCCCGCCCCACTCACCCACCCGCGTCGCGGCAACCCCGCTCCGTCCACGCACGTCCGCACCGAACTCGCGCATACCCGGCCGCACTACGGCGCATGGCTCCGCGGCCGCCGACGGAGGACGCGATGATCAAATCGTATACCTGACAGCAGCCGGATCGTGGACGCCAACACGAGCAAGCTTCGGCACCGGGTCCAGAGGCGAGCGGATCGTGAACGCCGACTCCGGCCAACTCCTGATCCAAGTCCGCTCCCAGGGGATCGTAGACGCCAGCACCGGCCAATTCCTGTTTCGCATCAGAATCTAGAAAGATTGGGCGAGCCGGCGCCGACCGACCCGACTAATGAGATCACGATTCGATCTGACGGACGTCCGCATTCCGGCGTCTGCAGGCAAGCGAGCGGCCGGACGTTGCGCACTGATTGAGCTCGTCGGTCATTGGCGTAGGTGTGCACCGTGAAGAACGCGTCGGCGGCGACAGCAGGTTGTCGCACTGCACTCGGCGCGGAGCGCGTGCTGTCCTGACCAGTCAGCGGCCTTCGAGCGGGTTGGCCGCGAGACGCCCGGCGATACCGCTCCGCACCGCCGCGGCCGCTTGGCTCCCCGGCTTGCGGCGGGCCTGCTCCTCGAAGCACGCGATGAACTGCGCCGCGAGGTCAAGCCGCGGGTAACGGTCGAGCACCGCTGACCGCAGTTCTTCCGGGAAGTCCTCCGGCGCCCGCCCAGAGATGTCGAACGCGGTGGCCCGCTCCAGCAGGAAGCCCTCGGGGTCCGCGCCCGGGTCGACCGAGTCGGCCATGTGGGCCACGACCACGCCCGCCAC
This sequence comes from Actinomycetota bacterium, assembly GCA_046734095.1. Lineage (GTDB taxonomy): Bacteria > Actinomycetota > Actinomycetes > Mycobacteriales > Jatrophihabitantaceae > DASXRA01. The sequence goes on along the minus strand of JBKPQM010000093.1, from coordinate 5,589 downwards.
GCGACGGCGCCGCTCGGCCGGCCAGCCCGCGCCGGCGGCGAATACCGCAGCAACATGGCCACCACCGACCTCGAACGGCAGCGCGTGGTTGTCGAACTCGGCGAGCAGGCCGAGGTCATGCAACATCGCCGCCACGTACAGCAGTTCGGCGTCAACGCTTATGACGCGGGCCGCGCCCAGGTGTGCCGCCCACAGGTACGAGCGGACGCAGTGGTTGAGCAGGGGCGGCGAGCAGTACTCCGTCGCGACGCCCAAGGCCGACTGGCAGGCCGCGGTGTCGGGGACGTCGACTAGCACCTCGGGAAGTGTAACCGCATCGCAACGGCAGTTCGATCAGACACCAAGACAACACGTCCTGACCGCCGAAGAGCCACTCCCGAACGACCTACGCGATCATCACCTGGCACCGCGGCGCGCGCAAAGTTGACGCTCGGTTGCGCGGCACCGGCCCTTTATCGAGCGGGGGTGCTCGCATCGTCCGCCCGCGCGATCCAGGATGATCGTCTTCTCGGTGCGGCTGATGCGTCGAACTGGATCGCGCGGCAGCGACCGCCATGCGATGTCCCGCGCTAGGTGTACCGGAACAATCACCACTGTGACGGCAAACCCGCCGAGATCAGTGGAGAAGAGGATGCGCCAAGCCTCACACCGTGCAGCACCTCGTCCACGAGCGAAGCGGCCACAGAGACAGCGTGCAGGCCGGCGCGCCGGCGCGGGATCGGTTAGTCGGCTACGTCGGCTTGGCCGACTGGAAGATCTGATCCACCAACGACGACACCGCCGCCCGGCGACACGAGTCGACTCGACAAGCTCCTGGCCAGCGCCAGGCTGCGCCTGCGTGGACTGGTTCCTGGAGTGAACTCGAGGCGCCTAGTAGTGCACCCAGGGCGCCACGCGAGCTGAGAGACCCCGGAAACTGTGCTCTGAGTGCGTCTCGGTTCCTCCTGGCACCGATGCCCGACACACCGGTAACGCGTCGCTCACGAGGCGGGAACACCGACCGGGCGGTCAACGTCCGCCGGGCTCATGGTCGCGGCGTTGCGTTTCGGCCGCGCCGTAGAGGTCGATGCGGATCGTCGGCGGAGTTGTGCTCATCGCGGGAGGCGCTCGGGTAGCGCCCGGGCGCCAGCCGTTGCCCTGACTGAGCACGCGCCGCCACTCGGCGTGTGATGCGGCTGCCCCGTGTGTCGCCCGATCGTTTCCAGCTTGGCGTCACCGGTCGATGCAAGTCCCAGCCGCCACTCCGGCCGCCCGGGCGCGTTGACGATGAAGCGCTGACGCGGCTGACCGGCGCGGTACTTCCGGTCGGACGCGACCACGTCAGACACCTGCATGACTGGACGTGCCGGTGAGGGCGCGGCCGAGCTCATGGCGTGAGGTGATGCCGAGTTTGGCGAAGACGTTTCCCAGGTGGTATTCGACGGTGCGCGGACTCAGGAACAGCCGGGTGCCGATTTCGGGATTGGAGAGGCCGTCGCCGGCCAGGCGTGCGATTTGCGTTTCCCGGTTGGTGAGCTGGCCACTTGTTGTCACAATGCGTTTGCGGGCTTTCTCGCCCGTGGATACGAGTTCGCGGCGGGCGCGCTCGGCGAACGCCTCGGCTCCCATCGCTGTGAACATCTCGTGCGCCGCGCGGAGTTGTTCGCGGGCGTCGACGCGGCGACCCTGGCGGCGCAACCACTCGCCGTAGAGCAGCCGAGTCCGGGCGAGGTCGGTGCGGACCCGGGTGCAGCTGAGCCGGTCGATTGCCTCTCCGTAGAGCGGTGCGGCGCTGTCGTCGTTGCTGAGCAGCGCGCGTGATCGAGCCTCGATCCCGACCGCCCAGCTGGTGCGACTGGCACCGGTCATCGTGGCGAGCCAGCTGAAGGTTCCGGTCGCAGCCTCAGTCATCCCGCTGCGCGCGGCTGCCTCGATGAGCTCAGCCGCGGCCCAGTTCGCCACGCCCGGGTACCGCACATCGGCGTACTGGTGGTAGTGGAGGGCCCGGTGGGCGGCGGCCATCGCCTCGCGGTAGTGGCCAAGGCCGTTGCTCAGCACGGCGTTGGCCCGCTCGGCGACTGCTACGCCGATGCCTTCGCCACGCCGGGTCACATCACTGATGGTGGTTTCGATCAGGGCGGACGCCTCGGCCTCCCTTCCGCGCAGTGCGGCAACGGCCAGGGCGCCGTAGGGCGCGGGATTGCTTCCCGTGGCCTCGGTCACGGTCTGTACCTCGTCGATCAGGGACGCAGCGGCGGTGAGGTCGCCGGCGAACAGCAGCATGTAGGTGCGCATGTTGAGGGCGAGCGGAAGCTCACTTAACGCGCCGGCCGTTCGCGCAAGCTCGACGTACCGGGCGGAAAGCACGTCCCAGCGCTCGTCATCCCACAGATGCAAGGCCGCGACGCAGGCCAGCCACAGCCAGTGCAGCTCCTCGTCCACGGTCATGCCGCTGCCGAAGGTGGTCAGGGCTTGCCGCAGGATCGGCACTCCCGCCGCGTATCCCTCGTTGAAGTTCGCTGCCAGACCGTCCAGAAGAAGATCGGGGGCACGCGGGGCGTGCAGCGGCCGCGGCGCCGCACTGGCAGCGCGGGCCACCTCCAGCACGCCGCCCCCCCGGCTGGCGAGGAGGCCGGCGAATATGGCGGCGGACAGGGCGTCCAAGTGCGTCGCGCGAGACAGATCGGCGTCGATCGGCGCGAGTCGCTTGGCAGCCTTGAGCAGCAGTGGCGGAGCGTCGCGGCCCCGGTTCGTGACGAACGCGAGCTGGGCACGCAGGACGTCGACGCGCGCCTGCTCGAGTTCGCTGAGCGGCCCGGCTTCGGCCATGGCCAGCAGGTCCAGTGCTGCGTCGAAGGCGCCGGCCTGGATCTTGGCCTGCGCGGCGGAGAGCGCCCGTCCAGCCCGATGGGCCGGGTCCGGGGTCAGCACCGCCGCGCGTTCGAGGAACGCGGCCGCTGCGGCCAGCCCACCCCGCGCCCGGGCCCGGCCGGCGGACTGCTCCAGCTCCGCAGCGACGTTCTCGTCCGGTCCGCTCGCCGCGTGGGCGAGGTACCAGGCGCGGCGATCGGCGTCGACCGCCGGATCGGTGACGTCGGCCAACGCGCGGTGCGCTTCCCGGCGTTCCTGCGGGGTCGCCTCTCGGTAGATCGCCGAGCGCACCAGCGGATGCCGGAATGTGATCCGCTCGTCGAATTGCAGCAGGCCGGCGAGCTCGGCGGGGTCCACCGCGTCGACTGCGATGCCGAGTCGCTGCGCTGCGCGGCGCACGAGTGACGGCTCGCCTACTGGCTCCAGTGCGGCGACTAGGAGCAGCCGACGCAGATCGGGCGGCAGGGGCGCGAGCCGGCGGCAAAAGCTGTCCTCGATACGACCCGCGAGGCTCTTGGCGTCCAGCAGGCCGAAACCACCAGCCAGTTCGGCGTAGCTCAAGTCCTGGGGTAGCTCCAGCAACGCGAGCGGGTTCCCGCGCGTCTCCGCGAGGATGCGGTCGCGCACCCGCTCGTCCAATGGTCCGGGAATCGCCGTGGCGAGCAGTTCTCGCGCGTCCTCCGGACGCAAGCCGCCGAGGACCAGATGCGGCAGGCCGGCGAACGACTGCTCGTCGGCCGGATCGCGCAGCGCGAACACGAGCGCGACCGACTCCGCTGCCAACCGGCGGGCCACGAATGCGAGTATTTGCGTGGACGTGCGATCGAGCCACTGCGCGTCGTCGATCACGCAGACCAGCGGACGCTCGGCCTCCACCTCGGCCAGCAGGCTGAGCACGGCCAGGCCCAGCAGGAAGCGGTCCGGTGCGGGGCCGGCCCGGAGACCGAAGGCCGTGCCGAGCGCGTCACGCTGCGGCACCGGGATGCGGTCCAGACGGTCCAGTAGCGGCGTGCACAGCTGGTGCAGCCCCGCGAACACGAGCTCAGCGTCTGCTTGCACACCTACCGCGCGGACCACCCGATACGTGGAAGCTCGCCCGACCAGGTACTCCAGCAACGCCGACTTGCCGATCCCGGCCTCCCCCCGGATCACCAGCGACTGACTCATGCCGCGCTGCACGGTGTCCAGGAGTTCGTCTAGTTGCCGGCATTCGGTGCGCCGATCAACCAACATGCATTGAAAGTAGCTCCGTTCAATCCCGGTGCGAAGCTACTTGATGGTCGCCGAGGCGCGATGTCCAGCCAGGTCGTCGAACCGGATGATGGGTGCCGAGCGTTGAGCCGCTGCGCCTGATGCCGGGTCGCGCTGAGCGTGGCGTTGAGCGCGCCCTCGCGTAGCACAACCTAGCCCGCTGCGGATGGCACGACGGCCCGTGTGCGTCCCCTGGTCGTGACGGCCCGGGGCTGGCGGGCCCGGGGGCGAGGCAGGGCGTTGGGCGACACCCTGGACCGGTTCACGCCGCTAAGGAGAAACCGATCATGTTCAAGACATGCAGGATTGTCATACTGTGCTCGCGACGGCCGGCCTGGCCGTGACCGCCGCCGGCAGCAGTTCCAGCGGATCCGGCAGCTCCGGGCCGGTGCCGCCGGCCACCGCCAACGCCGTCAGCGCACAGTCGACCGCGCTTCGGCACGATCGTCGCCGCGGCCGCGGCCGCACCGTACGAGTTCGCCAACGACCATGCCAATGTCTCCAACTGCATCGGAGCGTGCGTCGCCGACTGGCCAGCCGTGCTGGCGCCGTCGCCGCTACCGGCCTCGCTGCCCGGCGTCAGCGGCGCACTCGGCACGACGGCCCGGTCGACGGCAGGCACCAGCTCACCGTCGTCGGCCATCCCGTGTACACGTTCTCCGGTGACTCCGCCGCCGGTCAGACGAAGGGCAGGGCATCACCCTCAACGGGTGGCTGTGGACCCTCGTGTCCCCGTCGGGTGCACCGGATGCGAGCCCCGCCGGCGCAGCGCCCGCTCCCGGCCCGGGCTACTGATGATCATTCCGCTGGTACGGTCGCCCCGGCACGCCTGGCGGGTCGTGCTCGTAAGGTCGCTCGGGATCGTGACTGCGGCGCTGGTCGCGAGCGACGGCTATGTTCAATTCGACGACGCCAGACTGTACGACATCGGAGCCGGCGCAAGCATCACGCAGGGTTCGCTATTTAGAGCCCAGCCGGTATCGCCGGCGTGGACGCGGTCGCAGTACTGGTCCGGCCGCACTGGCTCGTGTGGGCGATCGCGCTACTCGTCGCGGCCAGCGCCGCCAGAGCCGTCTACCTCTGTACCTGCCTCAACGTCGGGCCCTCCGGCCCTATGCCCGACATGTACGAACCGACGTGGGCGCTGCCCGGGAGGCGTGCGCACGACGAGCCCTTTAGTCGCTCGACGAGGTCGCCAGTGAAGAGTCGTGATCCGAGGCCAATGCCGTTTCCCATCCTGGCGTAGGCCGCTCGCTGGTGTATCTCCTCGAGCACCAGGTCGTCCCTCTGTGGCGCTCCGAGGTTCGGGTCCCGAACGGGTCGTCAACACGCGCGAGCTGGCGATGACTAGACGCCGGTAATGGCGTGGTCGAGCTCGTACCGCGAGGTGATGCCGAGCTGGGCGAAGACGTTTCCCAGGTGGTATTCGACGGTGCGCGGACTCAGGAACAGCCGGGTGCCGATTTCGGGATTGGAGAGGCCCTCGCG
>JBKPQM010000092.1:0-9962 GCA_046734095.1 Actinomycetota bacterium | reverse complement strand
CTAGAGCCCCGGAAATCCGGGCCCCGAAACCCCCGACTACCCGTACCACACTTAGCGATGGATCACCGGGCCGACTCGGGGTGCTCACCGATCCGCTGAGCCCTCCGTTCGGCGCATGATCGTCGACGTGATCGAAGCGTGTGATCTCAGCAAGCGGTTCGGCCGGGTGCAGGCCGTCGACGGCCTGACGTTCGACGTGTTGCCCGGCCGGGTCACCGGGTTCCTCGGCCCCAATGGAGCGGGCAAGTCCACGACAATGCGACTGATCCTCGGCCTGGACCTGCCGACCCGCGGGCAGGTCACCGTGAACAGACGCCGCTACGGCGAGCTGCGCCGGCCTCTCAATGAGGTGGGCGCCGTCCTCGAAGTACGTGCGGTACACGGCGGTCGCAGCGCGTATAACCACTTGCTCTGCTTGGCCCAGAGCAACGGGATCGGCCGGCGACGGGTCGACGAGGTGCTCGATATCGTCGGGCTCTCCTCGGCCGCCGGGCGCCGCGCGGGCAAGTTCTCCCTCGGCATGAGCCAGCGCCTCGGCCTCGCCGCGGCATTGCTCGGTGACCCGCCGATTCTCATCTGCGACGAGCCCGTGAATGGGCTCGATCCCGAAGGCATCCTCTGGATCCGCACGCTGCTGCGGTCGCTGGCGGCGGAGGGCCGCACCGTGTTCGTGTCCTCCCACCTGATGAGCGAGATGGCGCTGACGGCCGACCATCTGATCGTCGTCGGGCAGGGCCGGCTCATCGCCGACGCGAGCACGAGCGAGATCATCGCGCGCAGCTCGGCGAACTACGTGCGGGCGCGCTCTCCGCAAGCCGCCCGTCTGGCGTCACTGTTGCGTGAGGCCGGCGCCCGGGTTCGGGCCCACGACGACGCGCTGTACGTGAGCGATGCGGATTGCGCCGCGGTGGGCGATCTCGCCGCGCGGCACGGCATCGCGGTCCACGAACTATCGGCGCAGACGGCGTCCCTTGAGGCGGCGTTCATGGAACTCACCCGCGAGAGCACCGACTTCCGGGCCGAGGTGGCGTGATGGAATTCGCGAACGTGCTTCGGAGCGAGTGGACGAAGCTGCGCTCGGTCCGATCGACGTACTGGACGATGCTGTTCGCGGTCGCCGTAACGATCGGCGTCAGCGTGATCGTGTGCGTCAAGTGGGCCCACGACATTCGGCACTCGCCCGGCGACAAGCTCGACCCGACGCTGGCCAGCTTGAACGGCGTGTTCCTCGCCCAGGTCGCGGTCGGCACGCTGGGCGTGCTGGTGATCAGCTCCGAGTACGGCACCGGGATGATCAGGGCGACCTTCGGTGCCGTGCCGCGGCGGCGGGTGGTCTTGGCTGCGAAGGGGCTCGTGTTCACGGCGCTCACGTTGGTCGTGGGGGAGATCCTGAGCTTCGCTGCGTTCGGCATCGGCCAGGCGATCCTGCACGGCGCGCACGCCGGAGCGTCGCTCGGCCAGCCGCAGGTGCTGCGGGCCGTCGTCGGGGGTGGCCTCTACCTGGCGGCGGTCGGGCTGCTCGGGTTCGGGCTGGGCGCCCTGATCCGGCATACCGCGGGGGCGCTATCCGCCTTCTTCGGCGTGCTGTTCGCGCTGAGCGCGCTCGCCGACCTGCTACCGGAGTCCTGGCGCAACGACCTGATGCCCTACATGCCGGCCAATGCCGGCACGCAGATCTTCGCTGTCGACCGGGTGCACGACTCGCTCGCTCCGTGGATGGGTCTTGGCGTACTGGGCCTCTACGCCGCTGCGGCGATCATCGCCGCCACGGTGCTCGTCACCCGCCGCGACGCATAGGGTCGGGCGATGACGTACCGGGGGACCCCAGGTCGCGTCCGGGCCGGCTTGGGCGTGACCGCTTCGCGTGATCAAGAGGCGGTAGTGGTCGTGCCGCCCGCCAGTTCTCCGTCTTGATCACGGGCAAGAAACCGGCCCGGTCCTGGCTTTGCGACCGGCCGGCTCAGTCCTCTAGGACTCCTGGATGAGCCCGACGGTGTTGCCGTCGGAATCCTTGACGGAAGCCACCAGCCGGCGGCCACCGCTGCCGAAGTCGCTGATCTCCTGGTGCGTCGTCGCGCCGCTGTCGAGCAGCGTCTGCAGGCTCTGCTTGATGTCGTCGACCTGCCAGTACACGGCCGGACCCGTCATGCCTTTGCTGTGGCCGTTCGGATCCAGGCCGAGCTCCTGCCCGCCGATGTCGTACTGGACGTAGTAGGCCTCGTCCATCACCGGCTCGGCGCCGAGCGCGTTGGTGAACAGCGCCTTCGCGGCGGCGAGGTCGTGGACCGGATAGATGACGGTCTTGATGCCTGATGTCATGACCAGCTCCTCATCGTGGTTGGGTCACACCGACCGGGTTTCATCGGTCATAGCTCATGACCGGCCGAAGAAAAGGAATGTGACATGAGCGAGTCTGACTGGTTGGCCGGGCGGTTCGAGCAGGACCGACCGCACCTTCGGGCCGTCGCCTATCGCATGCTCGGCTCGGCCGCCGAGGCCGACGACGCGGTACAGGACGCCTGGCTGCGGGTCAGCCGTGCGGACACCAGCAACGTCCAGAATCTGACGGGCTGGCTGACCACCATCGTGGCGCGGGTGTGCCTGAACCTGCTGCAGTCGAGGGACGCGCGCCGCGAGCAGCCGCTTGACGAGCAGGAACCACAGGCGACCGGCGCCGATCCGCAAGATCAGGCGGAGCTGGCCGATTCGGTGGGGATCGCGCTCCTCGTCGTACTCGACACGCTCACGCCGAGTGAGCGGCTGGCATTCGTGTTGCACGACATGTTCGCCGTGCCGTTCGAGGACATCGCGCCGATCGTCGGGCGCTCACCGGCCGCAGTGCGCCAGCTCGCGAGCCGGGGCCGGCGCCGTGTGCAGGGCTCGGCGGCGGTGCCCGAAACCGATCGCGTCCGGCAGCGGAAGATCGTCGACGCATTCTTGGCCGCCTCGCGTAACGGCGACTTCACCTCACTGCTGGCCCTGCTCGACCCGGACGTCGTCCTCCGTGCGGACGCCACGGCCGTCCAGACCGGGGCGACGAACGACGTCATCGGTGCAGCCGCCGTCGCCGAGCAGTTTGCTGGTCGCGCCCGGGCGGCCCGGCTGGCGCTCATCGACGGAGTGGCGGGCCTCGTGTGGGCTCCTGGTGGCGAGCCGCGGGTGGTCTTCGACTTCACGATCGTCGACGACAAGATCGTCGAGATCGAGATCCTCGCCGATCCGGATCGGCTGCGCGAGCTCGACGTGGAGACCGATCGCTAGAAACGCGGCTCGAACGGGTAGCCGTGCGGCGGCTCGACGCCCGCGCGCAGGTTTACTGACCGTTCGGGATCACGGTGGTGGCGGAAGGAGAGGACACGGAGCGTGAACCGCCGTCGCGGCTTGGGACGACCGTTCGCGTCGTCGGTACCGTGCCGGCGCGCCCGATGCACATGTTGGGGGGCCATAGCAGCTCACTGGACGTAACATGGCGCGCTTCTGTGCCACGTGAATCTTACCTCGTGGTGGCCGGTCGATGCGTCGTCGCAACGAGCCGGGAACACTTGACATTCGGGCAGACACGGCCTGAGGCGCGTGAGGGAGCTGGCCCCCGGTCCGCGCCCCGACCCCGGGATACGCTCCGCCGGGCTCTCCGACGGTTGTTCGTTGTCGGCGACCGGGCGTTCGCACGGGTGTACATCGACCTGTCGGGCCGCGTGGAGTCCAGCCGCCCGGACAGTTTGTGCGGCTGGACATGCGAGCACACGGAGATCCGCAATGGCGTGCCATGTCGCGGCGTGCTGTGGGTGCCCCTTCTCCGGCGCGTTCGGCGGCGGGGCTCACCCGGTCAGGCGGTCGTGGATGGTGTTGCGCATGGGTATCTGGTGCGGATCGATGTGGGCTGGGGGGATCCACCAGGGTCGGCCGCGTCTCATGATCACTCGCCAGCCGCGCTTGTGGTGTTGCCGATGGTGGTAGCCGCACAACAGGCACAGGTTCTCCAGGTCGGTACGTCCGCTGTCGGTCCAGGGGCGGATGTGATGGGCCTGGGTCCAGCCGGGCGGGGCGTCGCAGCCAGGGAAGCAGCAGCCTTTGTCGCGGGCGGCGAGGGCGTGGCGTTGTCCCGTGCTGGCGGTGCGGCGGGCCTGTCCGTAGCTAAGGATGCCGGTGTGGTCGAGGACTACGGGGATCAGGTTGGCCTGCCCGGCCAGAGTGAGCGCCTCGGCGGCGGTGAGAGTGCCGCCGTGGGCGGTGGTCACCACTCCGGTGCGCTCTTCGAGTTGATCGACGGTCATGGTCACGAGCACGGTGGCCGGGGTGCCACCGGCTGGGGGGAGGTCATCGCTGGCCAGCAGCAGGGCGGCGGCGTCCGCGAGGGCGTCGTGGAGGCGTTGTCCCGGTGTGCGGCGGTCCGGACCGTCCGCGTCGGTGGGGTGAGGTGCGGCGAGCGGGTCGAGCACCGCCTGCCATTGGGCTAACGCGGTAGGAGTCAGATGGGCGCGCAGCAGCCCGGACCCGTCGGGCTTGCCGGTCAACGTCGCGTGTCGACGCTGGTCGAGCTCGGCGTGGGCGGCGAGGGCGCCGTCCGGGTCGAGCAAGTCACCCAGGTGCCGGGCTATGCGGCCAGCACCGTTGGGTCGAATCGAGTGGCCTCGGCGACCAGCCGGGTTTCCACGGCCGGGCCGTGCTCGCGTTCGACCGCGGCGGGCAGCGTCTCTATGGCCCGCGCAATCACTCGAGCGTGCGCTGGGGAGATCGACCCGGCCGCCTGGGCGGCGGCCACCGCAGGCAACAGCGGCGGCAGCGCCTCACCCGTCAGGCTGCGGCGTGGACCCAGGTCGATCGCGGCGTCGTAGCGGGCTTTGGCCTGCTCGGGAGAGAGCCGCAGCACGTCCCGGAGCAGGCTGCGAGTGTTGCGCGCGGCCAGGTCTCCTGCGACGCCGCGCTGGTCCAGTTCGCCGACCAGGGCGTGATCGAGGACTGGCAGCCGTCGCCGCTGCGTCTCTAGCTCGCCGAGCATGGTGAGCAGCTCGTCGCGGTCGAGCCGGGCCAGGTCCAGGGTGGCGAGGGTGTCGATTGCGGCGGCGAGTTGGGCGACCGCGTGCCGTGCAGCGACCGGTACCGCCAGCGCGACCGGATCTCTCTTGCCGAACATGTGTACGATCTTATCGAATCGAGTGCGAGCGCGTCTACCCTGAATCGCCTTATTCTGCAAGGCAATCTGCCACACTGGGGCGAACCGCAGCGAGGCGGCAGCCCGGCCTGATGGCACTCTCAGCGCCACCTCCTAAGGCGGCGTGCGCCCCCTACCGCGCGCCGACGACAACTGACCCAGCCCAGGGCAGTCCGGCTGACAGCAGTCAGCCGTCGGACCTCATGCCGCGCCGTCGTTGACCGACGTGAGGGGAGCCGGGAGCACGCTGGGGCGCCCTCGGTGATCGGTGCCGTCGTTCTCTGACGTGATCGAGCCGGCGGCGGTGCGCATCGTGGTCATGAGCGGCCAGCATGTCGTTGCCCAGCCGTCAACCCGTGATGGCGCTGACAGGATCGGCACTATGCGAATGGCGAGGTGATCACGGATGCTCGCATCCACATACCACGACCATCATGAGGAGCATTCGTGAGCGACGTCGGCGATCTACCCGTGACCACGCTGTCCGGTGAGCAGACGACGTTCGGCCAGTTGACGGCGGGCAAGACCACGCTCGTCGTCAATGTCGCGAGCAAGTGCGGGCTGACGCCGCAGTACTCGCAGCTCGAGGCATTGCACGAGGAGTTGGCCGATCGCGGCTTCCTCGTGCTGGGCTTTCCATGCAACCAGTTTGGGGGACAGGAGCCCGGAACGGCCGAGCAGATCGCCGAGTTCTGTTCCACGACGTATCGCGTCACCTTCCTGTTGTCGAGCAAGATCGAAGTGAACAGGCCCGGGCCGTGACCCATCTATGCGCAGCTGACGCAGGTCAGTGACGCGGATGGCGTGGCCGGCGACGTCCAATGGAACTTCGAGAAGTTCCTCATCGATCCGGACGGCGTGGCGGTGGGCCAATTCCACCGAACCCAGCGCGGCGAACCTGCGCGCGGCGATCGAAGCCACCCTGCCGAGCTGACCACGCTGACGTCGTCCGGCAAGGCAATGGGCGGCCGCAGCGAACCGTGCCCGAGCCTCAAACTCGGGAAGCGCGGCCGTCGAATTTAGCGGACACTGGTATCCGTGGGCCCCACGGGAGGGGGTGACGATGCCGTTGAACGCGGTTCGGTCCAGGTGGGGTGCGGCGGTGTGCGCGTTGCTGCTCACCGTCGCCGCGTGCAGCTCGGGCCCGTCGAACCGCGGGTCGGCCCAGCCGACAAAACCGACGCCCGCCACGCAGTCGGCGCCGGCGCAGTCGCCGAACGCGCAGCCGGCGGCGTGCCGCCAGTGGTCGTGCCAGCCCCGGCAGACTGTGCAGCTCCCAAACGGCTACCAGGTCAGGCTCTGGGTCAGCTCCGATCAGCTGAATTTCCGCAGTCGGCCCGTCCTGGAACTGCTGCACGAAGGCGTGCCTACGCAGGTTTGGGTGTCCCCGCAGGGCGACGGCTGGAACGGCTCGCTGACTTGCCTGGGGGGCGGCTTGGATGTGAATTGCGTGCTGATCGACACGGCCGGCATGCACGCGAACGTCGGCGAGGTCGTGCTCGTACAGGACGGCCGGCTCGTCCACCCCGTCGGCGCCGAGGTCACCACCGACTCGGTGGGCATGCGGGCCGCCGATCTGGACGGTGACGGCGCGCTCGACATCATCGGTGTCACGAACGACTACCAGCCCAACTTCGCGCAGGGCCATAACTACTGGCAGACGTTCCGTTATGACGGCGGCCAGATCACGGTGACGGGCTGCGCTTTGCAGCGGCCGGGCGTACCCGCGCCGACCCAGTTGCTGAAGGGGACCTGTCCGGCCCAGTAACCGGTGATAGCGCCGTTCGTACGACCTTGCCCCTGGACCGCACCCTGGCAACCTCCCGGAACGTGCTCTCCAGGGGCAAGGTCGTGCGGACGGCCGGCCGCCGGAGAAGGTGCGAAACAGAGGGCTGCTGCGTTGCCCGCAATCGGCGTACCGTGTCCCTGCAGAGGCGTCCGCGGGAGCCGTCCGATGGGCCATCTCTACAGTTCGAGCCGGGCCGACGACATCGGTCGTGATGACCGATGATCCGCCGACGCAGGCGGCTGTGCCCGTTCGTGAACAAGAAGGAACTCCTCGACCGGATGCGTCGCGATGTTGCCCGGATACGTTGCGGCCTGCGGACGACGAGCTGCGAGGAGGAACTCGCCGTGCAGCTTGTCGACCACTGGCTCAGCCAGACGATCAACGAACTGAGCAGCCGGCACGCTGCTGCCGACGAGCTGCAACTGATCGTCCAGGAGTGGCAGCTGCGCCGGGCCCGCTTCTTCCCTCCGGCCGCCGCTGACGTGATCGTCATCGATTGCTGAGCGGACCCCCACGCGGGCGGGATGTCGGATCGGTGCGGGCGCCGATCGTCGTAGTTTCGTCAGCACCACTACGGCAGGAGGTACCCATGAAGTACATGATGTTCGTCGTCGCAGACCCCGACGCCGCCGCCGAAGCCCAACCCAACGAGAACGACCTGACGATCGAGGAATGGCTGGCCGACGTCGAAGGACGCGGCAAGCGCATCATCGGCGAGCGGCTGCGCCCGACCGGCGACGCCACGACCGTCCGCGTCAGCCGCGGACAGGTGCTGGTGAGCGATGGCCCGTTCACCGAGTCGAAGGAGTGGATCTGCGGCTTCGACATCCTGGAGTGTGACGATCTCGACGAGGCGATCGCGATCGCCGCCCGGCACCCCCAGGCCAACGGCGGCAAGCTCGAACTCCGCCCGTTCTGGCCGGACGAGAGCTGACCACGCACGCCGACCGCCGCACGGCCGAGGCCATCACCTCGGCCGTCGCCGCCGAGCGCACGGCCATTGTCGCGGGACTCATCCGGGTCACTGGGGATTGGGATCTTGCCGAGGACTGCATTCAGGACGCCGTCGAGAGAGCATTGGTTCGCTGGCCGAGCGAGGGCATGCCTCGATCGCCGGGCGGGTGGCTGACAACAGTGGCCCGGAATCGTGCCCTGGATGTTCTTCGCCGACGCCAGACGGAGCGGACGAAACTGCGGGAACTCGCGATCGTGCAGGAGCCCGAAGACGCCGAGGGGGACGACCGGCTGCGGCTCATCTTCACCTGCTGCCACCCGGCGATCGCCTTCGACAACCGCGTGGCCCTGACGCTGAAGACAGTGGCCGGGCTGAGCACGGCCGAGGTGGCGCGCGCCCTGCTGGTCTCGGAGTCCGCGCTCTCCCAGCGCCTATTGCGTACCAAGGCGAAGATCGCCAACGCAGCGATCCCCTATCGAGTGCCTCCGGACGACGTGCTCGTCGAACGCACCGACGGGGTGCTCGCTGTGTTGTATCTGATCTTCAACGAGGGCTATCGGCAGCCCGACGACCACCTGGCCGTGGAAGCGCTACGCCTCACCGGGCTGCTGGTCGACCTGATGCCCGAACAGGACGAGGCTCGCGCGCTGCTCTCATTGATCACCTTCCAGATGGCCCGGCGAGCCACCCGCTTCGACGCCGCCGGCGATCTCGTGCCGATGGAGGAGCAAGACCGGGCGGGCTGGGACGCGGCGCTCATCGATCATGCCCGCGCGCATCTGCGCCGCGCGGCCGCCGCGGCCCGTCCGCCCGGGTCATACCGTTTGCAGGCGCAGATCGCCGAATGCCATGCCACGGCACCGAACGGGCCCGCTACCCCGTGGCCGACCATCGTTGCGCTGTACGACGCCCTGCTCGCGGCTCATCCCTCACCGGTCATTGCTTTCAATCGGGCCATCGCGATCGGCTTCCGGGACGGCTACGACGTCGGCCTAGCTGAACTCGATGCCGTCGATGCGACGCTCCTGGCCGGCTACTACCTCTTGCCGGCCGCCCGGGCGGACTTCCTGCGCCGCCTCGGCCGAGTGGACGAGGCGCGGCGTGCGTACCGAGCAGCGGTGGACCTCGCCCCGGGCGGCAGCCCCGAACAGCGGCTCCTGCGGCGGCGCCTGACTGAGCTCAGCCAGGCTGTAGATGTGTCAGCGCCCGAATCGTCGCAGCCGTAGCGAATTCGTGACCACGAAGACTGACGAGAAGGCCATGGCCACGCCCGCGATCAGCGGCGACAGCAGCCCGGCGGCGGCGACCGGAATCAGCGCTACGTTATAGCCGAACGCCCAGAACAGGTTGCCCTTGATCGTGGCGAGGGTTCGCCGCGCGAGGCGGATGCCGTCGGCCGCGGCCCGAAGGTCACCGCGGACCAGCGTGATGTCGCTCGCCTCGATCGCGACATCGGCGCCGGTGCCCATCGCCAGGCCGAGATCGGCCTGGGCCAGCGCGGCGGCGTCGTTGACGCCGTCTCCGACCATCGCCACCATCCGGCCCTGGGCCTGCAAGTCACGCACCGCGGCGACCTTCTGCTCGGGCAGAACTTCGGCGATCACCTCGTCGATCCCGGCGCCGGCCGCGACGGCGTCCGCTGCTCGCCGGTTGTCGCCGGTGAGCAGCACCGGACGGAGGCCGAGCGAACGCAGCTGCTTTATCGCCTCGCCGCTCGTCGGCTTCAGCGCCTCGCCGACGACGAGCAGGCCGCGCACCTCGCCGTCCCAAGCGACGAGCACCGGCGTGCGCCCGGCCGCCTCCGCGTCGTCCAGCCGGTCAGTCAGCACCGGATCGGGATGAAGCGCCCAGTCCGCGAGCAGCTTCATGCCTCCGACGACGACAGCGTGCCCGTCCACCACGCCCGTGACGCCGATCCCGGGACGGCTAGCGAAGTCGCCCACTGCGGGCAGCGCGCCGAAGCGCCGCCCGGCCACGTCGGCGATGGCCGCGCCGATCGGGTGCTCGCTCGCCGACTCGAGAGCACCGGCGATGCGCAGGACGTCGTCAGCGTCAGCGCCCGAAAC
>JBKPQM010000091.1:0-37246 GCA_046734095.1 Actinomycetota bacterium | reverse complement strand
GATCATGGCGATGCGGCCCGGAGCCGCTGCGCGGGAAACCCACGAGACCAACGCCGGGTGCACGTGGACGTTGTCGACGACGAGTTCGAGCGTGGCTTCGCTCTCCAGGAGCGCGATGATCACCCCGGGCTCGCGGTGGTGCAACGGTCGCATCGCGTTGAACAGGTGCGTTCCGACGCTCGCGCCGGCGTCCAACCCAGCTCGCGCCGCGTCATAGGTGGCGTCGGTGTGCCCCAGCGCCACGACGGCGCCGGCGTCGACGATCCGGCGGATCGCGTCGGGGGCTCCCGGGAGTTCCGGCGCGATGGTGACCATCCGGACGGCGCCCTGCCCGGCATCGAGCAGCGTTGCCACATCGAGCGGCTCAGGCGGCCGTAATAGCGCGGGATCATGCGCGCCGCACCGGGCGGCGGACAGGAATGGCCCCTCCAGGTGGATACCCGCGATCTGGCCGGACTCCACGAACGGCACCAGCGCGGCGATCTGCTTGGTCATATCCGGAATAGCAGCCGTGACCAGGCTGGCCAGACTGGTCGTCGTGCCGTGCCGACGGTGAAATTCGATCGCCGCCGGCGGATCGTCGACAAACGACGCGCCGCCACCTCCGTGCACGTGCATGTCGACGAAGCCCGGCGCGACGAAGCGCCCGCCGAGGTCTTCCCCGAACCGCGGGTCCTCGCCGAAGGCCACAACGCGGCCCTCCTCGATCTCGAGCCATCCACGGCCGATGCCGTCGACACCGATCAGCCGCGCATTGGTGAGGATCACCCCCATGAGGGTACGGACGGACCACAATGACGCCGTGACCTCGGTCCGTGCGCTCACCGACGCCGACTGGCCGGCCGTCGTACGCATCTACGCCGAGGGCATCGCCAGCGGCGACGCGACATTCGAGACCGGCGTTCCGCGCTCACACGTACTGGACGCCCGGTGGTTGCCGACCCACCGGTGGGTCGCCGACGTCGCCGGCGTCGTCGTCGGCTGGGCCGCCGCCAGTCCCGTCTCGACCCGGTCGTACTACGCCGGGGTCGCCGAGTCCGCAGTGCACGTCGCCACGCGGTTCCACGGCCGCGGCGTGGGCCGCGCCCTGCTGCAGCGGCTGATCGACGCCGCGGACGAAGCGGGCCTGTGGACGCTCCAGACGTCGATCTTCCCGGAGAACATCGCCCGGCTCGAACTGCACTACGCCGTTGGATTCCGGATGGTCGGCGTGCGGGAACGTATCGCCCGGCACCACGGCGCGTGGCGCGACCTCGTCCTGCTCGAGCGGCGTCGTGCTGAATAAGCCCCGATACGATCGTGCGAATCGATCCTCCCGATGAGGGGACTCGCATGCGACAGCGGTGGCGCTGGCCGCGCTTGACGGTCGGTGTGCTCGCGGCGCTCGTGCTCGGCGGCTGCACAACACTCGTGACGGGCCACTACGCCGCTCCGCCGGCCGCGCCGAATGCGAAGCTGGCTGTGGTCGGCGACTCCGGTGGCGCCTTCGATCAGGAGGTCAAGAACGCGCTCGCCGACGTCATCAACTTCTGGCGCACGAATTACCCGTCGGTCTCCGGCGGCCGGCCGCTGCCCGCATTGAAGGGCAAGCTCTACTCCGTCGACGGCGCCGATCCGAGCGCCGCCGCCCGGCAGAACGACTGCCTCAGGCGCGTCGGTACCGACGTTATCGTCGACAACGCCTTCTACTGTGAACTCGACGACTCGATCGCTTGGGACCGGAACCCGCACCATCTCGTCCCGGTCCTCGGCGACACATACGGATCACTCCTCGTCGCGATGGTATTCGCACATGAGTTCGGACATGCCATCCAGGCCCGCTTGGGTCTTTTCAATCAGCAGGTGCCGACGATCGTCCACGAGAGCCAGGCCGACTGCGCCGCCGGCGCTTTCACCGCCACGATCATGCAGAACCAGGCGCCGCACATTCGGGCTACCGCGGCGGATCTCGACCGCGCACTGATCGGCTACCTCAACGTGCGCGACGACACGCCGGCCGACGAGAGGGACATCTCGCACGGCGACGGCTTCGATCGCATCGGTGCCGTGGCCGACGGCTTCGAGCACGGCGTCACGAAGTGCTACAAAGCTGATTGGGCTGACCGCAAATTCACCGAGCGACCGTTCGAGCCCGGCAGCCAGGACGAGCAGCGGCAGGGCAACGAGCCGTTCGAGCAGGTCATCAATCCTGCGCCGCTCACTTCGGGCGGAGGCGGCGGAGGCGGGCTGCAGCCCGATCTCAACCTGTTCTGGAAGGCGGCAGCCACATCGACCAACAAGGCGTGGCACGACGTCAAGATCGGGCAAGCCGCGCACCCGGCGTGTGGCGACACCAGCAGCTCCTTCGGCTACTGCCCGGACGACAACACCGTGTACTTCGACGAGAGCTTCGCGCGTCAGGCGTACGACAGCATGTCGGTGCTCAGGGTCGACAACCAGAACGGAAACGTGTCAGTGGTCGAGGACCAGCCGGGCGACTTCGCCCTCGGCACGCTCTTCGCGTACGGCTGGGGGCTGGCGGTGCGCCATCAACTCTTCAACCGCTCACTCGACGACGGCGCGGCGTTGCTGGCCGCCGGTTGCTACACCGGGGCGTACGCCAAGGACATCAACGTCCCGGCGAATACCCGGCGCCCCGACGATCGGCAATTCATCTTGTCGCCGCCGGACATGGACGAGGCGACGTCGGCGGTGCTGCGCCTGGTCGCCAGCGATCAGGCGTACGGCGCCCGCGGCACGACCGGCCTGGACCGGGTACTCAGCTTCATCAAGGGCTACAACGGCGGGCTCGGCGTCTGCTGACGCAGCGCCGCGAGCAGCCCGGCGCAGGCCCGCTCGATCTGCTGCAGCACCTCGACGAACTCGTCCGAACCGCCGTAGTACGGATCGGCGACGTCCAAATCTGCTGGGCCGGCGCCCGGGTCGTAGGCGCGCAGCAGCACGATCTTGTCGCGCGCGGCATCCGGCTCCTCCGCGTCGTCCGCCAGTAGCTGCAGCCGGCGCAGGTGACCCCGGTCCAGCGCCACCACCAAGTCGCGGCCGGCGAAGTCCGTGGCCGTGAACTGCTTCGCATCGTGGCGGGGGTAGTCGTACCCGTGCGCAACGAGGGTCGCACGAGTACGCCGGTCCATGTCGTCGCCGACATGCCAGTCACCGAGGCCCGCTGAGTCGACCGTCACGTCGTCGACCCCAGCGTCGCGCAGCAACGCCGCGAACACCGCCTCCGCGGTCGGCGACCGGCAAATGTTCCCCGAGCAGACGAAGCACACACGCACGCCGCCATTCTGCCGGGAACCGGATGAGCGCTCGCGCAGCTGAGGACGCCGTGCGAATCTGGCACTGTGCGTCCCACCCTGTTCGAGTTCGCCGGAGGCGAGCGCGCCTTCCTCGCGCTGGCCCGGGCGCACCATGCGCGCTGCCTGGCCGATCCTGAGCTCAACCACCCGTTTTCCCATCCCGATCAGCACCCGCAGCACGTCGAGCGGCTGGCGGTGTACTGGGCGGAGGTCATGGGTGGGCCGCCGACCTACTCGCAGTCGTGCGGCAACCAGTCGGCCCTACTGTCCATGCACGCGGGCAACGGCCACATGGGCGATCTGGGCCGGCGATTCGTCGAGTGCTTCGTCCAGGCCGCTGATGACGCCGGGCTGCCGGGTGACCCAGAGTTCCGCGCCGCGCTGCGCGCCTACATGGAGTGGGCCGTGGCGGACGTGCTGGCCTACTCGCCGGTCGACGCGACGGTGCCGCCGGGCGTGGCCATGCCCCACTGGTCGTGGAACGGCCTGCAGCCCAGCAGCTGACTCGCCGGCCGCCACGCGGCCCGCGCCGCAGGCGCGGAGTGGCCCGCAGGACGCGCCGCTTGGCGGCGCGGCCGAGGGACACGTCCAGCGGTTGAGCACAGCCCGGGCGCGCCGAAGGCGCTTGCCCTCGCGTCTGCGACCGGCCCCGTAGGGGTCGGAAGCAGACGCGAATTCGGGCCGGATGGGGTCGCTCGGTAGGTTCGACGTCATGCCGGACATCGACGCGTCCTTCCTCGCTCTACCTGCGCGCGACCTGGCCGACGCCGCGCTGCGCCGGGCCCGCGAGCTGGGCGCCGAACATGCCGACTTCCGCCTGGAGCGGATACGTTCCGGCGTCTTGCAACTCCGCGACGCCAAGTTGGACTCGAGCACTGACACGGAGGACTTCGGGCTGGCGGTCCGGGTCATCCACAACGGCGCCTGGGGATTCGCGAGCGGTATCAGCCGTACTCCGCAGACCGCTCGGCGTCTGGCCGAGCAGGCCGTCGCCACCGCGAAGATCAGCCGAGTGCTGAGCGACGACCCGGTCACGCTGGCGCCGGAGCCGATTTACAGCGACACCACCTGGGTGTCGTCGTACGAGATCGACCCCTTCGACGTTCCCGAGGCCGACCGCATCGGCCGGCTGGCCGAGCTCTCCGAACGGCTGATGTCCGCGGACGGGGTCGATCACGTCGACGCCTCGGTGATGCACGTGCTGGAGAACAAGTTCTACACCGACACGGCCGGCACGACGACCGCTCAGCAGCGGGTGCGCATCCATCCGTCGTTCACGGCAGTCCATGTCGACCGCGGCGAGGGCAAGTTCTACTCCATGCGCACGATCGGCGGCCCGGCCGGCCGCGGTTGGGAGTACGTGACCGGCACGGCCTGGGATTTCGATGCCGAAATCGCCGAGCTGCCCGAGCTGCTTGCCGAGCACGTCAAAGCGCCGAGCGTCGAGCCGGGCAGCTATGACCTCGTCATCCACCCGACGAATCTGTGGCTGACGATCCACGAATCGATCGGACACGCCACCGAGCTCGACCGGGCACTCGGCTACGAGGCGGCCTATGCCGGCACGAGCTTCGCCCGCTTCGAGCTGCTCAATACGCTGCGGTACGGAAGCGACATCATGAACGTGGTGGGCGACCGTACTGCGGAGCACGGTCTGGCCACGGTCGGCTACGACGACGAGGGCGTGCAAGCCCAGCAGTTCGACATCGTCCGCGACGGCACGCTCGTCGGCTTTCAGCTCAACCGTCAGATGGCTCAGGCCAAGGGATTCGGCCGCTCGAACGGCTGCGCATTCGGCGACTCTCCCGGGCACATTCCCTTGCAGCGCATGGCGAATGTTTCGTTGCAGCCGACGACCGATGGTCCGAGCGTCGACGAGCTGATCAGCGGCGTCGACCGCGGCATCTTCATTCTCGGCGACCGGTCCTGGTCGATCGACATGCAGCGCTACAACTTCCAGTTCACCGGCCAGCGCTTCTACAAGATCGAGAACGGCCGGTTGGCGGGCCAACTCAAGGACGTCGCCTATCAGGCGACGACCACCGACTTCTGGGGTTCACTCGAAGCGGTCGGCGGGCCGGACACGTACCACCTCGGTGGAGCGTTCAATTGCGGCAAGGGCCAGCCCGGCCAGACAGCCGCCGTGTCGCACGGCTGCCCCACGACGCTGTTCCGAGGCGTCAACGTGCTCAACACCGTCGCGGAAGGAGGGCGCTGACATGGCTGCGATCCAGGACTTCGTGGAGCAGGCACTGCAACGGTCCACTGTGGACGGTTGCGTCGTCGTGGCGTCCGAACACACCGAGACGAACCTGCGCTGGGCGAACAACAGCCTCACCACGAACGGGCAAATGACCTCGCGGACGGTCACGGTAATTTCCGTCGCCGGGCAGAACGCGGGCGTCGTCACTCGCTCGGTGACCACGTCCGATGAGCTGGCCGCCCTCGTCAAGGACAGCGAGCAGTCCGCCCGCGATGCCACACCCGCCGACGACTACGCGCCGTTGGTCAAGCCGTATGCCGACGACGATGACTGGGCCTCGGCGCCCGCCGCCACGAGCGTCGAGGTGTTCGAGCGGTTCGCGCCGGAACTCGGTGCCGCGTTCAAGCGGGCCGGCAAGAACGACCGGCTCCTCTTCGGGTTCGCCGAGCACCAGATGACCTCGACGTTCGTCGGCTCGTCCACGGGCCTGCGCCGCCGCTACGACCAGCCGAACGGGCGCGTGGAACTGAACGGCAAGTCTGACGATTACACCCGCTCAGCCTGGGTCGGCATACACACCCGCGACTTCAGCGACGTCGGCCTGGACGCCGCGGTCGAGCAACTCAACACCCGCCTTGACTGGGCGGCCACGTCGATCGAACTGCCGGCCGGCCGGTACGAGACGATCCTGCCGCCCGGCCCGATCGCTGACCTGATGATCTACGCGTACTGGACCGCGTCGGCCCGTGACGCCGAAGAGGGACGCAACGTCTTCGCCGGCCCCAACGGCTCGACGCGCATCGGGGAACAACTGTCACCGTTGCCGCTGACGCTGCGCTCCGACCCGGCCGAGCCCGGTCTGGAATGCGCGCCGTTCGAGATCGTCACCGCGTCCGAGGGCGGGCTGCAGTCAGTGTTCGACAACGGAGCCCCCGTGTCGGCCACCGAATGGATCAGCAACGGCACGCTGGCCAACCTGATCCGCTCCCGCGCGTGGGCGGCCAAGACGGGCAAGGAGCCCCGGCACTTCACGACCAACCTGATGCTCTCGGCCGGCGGCACGGCGTCGCTCGACGACATGATCGCCTCAACCGAGCGCGGCCTCCTGCTGACGTGCTTGTGGTACATCCGCGAGGTCGATCCGCAGACCCTCCTGCTGACCGGGCTGACCCGCGACGGCGTTTACCTCGTCGAGGACGGCACCGTCCAAGGCGCAGTGAACAACTTCCGGTTCAACGAGTCGCCTATCGACCTGCTCGGACGCGCCACCGAGGTCGGCCGCACCGAACACACGCTGCCCCGGGAATGGAGCGACTACTTCACCCGAACCGCGATGCCTCCGATCCGGGTGCCCGACTTCAACATGTCGACCGTCAGCCGCGCCTCGTAACCGCTATCACGCATAAGTGACGCGGTCATCCCTGATCCCGGGATGGGGCGGGTCAAGCCGGCCGGATTACGTGGTTGCGGACGTGCTCGAACACCACGGCGGTGCGCACGTCCGCGACCTCCTTGCGCTTCGTGAGCGAATCGAGCACGAAGTCCTGTAACGCCTGGGGGGTAGGTACGGCCACGTGCACCAGCGTGTCTTCCAACCCGGTGATGGTGTAGACATTGAGCGTCTCGGGCAGGCCGGCCACGAAGTCGCGGAACCCGTTCATGATCGCCCGCGACTGCGGCCGCAGCCGAACGAAGATCATCGCCTGGACGGGGCGCCCCAGCGCTCGAAGGTCGGCCACCGCATGGTAACCGGTGATCACCCCGCGCGAGCGCAGTGCCCGCGCCCGCTCGAGCGTGGTGGACGGCGCGACACCGAGCATGGCAGCGAGATCGCGATTGCTACGCCGACCGTCGTCCTGCAGGGCGGCGACGAGCGCCGAATCAAGTTCGTCCACGAGTGGGCCTCAACCTCATATGCCGAACGAAGTTCGGATCCGCTGCGGATATCCCGGTGATCGTCCTACATTCGACGGCCATGACCAGTCAAACCGCCTTCGATCAAATCGCCTTCGAGACCAAGATCGCGATCATCGTTCGGGACGACCTTCCGACCTGGCAGAAGCTGAACCTGACCGCGTTCGTGGCCAGCGGCGTCACCCATCTGGCGCCCGAGGCAGTCGGCGAGCCCTACGAAGACGCGGACGGTACCAAGTACACGCCGATGCTGGGCCAGCCCGTGCTCGTCTTCGCCACGGACCGTGACGGCCTGGCCCGCAGCCTGGACCGGGCCCTGCGCCGGGGCATCGTCCCGGCCGTATACACCGAGGACCTCTTCGCGACGGGCAACGACACCGACAACCGGGCGGCGCTCGCCGCGGTTCCGCGCGCCGAGCTGAATCTGGCTGGCATCGCCGTGCGCGCACCTCGCCGCGACGTCGACAAGATAACGAAGGGCCTCCCCCTGCACCGGTAGCTACCTGCTAGCAAGTGCGTGTGACGATCGACGCACGTGAGGCCGACTTTGTAAGCGTTATCGGCAAGTACAGTCTTTCGAATCCCCGACGATCCGGCGCGTGCGGTACCCCGTACGTGTCTTTGAGCAGTCAACGACGACTGGCGAGGTGATTCGCGATGACTATCACGATTCCGGGCCTTGATGCCGCCCCGACGAGACATGGCGCGTTGCTGGCCTGGGTGCGCGAGACCGCCGAGCTGACCCGGCCCGACCAGGTCCAGTGGGTCGACGGCTCTCCCGAGGAGTGGATCCGGATCACCGACCAGCTCGTCGCGGCCGGAACGCTCACCCCGCTAAATCCCGACAAGAAGCCGAACTCGTTCTGGGCCGCATCCGACCCCGCCGACGTCGCCCGGGTCGAGGACCGCACCTTCATCTGCAGCCGGGAGCAGCGCGACGCCGGGCCGACCAACAACTGGATCGACCCGGGCGACATGAAGGCGATCCTCACCGAGCGATTCCGTGACTCGATGCGCGGCCGGACGATGTACGTGATCCCTTACTGCATGGGACCCCTGACGTCCGCTCATTCGCAACTCGGCGTCGAGATCACCGATTCGCCCTACGTCGTGGCGTCCATGCACATCATGACCCGCTGCGGCGCCCCAGCCCTGGCGAGGTTCGGCGACGACGCCGAGTTCGTGCCGGGCCTGCACAGCGTCGGCGCTCCCCTGCCACCCGGCGCCGCAGACGTTCCGTGGCCGTGCAACGAGACCAAGTACATCGTCCACTTCCCCGAAGAGCGGGCCATCTGGTCCTACGGGTCGGGATACGGCGGCAATGCGCTGCTGGGCAAGAAGTGTTACTCGCTGCGTATTGCCTCGGTGAAGGCGCGTGACGAAGGCTGGCTCGCGGAGCACATGCTCATCGCCAAGCTGACATCGCCGGAGCACAAGAGCTACTACATCGCCGCCGCCTTCCCCAGCTCGTGTGGCAAGACGAATCTCGCGATGCTCGAGTCGACCCTGCCGGGGTGGCAGCTCGAGACAATCGGCGATGACATCGCGTGGCTGCGCATCGGCCCCGACGGACGGATGTACGCGATCAACCCCGAGAACGGGTTCTTCGGCGTCGCGCCCGGCACCGACTACCGCACCAACCCGAACGCGATGCGCACGATCGCCAAGGGCAACTCGATCTTCACCAATGTGGCGCTGACCGACGACGGCGACATCTGGTGGGAGGGGATGGGCAGGCCGCCCGAGCACCTGACCTCCTGGAAGAAGCAGGACTGGACGCCTGACTCCGATGAGCCCGCGGCCCACCCCAACTCGCGGTACTGCACGCCGATCGAGCAGTGCGAGACGCGCGCCCCGGAGTGGGACGACCCGCGCGGCGTGCCGCTCGATGCGATCTTCTTCGGCGGGCGGCGTGCCGACACCGTCCCGCTGATCACCGAGGCGCGCGACTGGCAGCACGGGGTCTTCCTTGGCGCCACAATGTCCTCCGAGACCACCGCCGCCGCGACCGGCGCGGTCGGCGTCGTACGCCGCGATCCCATGGCGATGCTGCCGTTCCTGGGCTACCACATCGGCGACTACTTCGCGCACTGGACGCAGGTCGGCAAAGGCGCGGACGAAGACAAACTTCCGAAGATCTTCTACGTCAACTGGTTCCGGCGCGACCCAGACGGCACATTCCTGTGGCCCGGCTTCGGGGAGAACGTCCGGGTGCTCAAGTGGGCGATCGAGCGGATAGAGGGCAAGGCCGCCGCCGTCCACACGCCGATCGGACACGTCCCGACACCAGACTCACTAGACCTCAGTGGCCTAGACCTGAGCGCCGATGAGGTGTCCTCCGTCGTGCACGTCGACGCCGAGGAGTGGCGCGCGGAGATTCCGCAGATCGAGGCGTGGTTCGACAAGATCGGCTCCCGGCTGCCGACGTCCCTGCGCGATGAGCTCGCATCGCTCAAGCTCCGCCTGGGCGCCGCCTGACCGTCCGGCTCGGTGCTTCACCCTGACGGATGGACGACGAGGTCGGCCAGCTGCCGAGTCGCGGTGATCAACTCGGCGTTGCGCTGATCGCTGCCGTGCGCGCGGGCCTCGGCCTCGATCCGGCTGCGGCCGTACGCCATGTGCCGGACGATCAGCCGCTCGAGGCGTGTGGCCTCGTCGAGCTCGACGAACCACACATCGTCGAGTAGCTCGCCGGCGGCCGGCCAGTGCAGCAGGTAGTTGCCCTCGGTGATCACGAGCGGCGTATCGCGCGGAACCGCTATGGCCCCGGCGATCGGTTCCTCGATCTCGCGGTGGAATTCTGGCGCGTAGACGACCTCGTCGATGCGATCACGCAATCGGCGCAGCAGCGCGATGTATCCGTCCCGATCGAACGTGTCGGGAGCGCCCTTGCGCCCGAGCCGGCCAAGTCGGCGGAGTTCGGCGGCGGCGAGGTGGAAACCGTCCATCGGTACGAGCACCGCGTCGGGCGCGAGCGCGGTGACCAGCGCCGCGGCCAGGTTCGACTTGCCGGCTGCCGGCGCCCCGGTGATGCCAAGCAGCCGACGCCGACCCGGCTCGACCAGCTGCCGCGCGCGCCCGACGAGCGCCGACGGGCGCAGCTCAGCTTGCACGTCGCGTGATCTTAGATCTGGCCGTCGCGACCGTTTCGCAACGCGCGCGCCGCCCGCGTGATCATTGCACGGGTCACGGCGTCGTGGAGCAGCCGTACCGGGAGGAAGTACAGCCGTCCCCGCCACCCCTTGAACGCAACGACGGTCGTTACGTGCACGAACCGGGCATCGGCCCGGACGCCGGCGACGAAGTGCAAGTGCACGTCATCCGTGTCGATCACCGCCTCGTCGCCGACCACCCGGTCGACGGCCAGCATCGAGGAGTCCCCCGGGGTAATCCGCAGCGGTCTGACCACGCACTCGCGCACGACGAAGAGCACCTTCACCCAGGACGGCATCGTCCGGCTGTCGAAGATCGCCTGCGCCCAGGCGACCGGATCTCTCGTCAGATCCCGGGGTATGGCGACCGAGGTGGTTGACGCCCAATCGGGACGGGGCAGAACGTCCAAAGCCACTGACACTCTCTCCTCCATACACTGCCGTATGGTTGTGTGTACGCTAGCGTACGGGGGTGCCTACAAGCAGCCCGCGTCTCAGCCGCGACTCATGGATCGACGCCGCCCTGGAACTCCTGCTGCGATCCGGCCCGGAGGCGGTCGCCGTTCAACCCCTCGCGCGAAAGCTCGGCACCACGAAGGGCTCGTTCTACTGGCACTTCGCCTCGCGTGACGATCTGCTCCGAGCGGCGCTCGAGCGTTGGGAAACGGTGGCGACCGATGATGTAATCGCCTCGGTCGAGTCGCGGTCTGACGACCCGCGCGCACGGGCTGAACTGCTGGTCGAGGCGGTGACGTCCGGGCAGAGTCCTGGTGAGCTGCTACTGCTCGCCGGGACGGAGCATCCGGACGTCGCCGCAGCCGTCGAGCGGGTGACCCGCCGGCGCATCGAGTACGTAGCCCGGCTGCTGCGAAGCGCCGGGCTCACCGCCGCTGTCGCCCAGCGCCGGGCGACCTTGGCCTACGCCGCCTATCTCGGCTACGCCCAACTTGCCCGGTCGGTGCCCTCCGTCCTGCCGCACAACGCCCGGGGCCGGCGCGCGTTCGTCGGTGAACTGGCTAGCGTCGTGCTGCCATAGCTGCTGGCCCGCCGGGTGCATTCTGCCCTTGTTGGTGATCAAGACGGCGAAGTGGCCACGCGCGCAGCCACAACTGCCTCTTGATCAACGCCGCGGAGGCAGCCCCCGACCGCAACGCGCACGATCCCCCTAAAAGGTTTCCGCGGGCCGGTAACGTCGATAGACCGTGAGTGACACCCCAACCCTTGCCGCCGAGCGCGCCCACCTCGCACTTGCCGACCGCTGCCTGGACGCCATGCGCGCCGACGCCGAAGGGCTCACCGACGTCGGCGGAGATGCGTTCACCAGCGAGAGCCTGGGTCGGATGCGCGCGGCCCGACTCAAGGCGCTGGCCGCCGAGCCGGACGCTCCACCGTTCTTCGGCCGCATAGACCGCGACCGCGGCGACGAGTTCCGCGACCCTCGCGAACCGAACCGGGAAGTGCTGCACATCGGCCGCCGGCACATCCGCGACCAGGCGGGCGATCCGGTGGTCATCGACTGGCGAGCGCCCATAAGTCGCTCCTTCTACCGGGCTACCCCGGCCAATCGGATGGGCGTCACGCTGCGCCGCCGCTTCGGCTTCCGCGACGGCGTCATCTCCAGCTACGAGGACGAGCACCTCGACCGCGGCGAGGAGCTGGGCCTTGCCTCCGATCTGCTGCGCTCCGAGATCGAACGCCCACGCGTCGGCCCAATGCGCGACATCGTCGCGACTATCCAGCCCGACCAGGACGACCTGGTGCGCGCCGACCTCGACACCTCGCTGTGCATCCAGGGAGCGCCGGGCACCGGCAAGACAGCGGTCGGCCTGCACCGCGCCGCCTACCTGCTCTACACGTATCCGGCGCGACTGCGGCGCTCCGGGGTGCTCGTCGTCGGACCGAACCGGGCCTTCTTGCACTACATCGCCGAAGTACTGCCGGCGCTGGGCGAAGGCGGCATTCGCCAGTCCACCGTGGACGAGCTCGTCTCGCATGTGCCGATTCGCGCGACCGAGCCGGCAGAACTGGCCGTACTCAAAGGCGATGCGCGGATGGCCGACGTGCTGCGGCGCGCCGTGTTCTCGCACGTGGCCCGCCCGGCTGACGACGTCGTGGCCGTCGTCGGCACCAAGCGCTACCGCGTCCCGGAGCATCGGCTGCGGCGCTACGTGGACGACGCCCGCCGAGCCGACGTGCGGTGGTCCGTGGTCCGCGAGCGGCTACGGACTCAGCTGGCCGAGGACGTGCGCCGCCAACGCGAGGACGCGGGCGGGGCGCCGTCGGACGCCGAGACGGCGAGGGTCGCCCGGGCTCCGGCCGTCCGCGACTTCGTCGACTCGGTGTGGCCGTCCTTGGACGTCCAGGCTCTCCTCGCCCGGCTGTACAGCGATGCTGCATTCCTGGAGCGATGCGGGCGGGCCCTGAGCGCCGACGAGCGCGCCGCCCTGCATCGTCCCGCACGTACGCAGCGCTGGACACCCGCCGACGCCGTGCTGATCGACGAGCTGACCGGCTTGATCGACGGCGTTCCGTCGTACGTGCACGTGGTGGTCGACGAGGCGCAGGACCTCTCGCCGATGCAGTGCCGCGCCATCGCCCGGCGGTGTCCGCTCGGCTCGGTGACGGTGCTGGGCGACCTGGCGCAAGCGACCACGCCCTGGGCACCCGGCTCGTGGCCGATCACCCTGGGGCATCTGGGACACGACGGGGCCGCGATCCGGCCGCTCACGGCCGGGTATCGCGTGCCGGGAGCGGTGCTCGAGGTCGCGAACCGGCTGCTGCCATACATCGCCGAAGTCCCCCCGGCGACGTCCATACGGCAAGGTATGGATGCCCTGTCATACACGTCCGATCTTGTCGAGGCGGTGCGCACCGCGCTCGACGTCGAGGGCTCGATCGGCGTCATCGTGCCGGACGCCCGGGTCCAGGCCACCCTGGAGGCGCTGAATACCGCGGGCATTCCCGCTGAGAATCTCGACGAGGAGGACGATCCCCGGGTGAGTGTGGTCCCGGCGACGTCGGCCAAGGGTCTTGAGTTCGACTCGGTCGTGCTGGTCGAGCCGGCGGAGATCGTCGCCGGCGAGCCGACGCGCCCGGCCGGGCTCCGCCGCCTCTACGTCACATTGACCCGGGCCGTGTCGCGGCTGATCGTCGTGCATCATGACCCACTACCCGATGAGCTGACGGCCGGAAACTCATAAATCGGGCGGGCGTAACCGGTCCGGCACTGCGCCGGATATCGTAGGAACCCCTGGGCAATCCCGTCGGTGCGCCATCCCTGTACCAACGGGTTGCCCGATCATCGCCAGGCGGCACGACGTGGTGACCCCGCGATCGGTGCCCCGACGAGAGGAGCGCCCGCGTGTCCGCAGGCTTACCTGCAGTTCCCCCCGAGCCGGACATGGTCCAGCTCCTGACTCCCGAAGGCGTCCGGGTCGAGCATCCGGACTACCCGCTCGACATCACTGACGACGAGATCAAGTCGCTCTACCGCGACCTGGTGCTCGTCCGCCGCATCGACACCGAAGCGATCGCCTTGCAGCGGCAGGGCGAACTCGGCCTTTGGGCCTCGCTGTTGGGCCAGGAGGGCGCGCAAGTCGGGGCGGGCCGCGCCCTGCGTCCCCAGGACATGGCGTTTCCGACGTACCGCGAGCACGGGGTCGCGTGGTGCCGCGACGTCGACCCGCTGGTGCTGCTGGGCCTCTTCCGGGGCACGAACCTGGGCGGCTGGAACCCGGCGGACAACAACTTCAACCTGTACACGATCGTCATCGGGGCGCAGACGCTGCACGCCGCGGGATACGCCATGGGCGTCGTCCGCGACGGAGCCGTCGGCACCGGCGACCCGGATCGCGACACCGCGGTGCTGGCGTTCTTCGGCGACGGCGCTTCCAGCCAGGGCGACGTGAACGAGTCGTTCGTGTGGGCGGCCGCCGACAACCTGCCGATCGTGTACTTCTGCCAGAACAACCAGTGGGCCATCTCCGCCCCGGTCACCACCCAGAGCCGGGTGCCGATCTACCGCCGAGCGAGCGGCTTCGGCTTCCCCGGCGTCCGCATCGACGGCAACGACGTCCTGGCCTCACTGGCGGTCACCCGCAAGGCGCTGGACGCGGCCCGCACCGGCGAGGGCCCGACGTTGATCGAGGCGTTCACCTACCGGATGAACCCGCATACGACCTCCGACGATCCGACCCGCTATCGCCTCGCCGCCGAAACCGAGACGTGGAAGCTGAAGGATCCGATCGAGCGGGTGCGCGCGTACCTGACGAGGCACGCCCAGGTGCAGCCGGACTTCTTCGAAGCCGTCGACCGCGAATCCGGGGCGATGGCCGAGCACGTCCGCGCCGGCTGTCGGGCACTGCCCGATCCGGGGCCGCTCTCGGTGTTCGACCACGTCCACACCGAGCTGACCGACGAACTGCGCGAAGAACGCGACGCGTTCGCTCGCTACCTCGCGAGCTTCGAGGAGGTGCCGGCGTGACCCCCTTCGCCATCACGTCGAGTGGTGCGTTTCCCGCTGAGTGGCGCGTTACAGCGCACCACTCGAGCAATAACGCACCACTCAACGAACATGATGGCGGTGGCCGGTGAGCCCCGTCACCATGGCCAAGGCCCTGAACGACGGGCTGCGCAAGGCGCTCGACGACGACCCCAAGGTCATCATCATGGGGGAGGACGTCGGCAAGCTCGGCGGCGTGTTCCGCGTCACCGACGGGCTGCAGAAGGACTTCGGCGAAGCCCGCGTGTTCGACACGGCGCTGGCCGAGTCGGGAATCATCGGCACCGCGGTGGGGCTCGCGATTCGAGGCTACCGCCCGGTGTGCGAGATTCAGTTCGACGGCTTCGTCTATCCGGCGTTCGATCAGATCGTCAGCCAGGTCGCCAAGATCCACAACCGGTCGAACGGCCACCTCAGGATGCCGATCACGATCCGCATTCCGTTCGGCGGCGGAATCGGTGCGGTCGAGCACCACTCCGAATCACCCGAGGCCTACTTCGCCCACACGGCCGGACTGAAAGTCGTCTCGTGCGCGAACCCATCCGACGCGTACTGGATGATCCAGCAGGCAATCCGCTCCGACGACCCGGTGATCTTCTTCGAGCCGAAGCGGCGGTACTGGGCCAAGGGTGAGATCGCCGAGCAGCCGACGCCGCTGCATCAGGCCCGCGTCGTCCGTCCAGGCCGGGACGCCACGATCGTCGCCTACGGGCCGATGGTCACCACCGCCCTGGAGGCGGCGAGCGCGGCCGAGGAGGACGGTCACGATCTCGAGGTGATCGATCTGCGGTCGATCTCGCCCCTGGATACGGCTACGGTCGTGGCCTCGGTCGAGCACACCGGCCGGCTGGTCGTCGTCCACGAGGCAGCGGTCAGCCATGGCGTCGGTGCCGAACTCGCCGCCCGGATACAGGAGAAGGCGTTCTACTCGCTCGAAGCGCCGGTGCTGCGGGTCGGGGGATTCGACACCCCCTATCCAGCCAGCCGCCTCGAGGAAGAGTGGCTGCCGAACGCCGAGCGCATCCTCGACGCCGTCGACCGCACGCTGGAGTACTGATGCCGGACTTCAAACAGTTCAAGATGCCGGACGTCGGCGAGGGGCTGACCGAGGCCGACATCCTGCGCTGGGTCGTCAAGCCGGGCGACACCGTCGACGTCAACCAGATCATCGTCGAGGTCGAGACCGCGAAGGCCGCCGTCGAGCTGCCGTCGCCGTACGCCGGCGTGGTCGCCGAATTGCACGCCGCTGAAGGCGACACGGTCGACGTCGGCTCGCCGATCATCACCATCGACGTCGGCGGAGACGGGACCGGCGCCACGCCATCCGCCCCGGCCGAGGAGCGGCCGCAACCCAGCGTCATCGGCGAGGACAACCCACCGGAGCGCCAGTCGGTGCTCGTGGGCTACGGGCCGCGTTCCACCGCCGGCGTGCGCCGGCGGCCGCGCCGGCAGCCTCCAGATACCCCGTCGGCCCACCCGGCGTTCAACATCGCGCCGTCCCCGCCGCCGGCCGACGCACCTGAGGCGCGCCATCGGGTGCTGGCGAAACCGCCTGTCCGCAAGCTGGCCAAGACGCTGGGTGTTGATATTGCGACGATCGAGCCCACAGGTCCGAACGGCACCGTGTCGCGGTCCGACGTCGAGCAGGCCGCCGCCGCGACAACCACACCGGCCCCGACGATCGGCCGGGAGACCCGCATCCCCATCAAGGGCGTGCGCAAACACACCGCGGCCGCGATGGTCCAGTCCGCGTTCACCGCGCCGCACGTCACCGAGTTCATCACCGTCGATGTCACGCCGATGATGGATTTGCGCGAGCGGGTCGCCGCTCGGCCCGACTTCAAGGACGTCAAGGTCTCGCCGCTGCTGTTCGTCGCCAAGGCGGTCATGCTCGCGGCTAAGCGCACCCCGGAGATCAACGCGTCCTGGGACGAGCCCGCCGGCGAGATCGTGCTCAAGCACTACGTCAACCTGGGCATCGCGGCGGCGACCGATCGCGGGCTGGTCGTCCCTAACATCAAGGACGCGGACCAGCTCTCGCTCGTCGACCTCGCCCGGGCGATCGCGGACCTGACCGAGACGGCCCGGGCCGGCAAGACGACGCCGGGCGACCTGTCGGGCGGCACGATCACGATCACCAACGTCGGCGTGTTCGGCGTCGACACCGGCACCCCGATCCTCAACCCCGGCGAGGCCGGCATCGTTGCGGTCGGCGCGGTGCGCAAGATGCCCTGGGTGGTCGACGACCAGATCGTGCCTCGCTGGGTGACTCAGCTGGCCGTGTCGTTCGACCACCGGATGGTGGATGGTCAGCAGGGTTCGCAGTTCCTCGCCGACGTCGCCGCGGTCTTGTCGGACCCGGCTATGGCCCTACTCTTCTGAGCGGCCTGGTCTTTCCGCGTCGCCGGGCTTGCGCACTTCGATGAGTGCTCCCGTGCGCTCGACGTCGTAGACGTAACCGCGGACGTCGTCGGTGTGCAGCAGGAACGGGTCGGCGCGCAGCTCGGCGAGCGCGGCGAGCAGGTCGCGTTCCAGGTCAGCAAAGCCGTGCACCTGCCAGTTGGCGTGCGTGCCCACTTCGCGCGCGAGGTCGTCGCGGAACGCCTCGTCCAAGCCCAGCAGGCCGCAGCCCGTATGACGGATGACCACGATCGACCGCGTGCCGAGCAGCCGCTGGCTGATCACGAGGCTGCGCCGTACGTCGGACGTCACCACGCCACCGGCGTTGCGTAGCACGTGCGCGTCACCCGGTTCGAGACAGAGCAGCCGAGCCGGGTCGATCCGGGCGTCCATGCACGTCACGACGGCCAGCCGACGGGCCGGGCGCGGATTCGTCACGCCTGCGAGTAGACGTCAGAGCGGGTAGGCCGCGCGAGACATCCGGGCGTGGTTCTGGTCACCCCTGCCCGCGAATGCACACATTGTGAGGCAGACGCGGGAATAGTGCGGTGCTGTCCTTTGCTTAACCCATGTCGAAGTGAGGAAACGAAGGGCAGCGCCACAGATCACCTAACGAAGCGCTTGCCGAGAGGAGAGCAACGGTTCCGATGAGGACCACGAAGTACATCGAGAAGATGCGCCAGCGGCGCGAGACACGGGCATTCCAGCGCATCCTTAACGACGCGTCGCCGAGCATGCGCCATGAGCTGATTGCAATCGCGCAGCGGCAGAACTACCCGCGGTAATCAGCGCGTCCCGACAGAGCCCGAACCCGCTCAGGGTTCGGGCTCTCGCTTTCCGGCGTGCGATCCGGGACGTGCGCGCTCCGGACGGCGTTTCGGCCCGCCGCTTTCGCCGCATACAGCGCCTCGTCAGCTGCCCGCAGCAGCCCGTCCAGGTCGGCTGCGCCGACCGCTGCAGCGACCCCGACCGACGCGGTCGCCGCGATGGTGGCAGCCGCGCCGGTGCGCTGCTCGACACGTATCGGCAGCGATTCGATCCGTTCGCGCACGCGCTCGCCGACGACGACCGCCGTTGCAGTGTCGACGCCAGGCAACAGGGCGGCGAACTCCTCGCCACCGAAACGGCCCACAGCGTCGTACCCGCGGAGGACGTCGCCGAGCGCCGCGCCTACCGCACGCAGCGCTTCGTCGCCGGCGAGGTGACCGTAGGTGTCATTGAGCTGCTTGAAATGGTCCATGTCGATGACCAGGACAGCGGTCGCCGTGTGTTGCCGGGCGGCGCGATCGAGCTCGCGGTCGGCGAGCTGCCGCCAGGCCGCCGCGTTGAGCAGATCGGTCTTCATGTCGATGGTCGCGGCCTCGACGAGCTGCGTGAGCAGCGCCCGATGCTGCAACAGGAAGACCGCGGGCAGCACCAGCAGCGCGAGCGGCGGCACCTGGACCACCAGCACGGCCGTCGCGGCACCCATCGTGAACGTGGCGAACTCCACGGCGTTGTGGTGCCAGGTACCCGTGACAGTCGACCGTTCGTGCACGCCGCTGGTCAACGCGATGGCCAGCACGACCAGGACCTGGTTGACCACCCGGTAGGTCACGGCGGCCAGAACGATAGCCACCAGTAAGTGAGCGACGCCCCCGCCGGGCAGCGGCCCGACGTGGGCAACCGCCCAGGCGGCCAGGCAGGTGATCGTCATTGTCGCGCAGGTATACGTCACGCGGTATGCGTGCACCCCGTCGAGCGAACGCCAAGAACGCACCCACAAGTACGCATACGCGATCGGCACAATCAGCGCGGCCAGGCCAGCGGGCAGAATGAGAGCACCGGCAAGGATCCAAACCGAACTCATGTCGACGTGCGACGAATCCGGGGGCGCGAAGAGTCGCCGACGGACCTCTACTTGCCGAGACACCTCTAGATACGCGACGCTCAACATAGCGAGCAGGCCGAACCGAAGGAGGTCGCTGGCTGTGATCGTGCTCTGCACGAACGCAGCTGCGCTCAGGAGCGCGGCTCCAGCGCTGACCGCTACAACCAGTGCCTGGACACGCGTCGGTTCCCGCCACAACGCCCAAGATGGCAGCGTCACCAGTCTGCTTTCGTTTGTCGGTGTGCCGTGTATCGCCACGCTCATCCCTCGAACGACCCCCACGACCCGCAGTGAGACTAGCGGACGAGACATCGTCGTGTCAGCACCTGTGCGCGCAGCGTCGCAGGAAAGTATTCACCCTCCACAAACCTCCATGTCACGTACTGCTCTGCGGCACCGCATGGAGGTGCGCCGTGGCGCGCACCGGCTGGACCTGAGCCGCGAACAAAGCCCCCACTGATCACACGAGAAAGGTGCCCCATGGCGAGCACTGGCTGGACCTGAGCCGCGAACAAGCTTTGCTTTCACACGAGCGGCCGGCGACGTTTCCTCAATGACAGCCCGGCAGCCCGAGCCGAAATGATGGCTGATAGCGGCGCGGGCGAGGCAGTTCCGCCTCGCCATCGCGCCACATCCCCAATGCAGTTCCCGCCCACCCGCATCGGCGTACCCACAGTGAACCAGTGATAACCATCCGCGACTAGAGGTTGGGGTACTTCCGGATAAATCCGGAAGCGGAACAGTCGCGACACCGAGCC
Organism: Actinomycetota bacterium; assembly: GCA_046734095.1. Lineage (GTDB taxonomy): Bacteria > Actinomycetota > Actinomycetes > Mycobacteriales > Jatrophihabitantaceae > DASXRA01. Next base: position 17,152 of record JBKPQM010000091.1, on the reverse strand, counting down.
GGTTAGGTGGGCGTGGCAGTCTCGCGGTTTCGGGTACGTGCACCCGAGCTGACCGGTCGGGGCGGTTGGCTGAATACCGCGGAGCCGCTGACCTTGGCGCAGCTTCGCGGCAAAATCGTCATCCTGGATTTCTGGACCTTCTGCTGCGCCAATTGCCTGCACGTCCTGGACGAACTGCGCCCACTGGAGGCCAAGTACGGCGACGTGCTGGTCGTGGTAGGCGTTCATTCTCCGAAGTTCGCGCACGAGACCGACCACGAGGCGGTCGCGAACGCCGTCGAGCGGTATGAGGTTCGTCACGCCGTACTCGACGACCCCGATCTGGATCTGTGGCGGCAGTACGCCGTTCGGGCCTGGCCCACCCTCGTCGTCATCGACCCCGAGGGCTATGTCGTCGCGCAGGCGGCCGGTGAGGGGCAGGTCAGTGCTCTCGATCGCATCGTCGAGGACCTCGCCGCTACCCACGAAGCGCGGGGCACTCTGCATCGCGGCGACGGCCCCTACGTACCACCCCCGCCACGGCTGAGGATGTTGCGGTTCCCGGCCAAGGCCATCGCCTTGGACGACTCATTGCTGGTCGCCGACGCCGGACACCACCAGATCGTTGAGCTGGAGCTGGACGGCGAGACCCTGCGCCGCCGTATCGGCACCGGCCACTGCGGCAATCGCGACGGCGAAAACCCCGAGTTCGCCGAGCCCAACGGGCTGACCCGGCTGCCGAGCGGCGACATCCTGGTCGCCGACACCGCCAACCACGTCCTGCGCAGGATCGCGGCTACTACCACGACGATCGGCCTGCACGTCGACGGCGTCCCCGACGTCCTGTCGCCGTGGGACGTTGTCTGGTGGCCGGCTATCCAGCGGGTTGTTGTCGCCGCGGCCGGCGTCCACCTGCTGCTCAGCTACGACCCGGCAACCGGTGTCGTCGAACGGCTCGCGGGCACGACCGCCGAAGGCCTCAAGGACGGTCCCGCGCTGGAAGGCTGGCTGGCCCAGCCGTCCGGTCTTGCGGTCGACGGAGACCGGCTGTGGTTCGTCGACTCCGAGACGTCGGCGTTGCGGTGCCTCGACGTCGACGGACATCTGCACACCGCCGTCGGAGAGGGGCTCTTCGACTTCGGCCACGTCGACGGCCCGGCCGTGAAGGCTCGGCTGCAGCATCCGCTCGGCGTGACGCTGCTGCCGGACAAGACGGTGGCGATCAGCGACACCTACAACGGGGCCATCCGCGGCTACGACCCGGCGAGTGACGAGGTCACCACGCTGGCGCGCGACTTGGCCGAACCCAGCGGCGCGGTCGTCGTGGGCGATGACCTCGTGGTCGTCGAGTCCGCGGCACATCGCCTGGTTCGTCCGATCGCGGACGCGACGATCGTCCTAGGCGATTCGTTGCGCACGAAGCGGCCGGTAACCGACGTCAGTGCGGACACCGAGTTGCGGATTATGTTCCAGCCGCCGCCTGGACGCAAGCTCGACAAACGCTACGGTCCGGCCTCTCGCCTGTCGGTGACCGCCTCACCGCCCGATCTGCTGCGTGACGGCACCGGCGAGTCGACCGTCCTGGAGCGCACGCTGTGTCTGCGCCAAGGGCAGGGCGTGTTGCACATCACGGCTCAGGCGGCCGCTTGCGATGACGATCCGGCGATCGAGCACCCCGCTTGCCATGTCGCTCGTCAGGACTGGGGCGTCCCGATCCGCGTGACGCCCACAGGCATCAACGCGCTGCGCCTGGTCCTACTCGGGGATTAGCGCCGCCTGCAACGCGATGGCATCCGCGTCCGTCCAGCCGTGCTTGCGCAGCCAGTTGGACGTGCCGCCGTGCAACTCGTCCAGCGCGGCCAGAAAGCCCTCCATGGATTCCCGTCGCGGCAGGTGGTGCTCGTCGGGCATCCGGCGGACGTCGTGGGCATAGGTGCGCGACGCCTTGAGCCGAGCCAGGAGCGGGCCCAGCCGGTCGCCCGTGCGCACGTAGTCGTCGACGATCGCGTCGCGGTCGACGCCGACCGCGTCGAGTGCCAGCGCGACGACGACGCCGGTCCGGTCCTTGCCGGCCGCGCAGTGCACGACGGTGGCGCCGTCGGTACGCGCGATCATCCGCAGCGCGGAGAGGATCGAGTCCGGGCGATCGTCGAGATAGCGCAGGTAGATATCGACGGCGCTGCGCCGCCGATGCTCGGGGTCGGCTTCCTGCCTCTGCCAGGGCAGAAGCACCGGCTCGTCGTCTGATTCGGCAGCCACGACGTCGGTGTACTCGCCGGCCTCCGGGAACAGCGACAGATGCTCGATGATGACGCGGGGGTCGCCGGTGAGCGGTCCCGGGCCCTCGAGGTCTACTTCCGTCTGGGTGCGCAGATCCGCGACTGCCCGGACGTCGTGATCGTCGACCAGACGGTGGATGTCCGCGGGCGTGAGCCCCTGCAGGTTGTCGGATCTGATCAGCCGGTCGGGACGCACTGTCCGGTCCTCGGCGGGCAGGCCGCCGACGTCACGCACATTCGCGGCACCGTCGAGGTCGATCCATCGCGCACTCACTTATCCGACCCTAATAGCCGCGGATTGGCCCCGCCCGTCCGCCAGGTGAGATCAGAATGACGCTTCGGCGACGTCCATAAGGCTGTTGTCGGTCGACTCGGCGACCAGTCGGCGCGCCGCGAGTTCGGGTAGGACGGTCTGCGCGAAGAACCGTGCCACGGCCGGCTTGCCGGCATAGAAGGCCCGCTCAGCGTCGGAAAGCCCGTTGCCGTCGAGCCGGGTCAGCGCAATCGTCGCCTGGCGCAGGAGCAGGTACCCGACGAGCAGGTCGCCTGCGGCCAGCAGCAGCCGCGTCGTATTCTGCCCGACCTTGTACACGTTCGTGATGTCGTCCTGTGCGCTGATCAGCTGCTGCGTCATGGCGCCGGCCATCGCACCGACGTTCTCCAACGCCTTGCGCACGGCCTCTCGCTCTTCCTTGAGCCGGCCCTCCTCCGTGATCGAATCGAGGAACTGCGCAATCTCGGCCGCCACCGCGCCGAGCGCCGCGCCGTTGTTGCGGATGATCTTGCGGAAGAAGAAGTCCTGTCCCTGGATGGCCGTCGTGCCCTCGTACAGCGTGTCGATCTTGGCGTCGCGGATGTACTGCTCGAGCGGGTAATCCTGCAGGTAGCCGGAACCGCCGAGCGTCTGCAGCGCCTGGGCCAACTGGTCGTAGGAGCGCTCCGAGCCGGCACCCTTGACGATGGGCAACAGCAGGTCGTTGATCGCTTCGTCGAACGAGGTGTCACTGCCGTTGTGTCGCCCGACGATGATGCGGTCCTGCACGCTCGCCGTGTAGACGACCAGGGCGCGCAGCCCTTCGGCGTAAGCCTTGTTCAGCATGAGGCTGCGCCGCACGTCCGGGTGGTGGATGATCGTCACCCGCGGCGCCGTCTTGTCCGTGGCCCGCGTCAGGTCTGCCGACTGAACGCGGGTCTTGGCGTACTCCAGCGCGTGGAGGTAGCCGGTCGACAAGGTCGCGATCGCCTTGGTGCCGACCATCATCCGCGCGTGTTCGATGACCTGGAACATCTGCGCGATGCCGTCGTGCACGTCACCGAGCAGCCAGCCGACCGCAGGCTGCCGCTCACCGAAGCGCAGCTCGCAGGTCGTGGACGCCCGCAGCCCCATCTTGTGCTCGATGTTCGTCGCATACACGCCGTTGCGCTCGCCGAGTTCGCCGGTGTCGATATCGAAGTGGAACTTCGGCACGACGAACAGTGACAGGCCCTTCGTGCCGGGCGCGGCGCCCTCCGGGCGGGCGAGCACCAAGTGGACGATGTTCTCGCTCAAGTCGTGCTCTCCCGACGTGATGAAGCGCTTCACGCCCTCGATGTGCCACGAACCGTCCGCCTGCTCGATAGCCTTCGTCCGCCCGGCGCCGACGTCCGAGCCGGCATCGGGTTCGGTCAGCACCATCGTGGTGCCCCAGCCCTTGTCGACGATCAGCTGGGCGATCTGCTTCTGCATCTCCGTGCCGTTGTGGTAGACGACGCTGGCGAACGGCGCGCCGACGCAGTACAAGTAGGCCGCAGGGTTGGATCCGAGGAGTTGCTCGGCCACCGACCAGACCAGGGCGCGCGGCGCGAGCTGGCCGCCGAGCTCCGGCAGCATCTCGAGCCGCCACCACTGCGCGTCGCGTAACGCGCGGAACGACTTCTTGAGTGAGTCGGGCGTCGTCACCGCATTGCTCGCCGGATCGAAGACGGGCGGGTTGCGGTCGGCGTCGGCGAACGACTCGGCGAGTGGCCCCTCCGCCAGGCGAACAACCTCAGCCAGCATGTCGCGGGCAGTCTGCTCGTCTAGCTCCGCGAACGGCTCGGTGCCGAGCAACTGGCCGGTGCCGAAGACCTCGAAGAGGTTGAACTCGATGTCGCGAAGGTTGCTCTTGTAGTGGCCCATTCCCGGGTCTCCTCAGCCGCACCAGTTGTTACTCGCCGGTAACCCAGAATATTACTCGCCAGTAGGCCACGCAAGATCTGTCGAGCGGCAGCCACGTACGAGTGAGGAGACGGTCAGAATTCTCGACCGGCGGGAGGCACCTCAGGCGGCGACAACCCGGCCGCGCGAAGCTAGTGCCCGGAACTAGGACAGCACGCGCAGGCGGATTGTTTCGGGTAGGTCGCGGATCTGGCCGAGCATCTCGTCGGTGTACGTCGCGCTGATGTCGGTGACGACGTAGCCGACCTCCCTGCGAGTGCCCAGCAGTTGCGCTTCGACGTTCACCTTGTGCTCGGCCAGGATGCCGTTGAGCGTCGCCATCACGCCCGGCACGTTGCGGTGTATCAGGATGAGCCGGTGCGTGTCGGGCGGCTGCGGCAGCGTGATGCCCGGCAGGTTGACGCTCATCGCGGTGGCGCCCTCGACGACGAAGTCACGGAACTTGCCGGCCACGAAGCGGCCGATGTCCTGCTGGGCCTCCTCAGTCGACCCGCCGATGTGCGGGGTCAGGATCACATTGGGCAACCCACGCAGCTCGCTGACGAACTCGTCCCCGCGCTTGTTCGGCTCGACCGGGAAGACGTCGACGGCCGCGCCGGCGATGTGCCCGGACTCGATGTGGTCGCGCAGTGCCGCGTAGTCGACGACGAACCCCCGCGACAGGTTCAGGAACAGGCTTCCCGAACGCATCTTGGCGAACTCGGGGGCGCCGAAGAAGTTGTTGTTGGACGCCCGCCCGTCTACGTGCAGCGTGACGACGTCAGAATTGGTCACCAGCTCGTCCATCGACGCGCAGCGGTGCGCGTTGCCCAGGGCGAGGCGATCCGCGGAGTCGTAGAACAGCACGCGCATGCCCAGGTCCTCGGCCAGCACTGAGAGCTGAGTGCCGATGTTGCCGTAGCCGACGATGCCCAGAGTGCGACCGCGCACCTCGTGCGCGCCGTCCGCGGACTTGTCCCACACGCCGGCATGCATGAGGGAGTTCTTGTCGGTCAGCCGTCGGGTCAAGGCGACGATTTCGGCGATGGCCAACTCGACGACGCTGCGAGTGTTCGAATAGGGCGCGTTGAAGACCGTGACACCGCGCTCGGCGGCGGCGTGCAGGTCGATCTGATTAGTGCCGATGCAAAACGCGCCGACGGCAATCAGCTCGGTCGCCGCGTCGAGCACCCGGGCCGTGACGTGTGTCTTGGACCGAATCCCCAGCAGCGCGACGTCGGCAATGCGCTCGATCAACTCGCCCTCGTCGAGCGCGCGGTCGAGCGTCTCGACCGCGAACCCGGCGGAACTGAGCAGCGCGGTGGCGTCCGGATGGATTTGTTCGAGCAGGAGCACGCGGACTGGTGGCACCTGCCCAGTCTATGGACTCCGATCAGGTGAACATCCGCGAGCGGCGGCGGTTACCACTGAAACGCCGGTAAATGAGCAGAGCGATCACGGCGCCGATGACGGAGCCGACGATGCCGGAGGGCTGGAAGAACCCCTCGTTGGCATCCTTGTGGAACACGGCGTAGCCGATGAAGCCGCCGATAAACGAGCCCACGATGCCCAGCAGGATCGTTGCTCCGATACCCATCGGGTCCCGTCCCGGGACGAACAGCCGAGCCAGCGCGCCGGCGATCAGACCGATGATGATCAGCGAAACAATGAGCCCTACCACTGTGGTACCTCCCGTAACAGAGTCGCCTCCCTGCCCTCGCGATACCCGCGAGCCGCGGCATCCAAACGGATCACGCGACCGTCGGCTAGCTCAACGGTCGAGGCAACGCCGTGGCGCCGGCACCCACGAGCGGTCGAGTGCGCTATGGACGCGGGTCGCCCGCTGCGGTATAGATGCGTCGTCGCGACGACTCGGAGCGCGCGGCGCTGCCCCCGCCGAGTTCTGAGATCCGGGGGTTTGGCATGCGTCGAATCGGGGGAGCCGCGCGTGTGCGCTGGCTGATCATCACGTCGGCAACCGTGCTGGCTAGTGCGTTCCTCGTCCACGGGCCCGCCGCAGCGTCGACGCTGCCGAGCGGGTTTCGCGACTCGGTCGTGCTCAGCGGATTGACCAATCCGACAGCGATCCAGTTCGCAGCCGACGGGCGAATCTTCGTCGCCCAGAAGAACGGCGTGATCAAGGTGTTCCAGAGCCTGACCGACACAAACCCGGTGACCTTTGCCGACCTGTCCACCCAGGTCGACGACTATTGGGATCGGGGTCTGCTCGGGCTGGCGCTCCCACCGAACTTCCCCACGAGCCCCTATGTCTACGTGCTGTACGCGTACGACGCGCCGATCGGCGGCACCGCACCTACCTGGAACGACGGCTGTCCAACACAACCCGGCGCGACCACCGACGGGTGCTTGGTATCGGCGCGCCTGTCGCGGCTGCAGATCAACGGAAACGTCATGACCGGCAGCGAGCAGGTGCTCATCAACGACTGGTGCCAGCAATTCCCCAGCCACTCGATCGGCACCTTGCTGTTTGGACGCGACGGATACCTCTACGCCAGCGGGGGTGATGGCGCCAGCTTCAACAATGTCGACTACGGTCAGTACGGCGCGACCTACGCCGGCGACCAGGCAAATCCCTGTGGCGATCCGCCCAGCGGGGTCGGCACCGCGCTGACCCCGCCAACGGCGGAGGGTGGCGCCTTGCGCAGCCAGAGCGTCCGCCGCACTGACGGTCCGCCAACCCTTGATGGCGCGATTCTGCGGCTCGACCCGGCCACTGGTGCGGGTGTGCCAGGTAACCCCTTCTTTTCCTCGTCGAATCCCAACGCGCGGCGCATCGTGGCTTATGGGGTGCGCAACCCGTTCCGCATAACCCAGCGTCCAGGTACCGACGAGCTGTGGATCGGCGACGTCGGTTGGAACACCTGGGAAGAGATCAACCGCGTAACGACGCCGGCCAGTGCCACCGCATCGAACTTCGGCTGGCCCTGCTACGAGGGGGCATCGCCACAAGGCGGTTACCAAGGGGCCGGCCTCAATCTGTGCTCATCCCTGTACTCGACGTCTGGCTCGGTCATCGCGCCCTACTACACGTACAACCACAGCGCGTGCGTGGTGAACTACAGCGGCTGCCACACGGGCGGCTCGTCTATCACTGGCGTGGCCTTCTACCAAGGCGGGTCGTACCCGACGCAGTACAACGGCGCGCTGTTCTTCGCTGACCACACCCGCAACGAGATCTGGGCGATGCTCCCGGGCACGAACGGCCTGCCCGACCCCTCAAGGCTGCAGTCGTTCGTTGGTGTCGACGCGACAGGCGGCGCCGCGGGGCATCCCGTCGACCTGAAGATCGGTCCCGGTGGGGACCTGTTCTATGTCGACATGGAGGACGGCACCGTCCACCGCATCGCCTTCACCGCCGCCAACCAGCCCCCCACGGCCACGGCCACGGCGAATCCGACCAACGGCAACGCCCCGCTAACGGTCGGCTTCGACGGCACCGGCTCGTCCGACCCTGAAGGGCGGCCGCTGACCTACTCGTGGGATCTCAACGGCGATGGCACCTTTGGCGACGCGACCGGCCCGACGGCTTCGTACACCTACATGGCGGCGGGCGTTTATCACCCGGGCCTGCGGGTCACCGACGACCAGGGTGCGAGCGATACCACGTCACTCACTATCACGGTCGGCAACACGGCGCCGGTCGCCATCATCGACTCACCCGCGTCGAGCCTGACGTGGAAGGTCGGCGACACGATCACCTTCTCGGGACACGCCACGGATGTGCAGGATGGGAATCTGCCGACGTCAGCGCTCACCTGGTCGCTGATCATGCATCACTGCTTCACGCCGACCGACTGCCACACGCATCTGATCCAGACGTTCCCGGGTGCCGCAAGCGGATCATTTGCCGCGCCGGACCACGAATACCCGTGCTGGCTCGAACTGCAACTGACCGCGACTGACTCAGGCGGGCTGACCTCGACGACGAGCGTCCGGCTGGATCCGAGGACGGTCGTGCTCACGTTCAGGACCAACCCGGGCGGTCTCGTCCTCACCAACATGGTGGTGAACGAGGCGCCACGCACAACGCCGTTCTCCGTGACGGCTGTCGTCGGCTCGGCGAACTCGGTCAGCGCCCCGTCGCCGCAGCAGTTCAACAAGTCGACGTACAACTTCACCTCGTGGTCCGACGGGGGCCCGCAGAGCCACACGATCACCGCGCCAGCGGTGAACACGACCTACACGGCGACATACCGCAAGCGATGAGGGTCAGCGGCTGACGCCCACACCGCCCAGCGTGTCGGCGCCATAGCGGGTCTTCTCGTGGGCCAGGTCCAGCGGCCGGATCCGCGCCCGGCCGGCCCGGGCCTCGTCGTCCAGCGCGTCGGCCGGGACGATCCAGGCGATCTCGAACTCGATTCCGTCCGGATCCTTGCCGTACAAGGACTTTGTCGTGCTGTGGTCGGATGCGCCGACCAGAGCGCCCGCTGCGCCGAGCTTGCCGGCCAGCTCATCCAGGTCGTCGAGCGTGTCGACTTCCCATGCCAGGTGGTACAGCCCAGTGGTGCCGGGCGGAGCCGGAGTGCCGCCGGTCTCGAAAAGTCCGAGGTCGTGGTCGTTCGTCGACCCGGGCGCTCGCAGGAACGCGGCACCGGGTAGCCCGGCCATGTCGCTGATGACCCTAAAGCCCAGCACGTCGCGGTAGAACGCCACGCTGCGCTGGACGTCACGGACGTACAGGACGGCGTGGTTGAGACGATGGATCGGCATGACCGCAGCCTACTTTCGACCGGATATTGATCACTCAACTACTTACTAGGTTGGCTATTCCCGTATCGTCGTGATGTGGCGAAGACCCGCTGGCTCGAGCCGTCTGAGCAACGGGCGTGGCGCGCTTATCTGGACGCGACCACGCTGCTGTTCGATGCGCTGGACCGTCAGCTCCAGCGCGATTCGAGCATGCCGCTTGCGTACTACGAGATCTTGGTCCGCCTGTCCGAGGCACCCGAGCGCAGCCTGCGCATGAGCGAGCTCGCCGACGCCACCCGCTCATCCCGCAGCCGACTCTCGCACGCCGTCGCCCGGCTCGAGGAGCGCGACTGGGTCAAGCGGGTCGACTGCGAGACCGACAAGCGGGGGCAGCTCGCCACGCTGACCGATACCGGGTTCGCCGCGCTCGAGGCAGCCGCGCCCGGCCACGTCGCGACGGTACGGAAGTACCTGATCGATCAGCTGACGCCGGAGCAGGTTGACCAACTCGATCAGATCAGTTCGACCGTGGTCGCCGGGCTGGGCACCCCGGAGTGCCAGTCCATCCGGCAGGCGGACGCCGTGCCGACGGGTGGTGCTCACGGCTGAACGCTCCCCGCGATACCGGTTCGCTTCGCGACACCGTCATTGCACGCAATATCGCCGCGGCGCTCAGCGGCACCCCGTCGACCGCGTACGCGCTCGTGACCCACAGCGAGCCGTGGCGGGTGGGTGGGTCCCGGCTGGTTCAGCTCGTTGCTTGGTTCACCGCGGCGAACAGTTCTTGCGCGACGTACTGCTCGCGATCGGACAGGTCGTCCCAGTCGTGATGGCTCATCCAACGGATGAATGCCTTGGCCAGCCGGTGCTTCGTGACCGAGGGGCCAATGCCCTCGCGCACGACGTCACACACTGATCGGTCCGGCTGCGCCGACGCCCGCTCGAACGCGTCGATGCCCAGCTCGTCTCGAGCCACTCGAAGCAGCGTGCTCCGCATCAGGTCTTCGAGTTCGGGTTGCTCGACCGGGCCGTCGTAGAAGTCGCCGACCAGGTAGATACGTTCCTTCCGCATCAGGTGGACGAACGCCTCGTCCTCGGCCGCAGCGGAGCCGGTGACGTCCGAGTCGAACAATGCGGCCACCCGCACGTCACGTGAGTGCAACACGCTGGCGTGGTAGACGATCTTGCCCGCGTCTCCCGCCGGGATGATCGACACGTCGTCGTCGAGCGCCGGCTCGCCGAGTGCCTTCGCCGCGTCGGACAGGGCCAGCAAGTACCAGTAATCGCTGATGCTTTCGACGATGAGGTTACGGCGCTGTTCGAAGAGCGCCCGGCCCAGCTCGTACCCGAAATGCGATTCAAGAAGGAACAGGCTGCGAGGGTCGCCGACGGCGAAGTCGTGGTGCACGACGGTGCCGGTGTCACGGTTCTTCATCTCGACGATGCGAACCCGATGCATCTCGTCGCTGCCGACCATGAACGGAGAGTGCGTGGTGAACATCGTCTGGTTGCGCGCCGCGATCTTGGTGATCGTCTCGCGGAATGTCTCCTGCTTGAGCGCGTGCAGGCTCACGCCGGGCTCGTCGAGCAGCAGGACGGCATTCGCCTCCTTGCTGCGGGCCTGCGCCTCGAACACCACGTGGAACGACACCAACCACCGGAAGCCCTCGGAGCCTTGGTCGAGCTCGACGCGGGCGCCGTCCTCGTTGCGGACGACCACCTTCAGGTATTGACCGTCCGGGAGGATGTCTAGTTCGCGGTCGTCGCCCCACACCTTGTTGATCGCCTTCGTCAGCGTCATCGCGGCCGCGTTGAGCTTGTAGCCACGCCGATCGAGGCGGGCCTGGTAAGCGGTGACCTCCTCGGCACTCGGCCGGATCAACTCGCCGGACTCGGTGCGCACGTCGGGGATGCCGCGGCCCAGATCGGCCAGCTCACGCGCGCTGAGCCCCAGATAGCGCAGCAGGCACAGGTTGCCGAAGTCGTACTCCTCGTCGACGTCATCTGTAGCTTCCTGCACCGCGAGCCGGCCGAGATGGATGCGCGGCTGGACCTTCACGTACTGCGAGAAGTACACGAAGAACGGGATATGTCCTTCGAGCGCGTCGAACGCCTCAACGACGTTCGCCGCCCGCGTTACCGCGGCGCGCGCCGTCACGGCGGCGTCGCCGATCTGCGGGTCATCCTGGGGGAGCAGGGCAGCAGCCGTGTCGAGCCACTCGCCGAGGCTGATTGCCCGCCGACCGCGGATTGTGGTTGTGGACTCCCACTCGGCGGTGAGCTCGCGCAGGTCGTCGAGTGCCTCAGCGGGGCCCGCATCTGCCTCGTCGGCGTGCGTGGCCTCCGCGCCGCCCTCGGGGCGCTCGGTCCGCGGACGAGGTCCCTCGGCACTGTCCGCCGTCGACGAATCTTGCTCGATCGCGCGCACCTGCACAGCTGCGCGTAGGACGTCGAGCGCCTTCTCGATATCGGCATAGTCGGTCCACATCGGGACGTCGCCGAACCAGTACTTGCGGGTGCCGTCGTAGTAGCGCGACAGGTACAGCTCGGTGGCGGTCTCCAGATGCGGCGCGTACTCGCTGAGCAGGACGCGGTCGTGATCCTCGATCGTGAACGCCGCCGTGGCCACGACAACGTCCGAGAGCTTGATCGTGCCGTCATCGATCTCGCGGTAGCGCGACCGCGGATAGTCGCGTAGCGGATTCAACTCGACGCCCCGACCGGGCGGCATGTTCACGGTTTGCAACGCGCGTAGTACGGCGGTCTTGCCGGCTTCATTCGGACCGACGAGGACCGTCTTGTCGTCTTCGACGCTGAACCATCCGGTGTCGTGGATGGACCAGTAGTTCTGAACACGTGCCTTCTTGAGCTTCATGGGCCTCGCCTTCGGCTCGCACAAGGGTACGGGTTCGCCGGTTATCGGCGTGGTTGGCCTGACTCGCTCGGCGAGGCGGACATGGTTGGCTGATCCTCATGTCATACGCGAAGGACGTGGGCGAGGTCAGTGCGGTGCGCCGCCTGCTGCGAGACGTGCCCGAGTTGGCGATGCGCTCCGGCACGACCGTCCAGTTCGTCGCACCCGGCAACGTCACCACATACCAGTACGGCCTGTTCGAGTGGAACATGGGGCCGCAGGGCGGTGGGCCGGACGCGCACTTTCACAAGACGTTCTCGGAATCGTTCTACATTCTGAGCGGCACGGTCTCACTATTCGACGGCGCCGAGTGGGTGAACGCCCGCCCGGGCGACTTCTTGTACGTGCCGCAGGGAGGCATCCACGCCTTCCACAACGTCAGCGGCGAACCGGCCTCGATGCTGATCCTGTTCGCACCCGGGCCGCCGCGCGAAACGTACTTCGAAGAACTCGCCGAGATCGGCCGTTCCGGCCGCGAGCTCACGCCGGACGAGTGGGTCGCCCTCTGGGCGCGCCACGACCAGTACCCGGCGTAGGGGTGTTGCCGGTCTCCGTCGGTCCCGAGATCCGTCTGATCGATCTGAACCCGGCGCAGGGAAGCGAGGCGAACAAGCGACGACCCGGCGTGATCGTGAGCAATGACCGCGCCAACGCCACCGCGACACGCGACGCCACCGGGCTGGCCGTCAACTCGAAGGCACAAGCCGAACAGATACGTTCCGTGGCGGTTGAGCGCGTCGGTCCCGCGGTCGGTCGGGTGCCCACCGATCTCATGGCCGACCTGGACAACGCGCTCCGAGTTCACCTACAGCGCTAGCGTCACCTTCGACATTCTCTCGGCCCCGCGCTGTCAGCCCGGCTTCGGGACGCGGTAGTGCAGGTGGGTCACTGTGCTGGCGACGGCCTTCCCCGCTGGGGCCAGCTCGGCCTGCTCACCGGCGAACAGCGGCGTGCCCTCGCCCATCAGGAGCGGGACGAGGTGAATGCGTATCTCATCAAGCAGGCCGGCCCTGAGCAGCTGCCGGGCGATGCCTGCACCGAGTACGAGGGCGTCCTTGTCGCCCGCGGCATCCTTGGCGCGCCGGGCCGCGGCCTGCAGCCCATCGAAAGCGAACGTCCCGCCATTGTCGCCGAGCAGGTCCTCCCTGATCCGGTGGGTGACGACGAAACTTGGGACGCCGGGCCAGGGTGTGCCGCCCCACGGCCCCACGCCGAGGTCGAAGGTGCGCCGGCCGATAATGGCGGCTCCGACCGCCGCGTCCACCTCTCGGCGGACGCCGATGTCGACCTCGCCGTCAGGCCCGGTTCCGGCCATCCAGTCGTGCAGCCTTTCGCCGCCGTCACCCATGGGTTCCTTCTGCCTGACGTTCGGCCCAGTCGTGAATCCGTCCAGAGACATTGACACATCCAGCACTACCTTGGTCATCGGGGACCTCCCTCGGTTCATCGGCGCCGCCGTCCGGCGCGCCGTCACGGGTAACGTCGGATCGGCGCAGGCGGTCTTGTCATCACTGGATGCATTCCCCGGTCTTCCGTTCGCCGTTCGTGGCTGTCGTCTTGCTTAGCCGGTCGGGGATCGGTCGGCGCTTTGCTCTCACCGGTAGGGGAGCCGGACCATAGGATCCTCGTGTGGCCGGCGAGTTGGTCCGTGACGACGAGACGCACGCATCGGTCCGCAGCGCCCGTTGGCAGCAGACGGCGCGCCAGGCAGTCGTGTTGTCGTGGGTGAGCCTGGCGTGGATGACGGTGGAGGGCGCCCTGGGCCTGGTCGCGGGGATCACTGCCGGGTCGATCGCGCTGATCGGATGGGCGCTGTCGAGTGTGGTTGAGGGCCTGGCGAGCGTCATCGTGATCTGGCGGTTCACCGGCTCGCGCGCGCTCTCGGAAACGGCTGAGCACCGCGCACAACGGGCGGTGGCAGTGTCCTTCTGGCTGCTCGCGCCATACGTGGCCGCCGAGGCGATCAACAAATTGGTCACCGGCGCCCACCCCGAAACATCGGTGCTGGGCATTGTGGTCACAGCGCTGAGCCTGGCCCTGATGCCCGCACTGGGGATGGCAAAGCATCGCCTCGGCCGCCGTCTCGACTCGGGCGCTACGACCGGTGAGGGAACGCAGAACCTACTCTGCGCCTACCTGGCCGGCGCGGTGCTGCTCGGGCTGGTCCTCAACTCATGGCTCGGCTGGTGGTGGGCCGACCCGATCATGGCCCTGATCGTCGCGGCCGTTGCGGTCAATGAGGGCATCGAGTCCTGGCGCGGTGAGGAGTGCTGCGACTGACCCCGCGGCTTGGTCAAATGGCGCGTGCCGTAGCTGCCGAAACAACGTGCTACTCAGTAATCGGTATGGCAGTGACCCGGTAGCTGGCAGTCGCGACGTGGAGCTGACCTAAAGTGGCCGCCATGACGCCGCTGGTCGTGATCGGCTCTTGTCGTCTTTGGAGTCGGCGGCGGAAGGCCGGATTGGTGCTCGTTGCGTTGTCAGTCATCGGGCAGCGGTATCGGGTCGTGATGGCGGTGCTGGACGGAGTGAGAGTCACCGTTCGGCGCGCTCTGCGAGGCTGATGAGACGAGCTCTGGGGATGGAAGCGCCGCACCGACGGATGACGTGCCGGGGGCGCGGATGAGCGTGATTGCTGGAGATGTCCGGCAGAGCGGTGCGCGGGCCGAGCCTCCGACGCTGGCCTCGACTTGGCGGGCGATCAGTGGTGTCGGGTTCACGGACGAGTTGCTCGCGTGGCCGCCCGATGTGTTCGCACTCACCAATGTGCTGCTCGATCGTTCGGAGGCGTTCCGATTCGCGTTGTCGCCTCCGGAGGGGGTGCGGTGGCCACCTGCCGGCGCTCGTGACTGGTCCGATGCTGTGGTGGACGCGGGCCGGGCGTGGACCGTGTGGCTCGAGGATCGCAGCGATTCTGTGCCGAGCATGCTGGCCGAGGAATGGGGTGTCGCGCTCGAGCGCGCCGATCTGCCGCTAGCCGATCTGGCGCAGGGGCGCGATTGGCGGGTCTGCACGGCGCTGCTGGCACTGCATGCGATGGCTGACGAGGCGTGAGCCGGGCTGGGCAGCGCCACCGAGCGCGCTGACGGACGGGGCGCCGGGTACCGCGCCCGAGCGCGGGAGCTGCTGGCCAGGACGGGATCCCTGGCGCGAATTGCGCCGCGGCGCGTGCGGGTCCTGCCAAAGGTCCGTACGCCGCCGACGGGCCGACCCGCGTTCTCGCGCTACGCGTGCGTGCAGGGAGCCGGACTCGAAGCCTCCTGGCACAAGCTGCCGGCCGCCACCTCGGGACCGACCCGCGGGCGGAATACGTCAACCTGCTGTTGCTGCCGTGGCCGCTGCGGGTCCGCGAGTCCGACTTTCGTGCGCTGGCGGGATCGGTGCAGCGGCTGGAGCGAGACCCGATCGGATTCTTCGAGTTCGCCCCCGCCGAGCGGCTCGACCTGGACCTCTTGGATCGTGTGCTCATCGCGGCTCTGGACGAGGTCGACGACGTCGACGTCGTGGTGCTGCCCGAGGCCGCCATCGATGAGACCGAGATCGACGAGCTCGAGGCTGTCCTGGACCGGCACGGCGTAGTCATGCTCACGGCCGGGGTCCGTCAGCGCCCGCCACGCCCGGGGAGGCTCGGCTGCAACTGGGTGCATACGGGCGTGAATCCGCGGCTGCGAAAGGGCGCAGGGCCGCCCGACGGCCCCGGCCGGCAGTGGTTTCACATCCGCCAGAACAAGCATCATCGGTGGTCGCTCGATGAGAGCCAGATCTACCAGTACCACCTGGCAGGGGCCCTTCACCCGCACGTGCGGTGGTGGGAGGCGATGGAGGTACCGCCGCGGTCGCTGCAGTTCGTGTCCGTGGGCGAGGAGATCACGATCGTCTCGCTCGTGTGCCAGGACCTGGCCGAGAGCGACGAGATCGCCAGCGTCATCCGGGCCGTCGGCCCCACCGTCGTCTGGACGGTCCTGCTCGACGGACCGCAGCTGGCATCCCGGTGGGCGGCCCGCTATGCGAGCGTGTGCGCCGACGACCCAGGATCGGTCGTGCTCACCTTGACCTCGTTTGCGATGGCGCGGCGGAGCCGGCCACTGGGGCACGAGGCCTCTCCGATCGTCGCGCTCTTGAAGGACTCCGACCAAGGGTTACGCGAGATTCCGCTCGAGCCCGGCGCGCAGGCGGTGCTCCTGACGGCATGCGGCTCGCGCGCGATCCGCCGCACCGCTGATGGCCGCCGGCCTGTCGACACCGGGACGCACTATTTCGGTGCTGCCGTGCACCAGATCCACGCCTCCGACGCCGGCCCGAAATCCTCGTTGGCCGCCGCCGGGGCGACCTTGCCCCGAGTCCTCGACGTCGAAGACCTCACAGTCCTGACCGGGTGGGCGGAGGCGGTCGCAGAAGCCCTGGCCCACGCTCCTGAGCAGATCCCGGCACTCATGGCGGATGCGCGCCCGGGTGCCGCCTGGCGATCCGCGCTCGGGATCGCAGAGCCCTCGCAACAGCTCAGCACGGCGATCGAGTCTCTCGATGAGCTGATGCAGGCGACGACAGGGCCCACGTTCGACACGGTGCTCGCCGCGACCTGCGAAGACCGATCAGTCGAGCAGGCGCTCGATGAGCTGGTTCGCGCCGTGCTGCGGTCGACCCTTGAACAACTCCGTTCGCGCCAGGCTGCGCTGCCCGGCGGTCGCCAGCCGAGGTAGTCACGCGTGCCGACGCCGCCGCGAGGGTCGGCAGCCGCCGCCCGCACCCGCCCCGGCCGCCGGCGCGACGGCAGTCCATCGCTGAGCACATAGCCGCCCAGCTCCTCGACCATGACCAGGACGACGAGAGCGGCGGCGGAGCAGCGGGTGCTCTGGTCCCGGCCGGCTATTGGCACGCTGATGGCACGCGGCGGGTTCTGACCGTCGAAAGGGCGCCTCTCTCAGACCGGAGACGGTGCCCTTTGCTTGCTACGTAAGGTGAATCTCGATCGGAGCGGGTGACGAGAATCGAACTCGCACTGTCAGCTTGGGAAGCTGATGTTCTGCCATTGAACTACACCCGCAGACGTCGCCAGAGCCTACACGAACGGTCCAGATTTCCAGGGATTCCGCC